>CAYPEE010000059.1:0-10129 GCA_964409665.1 uncultured Oscillospiraceae bacterium
GTTTTGCCCGCATTTTCTACCGCAACGCCATTAACATCGGCTTTCCCATCCTGGAGTGCCCGGAGGCGGTGGAGGGCATTCGCGCCGGAGACAGGGTCTCCGTGGACTTTCACGCCGGCGTCATCGTCAACGAGACCACGGGCGAGTCCTTCCGGGCCGCGCCTTTCCCGGAATTTGTCAACGCCATTATTGAACACGGCGGACTGCTCAAGTCCCTGAAGGCGAGAGGGGTAGCGCAATGAACTATAAGATCGCTCTGATCCGGGGGGACGGCATCGGTCCCGAGATTGTCAATGAAACGGTGAAGGTCATCGACAAGGTGGGGGAGAGGTTCGGCCACGCCTTTGAATATGTGGACGTACTCATGGGCGGCTGCGCCACCGATGCGTTGGGCAAGTCCTATCCGGACGGCACCGCCGAATTGTGCCAGAGCTGCGACGCCGTCCTGCTGGGCGCGGTGGGCGGCCCCAGGTGGGGCGGCGACAGGCCCGCCGAGCAGCGCCCTGAGACCGCTCTGTTGGCCATCCGTAAAGATTTGGGCCTTTACGCAAATCTGCGCCCCGCCGCCCTCCGGCCCGCTCTGGCCGAAGCCTGCCCGCTGAAAAAGGAGACGGCCGAGGCGGGCATCGACCTGCTGATCGTGCGGGAACTCACCGGCGGCATCTACTTCGGCAGGCGGGACAAATACCGGACCGAGGACCGGGGGATGGAGGCCACCGACCTGATGGCCTACTCCGAGATGGAGATCGAGCGCATCGGCCGCCGGGCCTTCGAGTTCGCGCGACTGCGCCGGCACAAGGTCTCCAGCGTGGATAAGGCCAATGTGCTGGAGACCAGCCGCCTGTGGCGGGCCACCATGCACCGGCTGGCGGCGGAGTATCCTGACGTGCAGTACGAGGACGTGCTGGTGGACAACTGCGCCATGCAGCTGGTCCGGGACCCCGGCCAGTTCGACGTGGTGGTCACCGAAAATATGTTCGGCGACATCCTGTCCGACGAGGCGTCCATGGTCACAGGTTCCATCGGCCTGCTGCCCTCCGCCTCCATGGGGGACGGCGCCCCGGCGCTCTATGAGCCCATCCACGGCTCTGCCCCGGATATCGCCGGGCAGGACAGGGCCAACCCCATTGCCACGATCCTGTCCGCCGCCATGATGTTCCGCTACTCCTTCCACCTGTCCGCCGAGGCCGACGCCATCGAGGCCGCCGTGGACAGGGCGCTCTCCGGCGGCTGGCGCACCGCCGACATCGCCGGGGCGGGGGAGAGCGCCATCGGCACCCGGCGGATGGGAGAGATCATCCGGGACAATATCTGAACGCCCATCAGCCCTCCGGTGAAAGCCATCGGAGGGCTGATTTTCTCCGTGACAGACAGGGCGGCCCGGTGTATAATCGACTTTGGAGAGGGGAAAGGTCCTATGATCCTGGCCATCGACATTGGCAATATCTGCACCGCCATCGCGCTGTTCTCCGAGGGGGGAGCGCTGTCCTTCCAGTCCGAACTGGACACCGACGTGAAAATGACCGACGACCGGTGCGCCATGGACCTGACCGGGGTGTTCCGGCTCTACGGGGCGGAACTGTCCGCAGTGCGGGGGTCCATCCTCTCCAGCGTGGTGCCGCCCATCACCCGGACCTATGTCCGCACCCTGACCCGGCTGACGGGCAGGGCGCCCCTGACGGTGGGCGCCGGTCTCAGGACGGGCCTCAACATCAAGGCGGATCTGCATACCCAGCTGGGCAGCGATATCGTGGCCTCGTCGGTGGCGGCCTCCAGGCTGTACCCCGCGCCGGCTGTCGTCATCAACTGCCGCACGGCGGTGACCTTCTCCTACCTCAGCGCCGGCTCCTTCGAGGGCTGCTCCATCATGCCGGGGGCGGAGATCGCCCTGGCGGCCCTGTCGCGCAATGGGGCTCAGTTGCCGCAGATCGCCATGGGCCGGGTGGAGACCCCCCTCGGCCGCAATACGGAGGACGCCATGCGGGCCGGGGTGCTGTACGGCTACAGCGGCGCCTTCGACCGGATCATCGAGGAACTGGAGCGGGCCGCCGGCGCCCCCGCCGCCGCCGTGGTGGCCACCGGGACCGCTATGCCGGAACTGTACCGCCTGTGCCGGAGGGAGATCATATTTGACCACGATCTGCTGGTCAAGGGACTGTATCTCCTCTATCAGAAGAACACCGAGCGCTCCCGGAAGGGGTAGGAGAGCGGCTCCGACGCCCCGCCCGCTGTGCAGGCGGGGCAAAAATCTGCCGCTTTTGCAAGGCGATTTATTCAAAACTGCAAATTTTTTGATTTCAAAGAAAAAGTCCTTGCCTTTCTGCAAGACAAATCATATAATGTGCAGGAACGGTTTTTACTGCGAAGCGCTTTTGGAGGGATCACTGTGAAAAAACTGGCAACGATCGCCGCCCATGTGCAGGCGTCCAGCACCATGGCCATCGACGCCCTGGCCAAGCAGATGAGGTCGGACGGCATCGACGTGGTGGGTTTCGGGGCCGGCGAGCCCGACTTCAATACCCCGGACCATATCAAAGAGGCCGGCCAGAAGGCCATCGAGGACAATATCACCCGGTACACCCCGGCCTCCGGCACCGTGGCCCTGAAACAGGCCGTCTGCGACCGGATGCGCCTGGACTGCGATCTGGACTACATCCCCGGCCAGGTGGTGGTGACCAGCGGTGCCAAGCACTGCGTGTATATCGCTCTGCGGGCGCTGGTCGATCCGGGCGACGAGGTCATCCTGCCCGCGCCCTTCTGGGTCAGCTACCTGGAACTCATCAAGATGGTGGGGGGCGTGCCCGTCATCGTCACCGCGGAGGAGTCCGCCGGTTTTAAGATGACCGCCGAGCAGCTTGCCGCCGCCGTCACCCCTAAGACGAAGGTCCTCATCCTCAACAATCCCTCCAACCCCACCGGCATGGTGTACAGCAGGGAGGAACTGGAGCGCATCGCCCGTGTGTGCGTGGAGAAGGACATCTATGTCATCTCCGACGAAATCTACTACGGCCTGCTGTACGACGGCACCCAGTTCACCTCCTTCGCCGCCCTGGGGGACGACGTGAAGGAGCGCACCGTCCTCATCAACGGCGTGTCCAAATCCTACGCCATGACCGGCTGGCGCATCGGCTACGCCATGGCCGATCTGAAGGTGGCCAAGGTCATGTCCAACTTTCTGAGCCACTCCACCGGCTCCCCCTGCGCCATCTCCCAGGCGGCGTCGGTGGCCGCCCTCACCGGACCCCAGGACACCGTCGAGGCCATGCGGCAGGCCTTTGAGGAGCGGCGGAACTACATCGTGGAGCGGATGAACCGCATCGACGGAGTCAGTTGTATCAAGCCGGAGGGCGCTTTCTACGTGATGATGAACATTAAAAAACTGCTGGGCAGGACCATCCACGGGGAGGAGATCAGCTCCTCCGACGACTTCTGCACCGCCTTTTTGAAGCACGCACTGGTGGCCGCCGTGCCCTGCAGCGGTTTCGGCGCCCCCAATTTCGTCCGATGGTCCTACGCCACCTCCATGGAGAATATCCAGAAGGGAATGGACCGGCTGGAGGCTTTTTTGCAGGGTTGAGACGAAAAAACGGGAAAACCCCTTGCAAAACGGCGGACACTTGGGTATACTATTGAGTGTTCCAAAAATGTAAGGAGGTCTACCCAAATGGCTCAAATCACGAAAGATACTGTGATCGGTGATATTTTGGACATCGCCCCGCAGACCGCTCCCATCTTTATGTCCATCGGTATGCACTGCCTGGGCTGCCCCGCCTCCCGCGGCGAGACGGTGGAGGAGGCTTGCATGGTCCACGGCGTGGATGTGGACGCCCTGCTGGAAAAGCTGAACGCCGATATCGCCTGAATCGCCGTCCCGGAAAAGAGCGGATCACCCTCCGCTCTTTTCCTTTTCTCCTTCGGAGGTGTACGCCATGGAACTGCCCCCCAGACTGAGAGCGGCGGCCAACCGGGTGCCGGAGGGCGCACGGCTGGCCGACGTGGGCGCCGATCACGGCTATCTGCCCATCTGGCTGCTACTGAACGGCCGCATCCGCCGGGCCATCGCCTCCGAGCTGAGACCGGGGCCGCTGGACAACGCCAGAGAGAACGCCCGGTTCTACGGCGTCGCGGAGCGGATGGACTTTCGAGCGTGCGACGGCCTTGCCGCCGTCCGCCCGGAGGAGGTGGATACCGTGACCATCGCCGGCATGGGAGGGGAGACCATCGCCGCCATTTTGGGGGCCGCTTCCTGGACGAGAGAGGGCAAGACCCTGGTGCTCCAGCCCATGACCTCCCAGCCGGATCTGCGGCTGTGGCTCTTTCAGCACGGCTACGCCATTGAAAGCGAGTCGATTGCCCGTGAAGGGAACAGGCTTTACAGTATATGGACCGTCAAGGGAGGGGAGATGCCTCCGCTCACGCCCGCGGAACTGTGGGCCGGGCGGCAGAGCGACGATCCCCTGAGAGGGGAGTACCTGGACCATATCCTCTCCAAGGTCACCCGGGCCCTGGAGGGGCGCCGCGCCGCCCGGGACAAAGATGAGGCCGCCATCGCCGCGCTGGAGGAGGCGGCCGCCGGATTAAACGCCATGAAGGAGGCATTGGCATGACCACCGTTGGCAAAGTCTACTCGTTTTTGCAGAAAAAGGCCCCCTTTGAACTTCAGGAGGACTTTGATAACGCGGGATTCCTGGTGGGCCGGGCGGACGCCGAGGTCACCAAGATCCTCGTGTCGCTGGACATCACCGACGCGGTGATCCGGGAGGCCGTCATGCTGGGCGCGCAGCTCATCGTGTCCCACCACCCGGTGATCTTCGGCGTGATCCAGTCGGTCACTGACCAGACCGTCACCGGACGAAATGTGCTGACTCTGGCGGAGAACCGCGTCGCCGCCATCTGCGCCCACACCAATCTGGACGCGGTGGAGGACGGCGTCAACGACGCGCTGGCGCTGCGGTTGGGCCTGTCCGACATCGGCCAGCTGAGGCAGACCGGCGTGGACGATCAGGGGAGGCCCTACGGCGTCGGGCGCATCGGCTTTGTGACGGAACAGCCCCTCTATGACTTTGCCATGACGGTGAAGGAACTGCTGGGGGCCAACGGCGTCCGGCTGGTGGACGGCGGAAAGCGCGTGCGCCGGGTGGCCGTGGGCGGCGGCGCCTGCGCCGAGTACATGGAGGACGCTATCGCCCAGGGGTGCGATACCTTTGTCACCTCCGACGTGAAATATCACAACTTTTTAGAGGCCAAAGCCCTGGAACTGAACCTCATCGACGCGGGACATTTCCCCACCGAAAACGTGGTGTGCCCGGTGCTCCAGGACTGGTTAAGCAGGCAGTTCCCCCAGGTGTCGGTCACCATCTCCAGACGGCACCGCGAGGTGTTCTCCTACCTGTGATGGCATGAAGGGCCCCCGTCCCTCATAAGTTGGAGGGGAGAGGGGGACTTGCCGTGAAACGTGATCTGCTGCTGTTGACGCTGTGCCTGTGCCTGACGGGGATGGGCGCGTGGGCGTGGGGGTTCAGCGGCTCCATCCCGGCCGCCGGTCCGGCGGCGGCATCCACCGGCCGCTGGGCGCTGATTCTGGACGCCGGTCACGGGGGGGAGGACGGCGGGGCCACTTCCGCCGGAGGACAGTTGGAGAGCGGGATCAATCTTGCCATCGTCAAGAAGACGGAGGCGCTGGCCGCCTTTCTGGGCGTTCGCCCGGTGATGACCCGGGAGGATGACGTATCCATCCACGACAGCACGGCCAGGACCCTCCACGAGAAGAAGGTATCCGATCTGAAAAACCGCGTGGCGCTGATCAACAGCACCGATCACGCCCTGCTGATAAGTGTACACCAAAATCACTTTACAGATCCGAGATATTCCGGCGCACAGGTGTTTTATACACCTGGCGACATCAGCCGCCAGTGGGGGGAGGAGACCCAGAAACTCCTCCGCAGGGCGCTGGATCCCTCCAACGGCCGCGAGGCCAGACCGGTGCCTGATACCGCCTATCTCTTCCGCCACATCAGCTGTCCGGCCATTCTGGTGGAGTGCGGCTTTCTGAGCAACGGACAGGAGGCGTCTCTGCTGGCCACCGATTCCTATCAGAGGAAGATTGCCGTGGCGCTGGCCGGGGCGTATTTTGACGAGTTAAAGAGGATCCCCACCGTGTGGGAAGGAGAATGACCCATGGCAAAGGCCAAGACTCTGTTCTATTGCACCGAGTGCGGCGGCGAGACCCCCAAATGGCAGGGGAAATGCCCGGCCTGCGGGGCCTGGAACACCATTGTGGAACGGCCTGCCGCGGAGATCAGAAAGAAGCCCTCGGCGGCTTTGGACGGGGGCGCGGCTTTCCGCAGGCCCAGGCCCATCGCGGAGGTGGAGGCCGCCGGCGAACTGCGGTTTGACACCGGCATGGCGGAACTGGACCGGGTGCTGGGCGGGGGAGCGGTGAAGGGCTCTCTGGTGCTGGTGGGGGGCGCCCCCGGCATCGGGAAATCCACGCTGATGCTGCAGATCTGCGACACTCTGTGCCGTTTTGCGGATGTCTTATATGTATCCGGTGAGGAGTCGGAGCGGCAGATCAAGCTGCGGGCGCAGCGGCTGGGCATCCGGGATCAGGGGCTGTACCTGTACGCCGAAAACGATCTGGAGGACATCGTGGCCGCCGTGCAGGGGCAGAAACCGGATATCCTCATCGTGGACTCCATTCAGACTATCTGCAACGGCGACTCCGCGTCCTCTCCCGGCAGCGTGGCCCAGGTGAAGGAGTGTACCATGGCGCTGATGCGCCTGGCCAAGGGCATGGGCATCACGGTGTTCGTGGTGGGCCACATCAACAAGGAGGGCTCACTGGCGGGGCCTAAGGTGCTGGAGCACATGGTGGACTGCGTGCTGCTCTTTGAGGGGGAGGAACACAACTCCTACCGCATCCTGCGGGCGGCCAAGAACCGTTTCGGCGCTACCAACGAGATCGGCGTATTCGAGATGGGGGATCAGGGCCTTGTTGAGGTGCCCAATCCCTCGGAGGCGCTGCTGTCCGGCCGGCCGGCGAATATGCCCGGCTCCTGCGTCACCTGTGTGATGGAGGGGGCCAGGCCGGTGCTGGCGGAGGTCCAGGCGCTGCTGTCGCCGTCGGCTTACGGCAATTCCAGGCGTTCCACCAACGGGTTCGACTACAACCGGGCCATGATGATGCAGGCGGTGCTGGAAAAGCGCGGCGGTCTGAACTTCGCCAATAAAGATTTTTATGTCAAAGACATCGGCGGATTGACCCTGGACGAACCCGCCGCCGATCTGGCCCTCATTGTGGCGCTGGCCTCCAGTTTTAGGGACAGGCCCGTGCCCTTTGACCTGGCGGCTATCGGGGAGGTGGGGCTCACCGGGGAGCTCCGGGCGGTCCACGCCGTCAACCAGCGGCTCAGCGAGGTCCGGCGGCTGGGGTTCGCCAAATGCCTGGTGCCCGCCCGCGGCAGCGGCAGGCTGGCGCCGCCGGACGGCCTACAACTCATTCAGGTGCACAATATCCGGGAGGCCATCGCCGCGCTGTCGGTCTAACTCTGAAAGTTCCCGGGGCGACAGCCGGGGCGTGTAGTTGAGGCAGGCGTCGTTGGGGACGATCTGGCTCACCGGCGCGGAGGCCTGGTCGAGGGTGCACAGGCCGTCCCGCTGGTAACGGCAGTTTTGGGTGCATGGAATGAGGCTCATATAAAATCACTCCCGTTCAGTAAGTTCAAGTTCAGAAAAGATCCGGACGGCTCACGGATCTGGGGCCGCCGGAAGAGAGGAGGTGTGTGCGGAAATACATCGAACTCAACAAAATAAAAATTTTGTTGAGTTAAGAGGAGGGGAAAACCCATGGATCGGGCGCTCCGACCGTTTTCTGAATCTTTTCTCGGCCCGGACTCCGGACTTGTGTTCCGCCTCATAGTCTGTCCAACTTCCACATAAGTATTTCCGCATTTCAAATGATCGACTACCGCACCGACGCGCCGCCCGTCCTCCGGGACTTCCTCGCTTACCACGAGACCATTCAGGGGCACTCCCGCAGGACGGTCGATGAGTACTATCTGGACCTGCGCAACTTCTTTCGCTACATCAAGATCGAAAAAGGCCGGGTTCCCCGCGCCACGCCCCTGGACGAGATCTCCATCGACGATGTGGATATTGATCTGGTCAAATCGGTCACTTTGGCTGATGTCTACGCCTATTTGAGTTTCTTGAGCCGCGACCGGCAGAAAAACGCCAGGGATCCCGACAAGGGCTATGGGCTGATGGCGTCCTCCAGGGCCAGAAAAGTGGCCACAATCCGGTCATTTTACAAATATTTGGTAACAAAAGCCAGGCTTTTGGAGGAAAATCCCATCCAGGAACTGGATTCTCCCAAGCAGCGGCAGGGCCTGCCGCAGTATCTGACCCTGGACGAGTCGGTCCGGCTGCTGGAGTCCATCGACGGGAACAACGCGGAGCGGGATTTCTGCATCATCACACTGTTCTTGAACTGCGGCATTCGGATCTCCGAACTGGTGGGGCTCAATCTGACCGACATCCGGGGAGACCGGCTCCGGGTGCTGGGCAAGGGCAACAAGGAACGCGTCGTGTTCCTGAACGCGGCCTGTCAGACCGCCATCGAGGACTGGCTGGCGGTGCGGGACAAGTCCGGCGCGGCGGACAAGTACGCCCTGTTCATCACCCGGAAACACACCCGCGTCACCCAGGCCGGTATCCACTATATGCTGAAGCAGCGCTTTGCCGCCGCCGGGCTGGACAGTTCCAAGTACTCCGCCCATAAACTGCGCCACACGGCCGCCACCCTGATGCTTCAGAACGGCGTGGATGTGCGCACGCTCCAGGAGGTCCTGGGCCACGAACACCTGAACACCACCCAGATCTACACCCATGTGGACAGCGGCTCCCTCCGGGAAGCGGCTCTGGCCAACCCCCTGGGCGGGATGAAACGCCGGGGCCGGCCCAGGAAGGCCCCCGCGAAGTCAGAGGAATAGCGTAAATCGAGCGGAGGGTCAAACGCCCTCCGCTTCCCCGCTGTTCTCTCCGTTTTCCGGCGCATCCTCCGGCTGCTGCGTACCGCTTTGCGCGGGCTCCCCCGTATCCCTCAACACCCCGATAATGTGCAAAAACCGCATCTCCGTCACGTTCTCATAGGTATTCAGGGGCCTGTAATCGGCGTCCTTGGAGTGGGCGGCCACCAGTATATTCGCCCTGGCGGGCGTCTCGCCGGTGGACACCACTATCGGCGTGTGGGCGAACACATCGCCGCTGTCCTGAAAGCGCAGCTGGACGAAGTCGCCGGGCTGCAGCAGTTCAATGGGGACCTGGACCCCCACCGGTCCCTGGGTGGACTGGGCCCTCGTCATAAAATTCCAGAAGAACGGCACTCCCGTCCAGGCGGGGGCCCGGCTGGTAGCGTCGATGTAATACCATCCGAAGGTGGGCGTAAAATTCATCACCCCAGCGCCGGCGTACAGGCACTGGGAGGCAAAATTGGTGCAGTCGCCGCCCAGTTCATCAAAAACGTAGTAGGCCGGGTTTCGGCCGTAGGCCCACCGGTGGGCGTAGGCCACCGCCGCGCGGCGGTCATACGGAACGAGTTGAAGCACGTTTCCTTTCCCCCTTTCTCCGACTATTCTATTCCAATGGGCAAAATGTTGACAGCGGACGGCGTTTTTCACCGCTGATTTGGCGGATTTTGCGCCGGAAAAACGGAGCTTTCCCTTGCTTTTTCAAGCGGCGGATGATAAAATTAAACCGCCTAAGAGAATACCTCAAAACTAATTAAAAACAAAGGAGTTGTGTCAGTATGCCTCTGGTCACTTCAACCGAAATGTTCAGGAAGGCCTATGACGGCGGCTATGCCGTCGGCGCGTTCAACGTCAACAATATGGAGATCGTGCAGGGCATCACCGAGGCCGCCAGAGAGGTCAGCGCCCCTCTGATCCTCCAGGTGTCCAAGGGCGCCCGCGCTTATGCCAACCACACTTATCTGGTGAAACTGGTGGAGGCCGCGACCATCGAGTGCCCCAACATCCCCATCGTCCTTCATCTGGACCACGGCCCCGATTTTGAGACCTGCAAAGCCTGTGTGGACGGCGGCTTTACCTCCGTCATGATCGACGCCTCCTCC
>CAYPEE010000060.1:0-10098 GCA_964409665.1 uncultured Oscillospiraceae bacterium
GAAGATCCAGCGGCTCTTCCGGAACGGGGACGTGACGAGGCTCATCAAGCGGTGCAACGACTTTGGCGCCGGCGGCGTATCCGTGGCCATTGGAGAGCTGGCGGACGGGCTGGAGATTGACCTGGACGCTGTGCGCAAGAAGTACGACGGTCTGGACGGGACGGAGCTCGCCATCTCGGAGAGCCAGGAGCGCATGGCGGTGGTGGTGGCCCCCGAGGACGAGGAGCGGTTCATCGCCGCCGCCGCGGCGGAGAATCTGGAGGCCTACCGGGTGGCGGTAGTGACAGAGAGCCCCCGGATGGTCATGACCTGGAAGGGCCGCGCGGTGGCGGACCTGAGCCGGGCCTTTCTCAATACGAACGGCGCGGTGAAACACACCCGAATCACTGTAAAAACCCCGGACCGCTCCGGGCTGAAGCGGGATCTCTTTACGGGTCTGCGGGACATGGCCTCCAGCCTGAAGACCGGCTCCCGGCGGGGACTGGCGGAGCGCTTTGACGGGTCCATCGGCGCGGCCTCCGTCCTGATGCCCTTTGGCGGGCGGACCCAGACCACGCCGGCCCAGGCGATGGCCGCCCTGTTCCCCGTCCTGCCGGGACAGGAGACGGATCAGGCCAGCGTGATGGCCTACGCCCTGGATCCGGACCGGATGACAGCGGACCCCTACACAGGCGCCCATGAGGCCGTGGTCGCCTCCGTGGCCAAGCTGGTTGCCGCCGGCGCGGACTACCACAAGGCCTACCTCACCCTCCAGGAGTTCTTTGAGAAGCTCCGGGAGGATCCGGAGCGCTGGGGCAAGCCCTTTGCCGCTCTCCTGGGGGCTCTGGACGCCCAGCTGGAGCTGGGCTGCGCCGCCATCGGCGGCAAGGACTCCATGTCCGGCTCCTTCCTGGACCGGGACGTGCCCCCCACGTTGATCTCCTTTGCCATCGCCCCCGTCAGGGCCGGGGACGTGCTCTCCCCCGAGTTCAAGGAGGCGGGGCATCCGGTGTACTGCTTCGGCGGCGACGTGCCGGAAAACACCAAGGCGGCATGGGACGCCTTCCACGCCCTGTGCAAGGCGGGCAAGGTGGCCGCCGCCTGGGCGGTAGAGGCCGGCGGCGCGGCGGAGGCCGTTATGAAGATGTCCTTCGGCAACCGGATCGGTTTCCAGGGAAAGCACGGCCTGGAGGATATGTGGTTTGTTCCCTTCTATGGGGCCATCGTGGCCGAGTTGACGCAGGACGTGGATCTGCCCTGCGCCGGGAAACTGGGCGTCACCACGGCGGAGCCGGTCGTCGCCTTCGGCCGTGACAGCGCCCCCATTGACGAACTGCTGAAGCGGAACGAGGAGGTTCTGGAGGACGTGTACCCCACGAAGGCGGGCACATCCGAGCCGGTGGAGGCCATCGCCTGGGACCGCCGGTCCCCCGCGGTGTTCTCGGGGCACATCGCCCGCCCGCGGGTGGTCATTCCCGTGTTCCCCGGCACCAACTGCGAGTACGACTCCGTCCGGGCCTGCCTGCGCGCGGGGATGGACGCTGAGACGGTGGTCATCCGCAACCTGACCCCGGGGGATCTGGCGGACTCCGCCCTGGACCTGGAGGCGGCCATCCAGCGCTCCCAGATCCTCTTTCTGCCCGGCGGCTTTTCCGGCGGCGACGAGCCGGACGGCTCCGCGAAATTCATCGTGTCCTTCCTCCGCAGCCCCCGGCTCACCGACGCGGTCCACGACCTGCTCAAGCGCCGGGACGGCCTGATGCTGGGCATCTGCAACGGTTTCCAGGCCCTGGTGAAACTGGGGCTGGTGCCCTACGGCGAGATCCGCCCCGCGGAGGAAAACGGCCCCACTCTCACCTATAACCTCATCGGCCGGCACCAGAGCCGGTACGTCACCACACGGGTGGCCTCGGTGCAGTCTCCCTGGATGCTCAAGTCCAGCGTGGGCGACCTCCACGCCGTCCCCGTGTCCCACGGCGAGGGCCGTTTTGTGGCCCCGGAAGCGGTCATCGAACAGCTCGTCGCCAACGGCCAGGTGGCCACCCAGTATGCGGACGCCCGGGGCGTCCCCTCCATGGACATCGCCGCCAACCCCAACGGCTCGGTCATGGCGATCGAGGGCGTCTTCTCCCCGGACGGCCGGGTGTTCGGCAAGATGGGCCACACCGAGCGGGCGGGACGGCATATCGCCAGGAATATCCCCGGAAACAAATTCCAGCCCATCTTCGAGAGCGGGGCAATGTATTTCCGGTGAGATCCGATCCGGGCATGAAAAAAGGGCCGCTCCCCAGCGGCCCTTTTTCGTCCATATTCAGTCCTGTTTGACATCTTTCCTCCGCTCGATGGCCCTTTGGAAACCGCCCTTGCCGCTGGAGAAGATGCGGTTGACCCGGCTGATGGTGGCGGAACTGGCCCCCGTCTTTTCCAGGATCTCGGTGTACACCAGACCCTCGTCCAGCAGGAGGGCCACGTCGAACCGCTGCTCCATGGCCCGCAGTTCGCCCACAGTGCAAAGATCGTCAAAAAAGGCCTGGCACTCCTCCATGTTTTTTAACTGCAAAATGCTCTCGTAGAGCGCGGAACTGCGCTCTTTGGTCCCGCATCTGGGCATGGCGGTCTCCTCCCTGTCTCTGTGTGATTTGGAACGGCCTGACGGCGCCTTTATTTTAACACGCCGCCGGGCGGGAGTAAACTGTTTTTTTCTTCTCATTCCCTCAAAAGTGTGGTATACTGTTTCTGTCTGGGATTCTGAGACAGGAGGGGAGCGCCATGGGGCGGAAGGCCGCCGTCATCCGGCCGGACATCGCGGCCGGCCGCCGGGTGCTGTGTGTCAGCGACATCCACGGCAATCTGCCCTTTTTGAAGGGGGTGCTGGCCAGCGCGGGTTTCTCCGGGGACGACGTACTCATCCTCGCCGGGGATATTCTGGAGAAGGGGCGCGAAAGCCTCGCTACCCTGCGGTATGTGATGGAACTGTGCAGGAACCGCACCGTCTACCCCCTCAGCGGCAACTGCGACTACATCGACCGCACCTTTCTGGAGGGCCGCCCCGGCGCGGACGCGGACCTGAGCCCCGTGTTCCGGTTCTGGAAGGAGCGGGCCCTGATCAACCAGATGGGGGCGGAACTGGGCTTTCCGCCCGTGCGGAGCGAGGACGAACTGCCCGCCCTCCGCGCCGCCGTCCGGGAACACTTCCCGGAGGAGACCGCCTTTCTGCTGGGTATGCCCCACATCCTGGAGGCGGGGAACTATATCTTTGTCCACGGGGGCGTTCCCCGGGAGGACCGGCTGGAGGAACTGGACGCCTACCGCTGCATGAAGAACGACGACTTCATGGGCCAGGGCCTGTCCTTCCGCAAGTGGGTGGTGGTGGGCCACTGGCCGGTGACTCTGTACGATCCCGCCGTTCCCAACGCCCGGCCGCTGATCGACCGGGAGCGGCACATCGTGTCCATCGACGGGGGGTGCGTCCTCAAAGTGGACGGCCAGCTGAACGCCCTGATCATTCCGGACATCACCGGGGACGAGATGAGTTATGCGTCCTACGACGGGCTGCCCGCCGTCGTGGCGGAGGATGCGCAGGCCCCCTCGGAGGACTCCGTCAACATCCGCTGGAGCGACAGCGCCGTGGAGGTCCTCCGGGAGGAGGGAGACTGCGCCTGGTGTCGGCACATCTCCTCCGGCCGGGAACTGTGGATCCTGAGGGAATACCTCTATCCCCGCCGGTCCGACGGGCACATCCACTGCGAGGACGCCACCGACTATCTTCTGCCCGTGTCCCCCGGCGACCGGCTGTCCCTGGTGCGCCGGAGCAGCAGGGGCTGCCTGATGAAAAAGGACGGGACCACCGGCTGGTATCTGGGCCGGTTTCATCCGGCGGAGCGGTCACAGGCGGTAGACAAATAACGGATTTGACCGATAATTTTTCCGTCAAGTTTTTTCTGCCGAAAAGCCGACAAAATTCGACGCCATGGAAAAGGCCGACCGCGGGAAAACCTGGTTTTCAACAACTTCCACCGAAACTTCCACAACCTTTTTTGAAAATTTGCGGTGGACATAACATCTGTCAAGGGGAAAATCGCCGTCTTTTCCCACAAAAATGACAGACTGTTACAAAAACCGGCGTCCCGTCCCGGCGCCCTTGTGTCCCGCAGGGTTTTGCGGTATCATTTTCATCCGACACCGATTTCTGGAGGGAATCCCCTTGGAGCGAACTACCCCCGTCATCCCCGCCGGGGACATCCGGCGGCAAAAAGAATACTGTGAGGAACTGCGCGTCCGCAATGCCGCCCTCCCGGTCCAGCCCACGGCCTGGGTGGACACCTACGGCTGCCAGCAGAACGAGGCCGACTCCGAACTGATCCGGGGAATGCTGGCCGATATGGGCTACGCCATTTCCGACAGCGAGGCCGGGGCCGACGTGATCGTGATCAACACCTGCGCCGTGCGGGAGCACGCGGAGCAGCGGGTATTCGGCAACGTGGGCGCCCTGGTCCACGGCAAGCGGAAGAATCCCGGTCAGATCATCTGCGTGTGCGGCTGCATGGCCCAGGAGGAGCACGTGGCGGAGCGTATCCGCCAGTCCTACCGGCATGTGGACCTGGTGTTCGGCCCGCAGTCGCTGTGGAAATTCCCGGAGCTGTTCCGCCGGGTGTATCTCCGCCGCGGCCGGGTGTTCGACCGGGACGAGTCCGCCGGAGCCATCGCCGAGGGGCTGCCGGTCCGCCGGTCGGGCTCCGTCAAGGCGTGGGTGTCCATCATGTACGGGTGCGACAATTTCTGCACCTATTGTATCGTCCCCTACGTCCGGGGCCGGGAGCGGAGCCGGGAGCCGGAGATCATTCTGGACGAGATCCGCCGGCTTGTCCGGCAGGGGTATAAGGACATCACCCTGCTGGGCCAGAACGTGAACTCCTACGGGAAGGACCTGGCGGACGGCGCCGACTTTCCCGCCCTGCTGGAGCGGGCCAACGCCATCCCCGGCGATTTTCTCCTGCGCTTTATGACATCCCACCCCAAGGACGCCACCGAGCGGCTCTTTGACGTGATGCGGGACTGCGAGAAGGTGGCCCCCGTCATCCACCTGCCCTTCCAGTCGGGGAACACACGGGTCCTCGCCGCCATGAACCGGCGCTACACCCGGGAGCAGTATCTGGACAAGGTGAGGGCCCTGCGGGCGCGCATCCCCGGCGTGGTGCTTACCAGCGACGTGATCGTGGGTTTCCCCGGGGAGACCGCCGGGGAGTTCGGGGACACCCTCTCGCTGATCGAGGAGGTCCGGTTCGACGCGCTGTTCACCTTCATCTACTCCCCGCGGAAGGGGACTCCGGCCGCCGGACTGCCCGACCCCATGAGCCGAGCGGAGAAACAGGCGAACTTCGATAAGCTGGTGGAGGCCCAGAACCGCATCTCCCTGGAGAAGCACCGGGCGTACATCGGGAAGACCCTCCGCTGTCTCATCGACGGGGAGGGGGAGGACTCCCGGAACAACCTGAGCGCCCGCACCGCCGGCAACCGGCTGGTGCATCTGAACGGGGACAAGTCCCTGATCGGCCAGTTCCGGGACGTGAAGATCACCGGCTGTTCCACCTGGGCCCTGTTCGGGGAACTGGTGTAGATCATTTGGAAGGAGCCGCCATGACCAGACAGGACACCGTCATCCAATGGATCGCCTACGGCGCGGCGCTGCTCATTGTCGCGGCGGCGGATTACTATGTCCTGGGGCCCATGCCCATGGCGCTGCCTCTGCTGCTGCCCGCGGCGGCGGCGGCGGGCGGCGTACTGGAGGGCCCCGCCTTCGGCGCCGCCTACGGGGCGCTGGCGGGGCTGGCGATGAGCGGACTGGGCCACCAGGGGGCGGGCTGTGTCCTGGCCTGCGCGGCGGTGGGCTGGCTGGCCGGACTGGTGGTCCAGCATGTCCTCCGCCGGGACTGGTGGGGCTATCTCATCTGCGCGGCGGCGGCCCTGTTCCTCTGGGAGGCGTGGCGGGTGGTCAGCCGGTATTTGACCGGACTGGCCCCGCTGAAAGTGCTGCTGGGCGTGGCTCTGCCCGAACTGGTCTGGTCCCTGGTGTTCCTGCTGCCGGTGTACTGGCTGGAGCGGTTTTGCTGCGTCCGCTTTGGGAGGATCGCACATGAATGATCCCTTTGAGTTCCTGCGCCAGCAGGAGTTGAAAACTGAAAAGGAGGCCCGGAGGCTGAAACTCCGCACCCAGGCGCTGATGCTCCTGTTCTGCGGGGTGCTGGTCGCCTTTTTCGCGGTGCTGTTCCAGCTTCAGATCGTCAACGGGGAGAACTACCTGCCCGTCAACACCCACCGCACCACCACCGAGCGGGAGCGGGTGGACAGCGCCCGGGGAGAGATCTCGGACCGCTACGGGCGGGTACTGGTCACCAACGCCATGAGTTACCATGTGGAACTGAAGATGGGCGACATGGGGGAGCGGCGCAACGAGATCATCGCGTCCCTGCTGGAACTGTGCAGGGAGCAGGGCGTGGAGTGGGCCGAGGCCCTGCCGATCTCCAGGACCGCCCCCTGGGCCTATACCGACGAGAACCCTCTCTGCTACGAGACGAAGGGCGAGGACAGCAGGACTGAGGTGAAACTCACCTATCTGGGCAGTCTGGCCCAGAAACGGGGCTGGGTGAAGGACGCCACAAAGGAGCGCCCCGACGCAGAGACCCTGTTCACCGCCATGTGCCTGGACTTCGGCCTGATCGAAAAGGGGGAGAGCCCGGACGCCGCCGACCGGGAGGTGGCCGGAGTGCTCTACGCCCTCTATCTCCGCGCGGAGCAGATCAACTATCTGGACTATATCTTCGCCGACAACGTGGACATCGCGTTCATCTCCAAGGTCAAGGAGCGGGGACTGGACGGGGTGGTGTTCAAGACCGACACCGCCCGCCGCTGCCTCACCGGCTACGCCGCCCATGTGCTGGGTACGGTGGGGGCCATCCAGGAACAGGACCGGGAGTACTACACCGATCTGGGCTATCCCCTGGACGCCACGGTGGGCCGCAGCGGTGTGGAACTGGCCTTTGAGGAGTGGCTCCACGGCACCAGCGGCACCCGCCTGATCGTCAAGGGGGAGGACGGAAACGTGGAGGGGGAGAGCTGGGAGGACGACAAGCCCCCTGTGGCGGGGGGCAACGTGTTCCTGACGCTGGATATGGCCCTCCAGACCACGACGGAAAACCTGCTGAGCCAGTTTGAGTCCGACCTGGAGGAGGAGGGGGGCGCCGCCGCCGTGGTGATGGATATGTCCGGCGGCGTGCTGGCCATGGCCTCCTATCCGGAGTTCTCCGTTTCCCAGCTGAACCGGGCCACCCAGGGGCTCTACGCCCCCGGCTCCACCTTCAAAATGTGTACCGCGGCCGCCGCCCTCGGCGAGGGGGTCATCACCCCTTCGGACACGGTGATCTGCACCGGCCGCTACCGCTACTACACCAGCCCCCAGCCCGCCTGCTGGATCAACCCCGGCAATCACGGCTCCGAGACCGTGTCGGAGGCCATCACCGACTCCTGCAACATCTTCTTCTACGATGTGGGCCGCCGGACAGGCATCGCCAGGCTGGCGGAGTACGCCGCCAAGTTCGGCCTGGGCCAGATCACGGGCATCGAGATCGACGAGAACCAGGGCCGGATGGCCGGACCGGAGACCTCCGAGTCCCTGGGCCAGACCTGGTACGACGGCGACACCCTGTCCGCCTCCATCGGCCAGCAGAACACCCTGTTCACTCCTATCCAGCTGGCCAACTATGTGGCGACCCTGGTCAACGGCGGCAACCGCTACCAGGCCCATCTGCTCAAGGAGGTGCGCTCCGCCGACAACAGCGAGACCCTCTGCGAATACGAGCCCCAGGTGCTCAGCACCATCGACATCGCCCCGGAACATCTGGAGGCCGTCAAGAAGGGGATGTACGACCTGGCCAAGACCGCGGTCATGGACCGGTACTTCGGCAGCCTGCCCGTAGAGGTGGGCTGCAAGACCGGCACCGCCGAGGTGGCCAGATCCACCGCCAACGCCGTGTTCGTCTGTTTCGCCCCCTATGACGATCCCCAGGTGGCCATCTGTCTGGTGGCCGAGAAGGGCGCCTCCGGCGGCAACCTGGCCCAGATCGCGTCCGGCATCCTCCAGCAGTATTTCTCCACCGGCAGTTCATTGGACAGCGCCTTCCCGGAGAACACCCTGATCCGCTGAAAAAGTCCCGTGGCATCGGACCGATGCCACGGGACTTTTTCCGTACAAACTGATAATGATCAGTCGAAACCAAGCCCGAAATAACCCTGAGGAGAGGACTTCCACCGGGAGGGAGGCGCCGCGAACAGCCACCGCACCCCGGCGAAGGGTTCGCCCTCCCGGCCGGAGGAGGGCGCTCTCACCTCCGCGCTCCGCCCGCACAGGGCGGACAGGGCTGCGGCCCCCTGTTCCGCGTCCTCCGGGGCGCAAAGCAGTTCCTTGGCCACCGGGCGGTCCGGCCAGCGCTCCACGGCGGCGCAGGCGGGGCCGTGGGCCAATTCCAGCCGGTACAGTCCGCTGCCCGAACAGGGGCACATGGTGAGTTGAAAGGCCAGTTCCTCGCCGGAGAAGCGCACATGGGTCCGCCCCGCCAGCAGGGACTCCCGCAGCGCGCCGTACTCCTCCGGCGGGACGGGGGAGGCGGCCGCGGGAACGGGCTCCGCCCGGAGGATCCTGTGGTAAAAACCCGCCTCGAACCCGCACCGGGCGAAGAACCGGAACAGGGAGGGCTCCGCCGGCACCGTGAGCAGCGCGTCGCATCCCCGGCGGCGGGCATACTCGGCGGCGTAGTTCAGCAGCTGGGCGGCACAGCCCTGCCCCCGGGCCGCCGGGTGGACGGCCAGGGCGTAGACGTACCCCGCCCGGACGCTCCACCCGTCCGGGAAGACCAGGGACACCTCCGGCAGGGCCAGCAGGGAGCGCACCTGTCCGTCTTCGGTCAGCACCAGGGGGGCCTCCACCCCACACAGATCATAGAACAGGCGCTGAAAGGCCGCGTTGTCCCCGAAAACCTGCTCCCAGAGGATCTCTGCGGCGGACCGCTCCTCCGGGCGGGCGGGATGTATCTCGATCATGGGCCGACCTCCCTACCGATGTACTTGGCCAGCAGAATGTCCGGGTAGTAGGACAGCTTGGCCTTCCGCAGACCCTCCAGGCCCATGTCGTCCTCCCGGTTGATCCATTTCACTTCTGGATGGGCCTCCCGCACCCGGCGGGCCATCTCCCGGTTGACGGCGGGGTAGGCCCCCCGCACGTCCCCAAAGGACTTCTCAAAGTTCACGTCGAAACACTCCGGGGTGATGAGTCCCCCCAGGGAGAAGGCGATGGGTCTCCCCTCCGCCCGAAGGAGTACCCCCTCCATGCCCAGTTCGTCCATGTGCTCCAGCGCGTCCAGCAGCACGGCGGATTCCTCGGAGACAGTGTCCTCCCCGGCGGCGATCTCCCGCCGCTCCTCCGCCAGATGGAGGAGATTCCACCGGCGCTCCAGTTCCATGCACTCGGATGCGTTGGCGGGAGTGACCGGCTCGGAGGTCCAGTCGGGGAACCGGGCGTCGAAGTGGCTGATGTGGTTGCGCTTGGCGTGGAGTTTCTTTCCCGGCAGGTCGGCCAGGCGGTTCACGTCGTACAGGTAGTCGAAACTGTCCCGATGGGCCTCGAACCGGAACCGGCCGGGGCACAACTCCTCGACGGCGGCCTTTTGCTCCTCGGTGACGCACACCAGCAGCAGGGGGACGTTCCGGGCGGCGGCGTCCTTCCGAAGGGCGTCCATGGCGGGGGCAAGGGGACCGGAGCCCGCCGGATAGAGGTAGGCGGGGCCGAGACTGCCCACCACCCGGATCAGCAGCCGGTCCCGGAACCGGGCGATCTGCTGGGTGTAGACCTTTCGCCAGAGGTAGACGGCGGTAAAACTGTATTCCAGGGACAGCGCGGACTCGGTGAGCAGCAGGGGGGCGGCCCATCGTCGGTCGGTCAGTTCGGGGTCTTTGAACAGGATCATAGAAAGATCATTCTCCTTCGTCAAGGATCAGTTGGCTGTAGCATATCATATCATACCGATAGGAAAAACGCAACAGGGAACGGGAAAGTCCCGCGTATCTCCT
>CAYPEE010000061.1:0-10082 GCA_964409665.1 uncultured Oscillospiraceae bacterium
CCGGAGGAGAATCTGGAGAAGGGCGATACCGACGGCAGAATGGGCCACCGGGACTATATTGCGCTCAAGGGTACCTGGGAAGCGCTGATGCTGCTGAAAGAGATCGGCCTGCCGATCGAGGCGGACCTGGATGACCTGGCAGGCGCGGAGACGGTCGATCCCAAGACGAAACTCTACAAGGCATATGACTACAGGGATCTCGTCGCGGTAAAGTTGAGGGGCGGGCAGTATCTGAAACCGGTACTCTATCAGGAGATGAAAAAGCAGAGCGTTCGATTTTTTGAGCGCGTCATGGTGAACCGGCTGTACACCGAGGACGGACGGCCCGGGGCCCCGATCTGCGGGGCATCGGGCATTTCCTTGGAAACCGGCGAAATGTTTGTGTTTCACGCGCCTACGGTCATATTGAGTTGCGGCTATTCCTGCACCATCTGGACCTATAATATGGAGATCACCGGGAACAGCTGGCGCTGGGATCCGAATGAAGTGGGTGAGGGCCTCGCCATGGCGTGGGAGGCCGGTGCGGAGATCGATGGGATGTTCCGCAACGGCAGGCGGGGGAACCCGTCGCCCTTTGCCTGGCCGCGTTTCGGCGTCGGGAATCCCCATAACACCTGGTTCCCCTGTACCATCGTGGACAACAACGGCAAGGAGATCCCCTGGGTGGATGCGGACGGCAGGGTACTCTCCACAGTGAGGCAGCGCAATCAGCCCGCGGCCTCACAGGAGTATTGCGGCTCCACGATCAGTGACGTGTATCCGCACGCGAGGACGCCTGGCCTCATCCCGGATCTTCCGGAGCGGATCCGCAGCGGCGAGTATGAGTTGCCTCTCTGGGCAGATCTGGCGGGTATGCCGGAGAATGAACGGAGAAGCATCTGGGGCATGATGATAGGCAACGAGGGGAAGACGCGCTATACCGTCTTTGACCTGTACACAAGGCTCGGATTCAATCCTGACCGGGATATGCTGATGGCGCCGATTATGACGCCCGAGGGCTATAACAACGGCGGCTGGTTCCACGGTGCGCCGGACGCCAGCGGCGCGTGGCGCAGCGAGTCGTTCGGAATGCAGGCCCAGCCCGCAGTGGACTGGAAGCTGATGACGACTGTGCCGGGACTTTTTGCCGCCGGTGCCAACAGTGGGTTAGAGGGCAGCTCCTACGCCTGCGCATCCGGCATCTACGCGGGCAATCGCGCTGCGGAGTTTGCCGAGGGGAAGCAGCCTGGGGAGATCCCCCATGAAGCGATTATGAAAGCGGCGGAGCATAATTACGCGCCGATCGTTAGATTCCGCAGCGGCGATGAAAGGGATTTTATCTCATGGAAAGAGCTGTGGAGCGGCTCGGCCCGTGTCATGCAGCAGTGCTGTGCGGAGTTCAAAACCGCGTCCGTTCTCAGGCAGGGACTGGAGTGGATCAAATCCATCCGGACCAATGAGGCCAGACATACCTTCGCAAGAAATCCCCATGAACTCGCCCGTGTGCTGGAGTGTGATACGAGACTGACAATTTCCGAGATGTATCTGCACGGCTGTGCGGAAAAGCTGAAAATGGAGCAAGAAGGCGTTCCGGAGGGAACGTACCTGTTCTGCCGGTATCAGAACGGCGCGGTCAAAACCCGGTATCTGCCGGCGAAATACTGGCTGAAGGAACCCTATGCGGACAGCTATCTGGAAAACTATATGCGCTGCCGGGCCGGGGAGGGGAAAACGCTCCATTTTGCCGAAAGAGGTGCTGAGGATGTCTGAGGCATATATCTTTGCCAATCCCACGGGACCGACGCGGGCCGTGACCATCGACGCGGACAGATGCGTTGGCTGCAACGCCTGCGCCAACATCTGCCGGATGCAGACGATTCTGCCCAATGCCGCCGCGGGTCAGCCTCCGGTGATCGCCTACCCGGACGAATGCTGGTATTGCGCGTGTTGCGTGGAGGTCTGCCGTACCGGCGCGCTGTCGATGAATCTGCCGGTGAATCAGCGCATCTTTTTCAAGCGCAAAGATACGGGAGAGATCTTCCGGCTCGGCGCGGAAGAGGCGCCGGAAAAGAGCTATTTCATTCCCCCGTTCGGCTGGCGAAAAGAGGCCAACGGATGAAGGAGTATCGATCCGTAAGGCAATTATGGGAGGAGGATGCGCCGCGTGTATACTGTGCGCTTTCAGATTGACGGGCAAGACGTCCTCTGTGAAGCCGGGACAAGCATTTTGGAGGCGGCAAGGGCCGCGGGGATCCATATTCCGACCCTGTGCTATTTCAAGGACTTAAATAAGCTCGGCGCGTGCAGGGTCTGTGTCGTGGAGATCGAGGGAGCGCCCAGACTGATGCCATCCTGCCTGACGCGGGCGAGAGACGGCATGGTCGTGCGCACGCAAAGCGAGATGGTCATTGAGGCCCGCCGAAAGGCCGTTGATCTTCTCTGCCGGAATCACCGTATGGACTGCGAATATTGCCCGGATTATACCTATTGTGAACTGCACGCCGTCATACGGGAACTGGGGATGGACGACCGCAAATACAGCGAAGTCTATCACCGGCGGCAGGCGGACGAGTCCTCGGACAGTATCGTCAGGGACGACTCCAAATGTATCCGCTGCCGCCGCTGTGTCGCGACCTGCAAAGCGCAGGGCGTGGGAACCGTCCTCGCCATGCGCCGCGCGGAGGAGACCTATATCGGAACGCCGGCTCCGCTTGCCGCGACAAGCTGTACCGGCTGCGGCCAATGTGTGCGGAACTGTCCCACTGGCGCTCTTTTTGTGAAGGACGATACCGATTTGCTTTGGCGGGCGCGGAACAACAGAAAGAAAATTGTCCTCGGCATTGAGCCGGAGACGGCGGAGAATATCGGGCGGTTTTTCGGGGCAAGGAAGAGCCGGAATGAGATGCCAAGGCTCGCCGCGATTTGCCGGAAAGCCGGAGCCTATGCGGTTATGGATCTGACCGGGCTTCACGATCTGGCGGCCGCCGAGCTGGCCCCAGAGATTGCCCGCCGTAAAAAGGACGGCGGCAAGGTCTCCGTTTCCATCTGCCCCGCGGAGAAAGCCCGCGTGGACCGCCGGGAGGATGTCCTCTGGGGCAGAGACCCGGAGGCCATTTTTCGGGAGAGGGCGGGAAAGCTGTTCCGGGAGAGGGGATTCCGTGAGGAGGAACTGTTCCTGGTCTATGTCTCTCCTTGTACTGCGGCCAAGCGTTGCCGCGCAAGCGACGCCGTGCTGACCACGGTGGAACTGTTTCAGTGGATCCAGCGGGCCTGCGTCAGCAGATTTACAACGCTGGACGTATGGCGCAGGACAGAGGGAGAAACACCGCTTTCCCTCTTGGAAGGCGAGATCCCCGCACTGGATCTCGGCAACGTGGATATGGTGTACGCCTGCCCGGGCGGCTGCGCCAACGGAGGCGGCCAGTTTCGCGCTCAGGGCTGTCAAAAATAAGGAGGAGAATGTATATGGCGACTTTATATTGCGGCGCCGCGAAAAGGATCATTACCCCGCCCGCCGATCTGATGCCCAACCTGCGCGGCCTGATGGACCGGCATTTCGGCGGCGTTTTGGATGACCTCTATGTGCGTGTCATTGCGCTGAAAAGCGGAGGGGATCGGCAGCTGCTCATTACCTTTGACCTGGACAAAGTCCCCTGTCCGGGAGAGTATCTCCTAGCTCTGCGGGAAGCCACCGGCATTGCGGAAGATGACATCCTTTTAGCCGCAGTACACACCCATACCGCTCCGATCGCGGGCAACCGGGTCAACGAGGGGCCCAACAATCTCCTGAACAAGCCTGCGGAGGTCCAGGATGCCACGCATCGTTATGAACAGTTTGTCCTTGACGCCCTGCTGAATACCGCCGGGGAGGCGGTGGAGCGTATGGTCCCGGCCAAAATGGGCCTTGGGAAGGGCCAGAGTTATATCAATGTGGACAGGAAGCAGCGCTATGAGTACGAGGAGGGCGGCAGCGTCCACGGGAAATTCGCCATCGGCGCTGCGCCGGAGTCCCCCATCGACCACACCGTGACACTCATTCGGTTTGAGGATATGAGCGGGAAACCCCTGGCCTTTTTTATCAATTATCCAGTCCATTGCTGCGTATTGAATGCCGCGCCGGCGTTTGGCAATGACCTCGGCATCAGCGGCGATATCGCCGGCAGGGTTTGCGCGTGGAACGATGAGCGCAATCCCGGGGCTGTGACCCTCTGGTCCAGCGGCGCGGCGGGGGACATCAATCCCATTTTCATGTATCAACTGGATTTTCCCGATCCGAAAACCGGCCGGGTGACTCACTTGAGCCCCAAGGGGGACTATTATGAGGAAATGCTGTGCCTTGCCGCCCGGCACTATGACGACATTAAGCGGGTCGATCGGAGAATTGTCTGCGGAGAGACAGAGATCAAACTGGGCTGCGCGGTAGAGATGAGCGAGACAGAGGGCAACTCCGGGCCGTTTCGGATCCGCCTCCACATGATGCGCCTGGGTGAGACCTACCTGCTCGGCGCCAGCGGCGAACTTTATGACTGCTTTGCCAGGAGCGTTCGTGCCGCGCTTCCGATTCGGGATCTGATTGTGGTCAACCACGACGCCAGCCAGTTGGGGGATGGCAGTTACATCGTGCCGGACTCTATTCTGACGCTGAACCGCCCGATGCTTCCCGGTATGATGCGTCCGAACCAGAAAGCGGGGCTGTTTGAACCGTCATTCCTGCGCCTGGCCCGAAAAATGTATGAGGCGTTGGACCCCAGAGCGGTGGATCGAGATCCCGGCCCCCGCGGTCCCGGTGGTCCGGCGGCAATGCCTGCCGGCCCTGTGAGCAACAAACTTAATACAGGAGTGACTGGATCATGGAAGGCGTGATCGTCCCGAGAACCGCCCCCCAGCGGGTGGTGTTTACCCTGCTGGGCGTTCTGCTCATGGCCACTGCCATGGCGACGTTTAACAAATACTTGGTCTACGGCGCGTTCAGCGTGGAACTGTTTCGGCAGGTCGCTATCGCGTTCTGTCAAAAGGCCCCGCTGGCCTTTGTCCTTCAATTCTTCTTTGTGCAGAAGTTCGCCGGAAAACACGCCGCGAAATACCCCACAGACAATAGGATCCTCTACTACTGTATCCGTACCGGCTTCACGGTGCTGATTATGTGCCCCGTCATGTGTTTTTACAGCAATCTCATCAATATGATCCAGTTCCACTGGAACATCGGACAGTTTTTGGACGCGTGGATCAGCAAAATGCCCGTCAACTGGATATTCGCCTTTGGCGTGCAGATCTGGTTTTTGGGTCCAATCAACCGTTTTCTGTTCTCTAAAATCTTCGCGAAGGAACTGGAGCCGCGGGGCGGCCGCTGAATCCAACGGATTCGGAGACGACAACACAGGAGGTGCATCGTGGATCACCGTACAGAGATTTTAGATCTTCGCGCCGCCCTGTCGGCGCTGCGAGAGGCCCCCGGCCAACTCATTGAGACCAATGTGGAGGTGGACCCCGCCGCCGAACTGTCCGGCGTGTACCGCTATGTGGGCGCGGGGGGAACCGTAAAGCGCCCCACCGCCGTGGACGGGCCCGCCATGCTGTTCCGCAGCGTCAAGGGACACCCCGGCGCGTCTGTGGCCATCGGCGTGCTGGCCAGCCGGACCAGAGTGGCCGGCCTGTTCGGCTGCAAAAAGGAGGAACTGGGCTGGCTGGTCAGACATTGCGCCGAAAATCCCATCCAGCCCGTGGCGGTGGCCGGCCCCGCCCCCTGCCAGGAGATCGTCCACCGGGCGGATGAGCCGGACTTCGACCTGTTCAGGCTCATCCCCGCCCCCACCAACACCCCGGTGGACGCAGGACCATATATCACCCTGGGGATGTGCTACGCCACCCATCCCGATACCGGCCTGAGCGACGTCACCATCCACCGTATGTGTATCCAGAGCCGGGATGAACTGTCCATCTTCCTCCAGCCGGGGTCCCGGCACATCGGGGCCATGGCCGAGCGGGCCACCGAGTTGGGCCGGTCCCTGCCCATCTCCGTGTCCATCGGCGTGGACCCGGCCATCGAGGTGCTGTCCTGCTTTGAGCCGCCCACGACCCCTCTGGGGTTCAACGAGCTGTCCATCGCCGGGGCCCTGCGGCGCAGACCGGTGGAACTGGTGAAATGCGTGTCCGTCAACGAGTACGCCATCGCCAACGCCGAATACGTCATCGAGGGGGAGATCCTGCCCGGCAGCAACCATGTGGTGGAGGACCAGAACTCCCGCACCGGCTACGCCATGCCCGAGTTCCCCGGCTACAACGGCCCCGCCTCCCACGAGTGCTGGCTGCTGAAAGTGAAGGCGGTCACTCACCGCAAAAACCCCATCCTGCAGACCTGTATCGGACCCAGCGAGGAGCACGTGAACATGGCGGGCATCCCGACCGAGGCGTCCATTCTGGGCATGATCGACAGGGCGCTCCCCGGCAAGGTGGTCAACTGCTATGCCCACCGCTCCGGCGGAGGCAAGTATATGGCGGTACTCCAGTGCCGCAAGGCCGTCCGCACCGACGAGGGCAAACAGCGGCAGGCCGCCCTTCTGGCCTTCTCCGCCTTCCCGGAACTGAAACATATTATACTTGTGGACGAGGATGTGGATATTTTCGACACCGACGATGTGCTTTGGGCCATGAACACCCGCTTTCAGGGGGATCGGGACATCATCACCATCCCCGGTGTGCGGTGCCATCCCCTGGACCCCAGTTCCGATCCGGCCTATTCGCCCTCCATCTCCGATGCCGGTATCTCCTGCAAGACCATTTTTGACTGCACCGTCCCCTTCCATCTGAGGGAGCGTTTCCGGCGGGCGCCATTTCTGGACGTGGACCCGGAGAAGTGGCTCCATGGATAAGCGGCTGATCGTCGGCGTCAGCGGGGCCTCCGGGACGCCGCTGGCGGTGGAACTGCTCGGGCGGCTGCGCGGGGACCATCCGGAGATCGAGACCCATCTGGTGGTCACCCGGAGCGGAGTGCTGACCCTGGAACAGGAGACCGGCCGGACGCTGAGCGAAGTGCGGGAACTGGCCGCGGTCTTCCATGACAACGACAGCCTGGGGGCGGCCATCGCCAGCGGCAGTTTCAGGACCATGGGCATGGTCGTGGTACCGTGCAGCATGAAGACAGTGGCCGGTATTGTGACCGGTTACAGCGACAATCTGCTGCTTCGCGCCGCCGACGTGTGTCTGAAGGAGCGGCGGAAACTGGTGCTGGTGGCACGGGAGTCCCCGCTGTCCACCGTACATCTGCGGAACCTGTACGAGGCCAGCAAGCTGGGGGCGGTGATATTGCCTCCGGTCCCGGCCTACTACACCCATCCCAAAACCATGGAGGACTGTATCCGGCAGACCGTCCGCCGCGTCCTCTCCCAGTTCGATCTGGACGGGCCGGAGGAGTGGCCTGGACTATGAGACAGTTAAAACTGCGGCATTCTTATCGGGATCGGGACATCGTGGCACAGGCATTGGTGCTGGACGAGGGCGTTCACATCTCCCTGTACGGCGGCGACTTGACCCACATTGGGGCGGTGGGCGTCGTGGATCCGGAAGGCAACCGCTCCGTTACACAGTTCCCCGGCCACCGGGAGGGCGTCATCTGTGAACGGTGGTGCGCCGCCCTGTCCGCCGCGAACATCCGACCCGCCGTGATGGAGGCGGGGATCCACTATGATGATCTGGACAGATCCGGCATACAAACTGTACTGGCTCTGACGGACGGCCTCTTAGATGAGATGGCCGTACTCCTGTCAAAACCCGAAAAGTAATTACAAAAAGGAGTTTAATATGGAATACTGTACAGAATGTGAAAATCGCTGTCCCGCGAATGCGTTGCGGTGCGACCGAGGTCGCCGGGCCTTCGGCATGGAATCTGACGAGGGACGGCATGGTCATGGCGGTCACGGACACCATCAGATGCTTGAGGGAACACTTGGACTGCTCCAGCGCTGTAGTCATGCCCTCCATCATGGCAAGGTGAGCGATGACGCTCTTAACTGCCTCACCGAGGATGAGCGCCATCAGCTGGACACGCTCTTGTCCAAATTGTTGGAGAACTGGGATCCTATGGAAAAGTGAGGAATGTTTTTATGAAATCAAAGATGTCGGCTCTGTTTCTCGCGCTTTGTATTGCCTTTTCCCTGGCCGCCTGCGCCGGCCCAGACGCTGCGGCCACGCAAACGCCTGCGCCCGCGAACAGCGCGGAACCTGAACGCACCGGGACGCCCCAGACCCCGGAGGTTTCGCAGGAACTGTCCAGGGCGGAAAAACTGTTGGCGGATGGCCAGAGCGGGAATGGCAGAGCCTATACGGATCTTGGCAGAATGTATGAGCAGGGAAACGGGGTAGAGCAGGACTACGAAAAGGCGTTGGAATACTATCGCCTGTCGGCCGAGGCGGAAGACCCCGATTTTAAGGGTATGCGCTATGCCGGACTGATGTACCGGGACGGCACGGGGGTAGAGCAGAATTATTCCGAGGCGGCGGCCTGTTTCCAAGTGGCCGCCGAATCCGGAGACGTATCTGCGGCCTATTTCCTCGGCCTGTTGTATGAAGAAGGCAGCGGGGTCGAACAAAGCGCGGATGAGGCGAAAACCTGGTATGAGAAAGCGGTATCCACTCTGGACGATTTTTTGGAGAACTCTAAAAACAGCGGACCGGACGAATTGAAACTTGCGCTTTGCAGACTGGCGGAAATGGCTCTGGCCGATGGAGATACGGACCAGGCGATCCAGTACTATCAGTACGCCGCCGATCTGGGGTGGAGCGCCGCGGAAGACAGATTGGCAGAACTCGGCGCGACCGGGTAAGGGAGGAACATCCATGAGCGGTTTTTGCGCCGGAGCGGGGAGAGCCGAAATACGATATACGGATGCCATGCTGCCGACCTATGGGGAAGGGTACACCGGAATCCATGACCTGCCGATGGTGCAGGCACTGCTGCTTTGCGGGCAGGAGAGTTACGCCATTCTCTCTGTGGATGTTGTGATTCTGTTTATCAAAAAGGAACTGCTTGCCGCGGCGGCAGAGGAACTGAAAATTCCATCGGGAAATATTCTCCTGCACGCAACGCATACACTCTCCACGCCCCATTTTCACGCGTGGGCGTCTCTGGACCACTGGCGTGAGGACCCCCTGCACCGCCGTGCCGCCGTCAGCGATGCTGAGGCGACGGCCTTTCTGTCCCGGGACAATATGATGGTACAGGCTCATGTGAAGGCTGTGCGAGACGCCTGTCGCATGGCGAGGGAGAGCCTGCAGCCGGCATACTTTGGCAGCGCCGTCGCGAAAGCGCCGATTTCGGTGAACAGGGTCTTGGAGCTTAAAGATGGCTGGTGGCAGGGCGTCAATCAAGATGGTCCCACCGACCATTACATCCCGGTTCTGCGGTTCGATTCTCTTGCCGGGGAACCGATCGCCGTCGCCTACAACTGTAACGTGGCCCCAGGTTGTCTGGAGGGCTCTGAATTTGACGGAGAGCGGCTGATTTCCGGCGACCTTGCCTCGGCCTCCGAGCGTTTTATAGATCGGGCCTTTGGCGGGCGGGCGGTTTCACTCTATTTGACCGGTTTCTCCGGCGATCAGTGGCAGGCGCTGAGAGTGAAAAAGGACACCGTCAATCGAAAAGGGGAACAGGTGGTTGAGGATTTGGGCGCCGGTGGCTTTCTATTGGTTGACGTTCTGGCGACCCGGCTGGGGGAGCAGGTCGTCCGGGCGGCGGACGGCATTGACAGGATGCGGCGCGATATAGAACCCCATTTGGACCGCTATCGCTTTCAATACACCGGCCAGCGCTGCTCCGCACGGTCAGATTCCGGGCCGACCCGTGAATGCGTTTTCGAGGAGACCGGACCGGTGGATGCGGAGATCGCTATCTTTCAGCTGGGGGACACCGCCATCGTTGGCTGCGGCGTGGAACTCTGTTATGAGACGGCGGAGAAGATCAAGAGGGGATCCCCATTTGACCAAACGCTGATCCTGGAGTTTACAACAGACGGCGGCGGATATTTGCCGGAAATGTCATTCTATGACCACGTGACTTTTCAGGCCCGGAAGAGCCGTTACGCAAGGGGAACGGCGGAACGGTTTTGCGA
>CAYPEE010000062.1:0-10080 GCA_964409665.1 uncultured Oscillospiraceae bacterium
GATGGCCATGCCGTCGTAGGTGGAGGTGCCCCGGCCGATCTCGTCCAGAATGAGCAGGGACCTGGAGGTGGCGTTTTTCAGCATCTGGGCCACCTCGGTCATCTCCACCATGAAGGTGGACTGGCCTGCGGACAGATCGTCGGAGGCGCCGATGCGGGTGAACACCCGGTCCACCACCCCGATACAGGCGGACTTCGCCGGCACGAAGGAGCCCATCTGGGCCATGAGGACGATGAGGGCCACCTGCCGCATATAGGTGGACTTGCCCGCCATGTTGGGGCCGGTGATGATGGCGAGGCGGTCCTCTCCGCCGTCCATGTAGGCGTCGTTGGGGACAAACAGGCTGTCCTTGAGCATCTTCTCCACCACGGGGTGGCGGCCCTCTTTGATGTCGATGACGCCGCTGTCGTCCACCAGGGGGCGGCAGTAGCCGTTTTCCGCCGCCGCAGAGGCGAAGGAGGCGAGCGCGTCCAGAGCGGCCACGCCGGAGGCCGCCTCCTGGACCTGGCGCGCCCGCCCGGCGGCGGTCTCCCGAAGCTGGCAGAACAGCTGGTACTCCAGCGCCACCACCCGGCTCTGGGCGGACAGGATCTCGTGTTCCAGATCCTTCAGTTCCTGCGTGAAGAACCGCTCGCAGTTCACTAGGGTCTGCTTGCGGATGTAGTCCTTGGGCACCAGGCCGTAATAGCTTTTGGACACCTCGATGTAGTAGCCGAACGTCTTGTGATAGCGGACTTTCAGGCTCTTGATGCCGGTGCGCTCCCTCTCCCTTGTCTCCAGGGCGGCCACCATGTCCGCGCCGTGGTCCAGCACGTCCCGGAGGCGGTCCACCTCCTCGTTGTAGCCCTTGCGGATAAAATCCCCCTCCCGGATGGTGAAGGGCAGGCGGTGGCCGTCCTCGTCGTCCCGGATGGCGGAGCGCAGGAGGGTCCGGAGATCCTCCAGTGTCGTGAACCGCTCCAAAAAGCCGAACCGGCGGGGCGCGGCCTGGGCCAGGGGCGCGGCCTGCCGGGCCAGGGCGGGCAGTTCCCCCAGCCCCTCCGCCAGGGTGAGCATATCGCGGGCGTTGGCGCTGCCGTAGGCCGCCTTGCCGATGAGCCGCTCCAGATCGGGCACCCGGCGGAGGATCCGGGACAGTTCCTCCCGCGTCACCGAGTCGGAGACGAGCGCGGCCACCTGATCCTGCCGGACGGCGATGGCGGCGGGGTTCCGGAGGGGCTGCTCGATCCACGCGCGGATGAGCCGGCGGCCCATGGGAGTGCGGGTGCGGTCCAGCACCCACAGCAGGGAGCCCTTTTTCTCCTGGCCCCGAATGGTCTCGGTGAGTTCCAGGGTGCGCCGGGCGGTCAGATCCAGTTCCAGATATTTTTGCCCCGTCTCGCCGCCCGGTTCCAGAGCGGTGAGATGGCTGAGGCCGGTCTTCTGGGTCTCCTTCAGGTAGGCGGCCAGAGCGCCGGCGGCCCGCCAGCAGAGGAGGGCGCCGGCGTCGCCCTCGGGCGGCTCCCTGTCCCCCTCCACCAGGCCGCAGGAGACGAGGGCTTCCCGGGCCTGGGCGGGGCGGAAGGGGGCCTCTCCGCCGTTTTCGCACAGGCAGCCCAGCCGGTCCCGCAAAAAGTCCGTCAGTTCTTTCTCGCAGGCCGCCCCGTCGGACAGAATGGCCTCGCTGGGCGGGCGGGCGGACAGCCGGTTCATCAGATGGGTCAGCCAGCGCTCTCCCCGGAAGGGAACGGCGTTGAACTCGCCCGTGGACAGATCACACTGGGCCAGAGCGGCCCCGGCGCTGTCCCGGTAGATGGCGCAGATGAAGTTGTTTCGGCTCTCGTCCAGCATCACGTCGTCCATGGCGGTGCCGGGGGTGACGATGCGGATGATGTCCCGGTCCACCAGCCCTTTGGCCAGCGCCGGGTCCTCCATCTGCTCGCAGATGGCCACCTTGTATCCCCGTTTGATGAGCCGGGCGATATAACTCTGGGCGGAGTGATAGGGCACTCCGCACATGGGCACCCGCTGGTCCTCCGGTTTGCCCCGGTCCCGGGTGGTGAGGGTGAGGCCCAGTTCCTCGGTGCCGATCTTGGCGTCGTCGTGGAACATCTCGTAGAAGTCGCCCAGGCGGAAGAACAGCAGGCAGTCGGGGTACTGCTCTTTGATCTTCCAGTACTGGCGCATCATGGGGGTCAGTTCGGCCATGGTCTCTCCCTCTTTCTCCCGGAAACGGCGGGGAGCTACTCCCCGCCGTTGTAATCGGTGATCACATAGACGTATTTGATATTCCGAATGTCGGCGGCGGGCTCCACCACCGCGTAGCGGCTGATGCCGTCCGCGTCGGTGCGCAGATCCTTCACGCTGCCCACCAGGATGTCCTCCGGGTACACCCCGCCGAGGCCGGAGGTGGCCACCTGGTCGCCCGCCACCAGTTGGGCCTCCTCCGACAGGAAGGACAGTTTCAGCAGCCCCTCCAGCATCAGGGTGAAGTCCCCCTGCACAATGGCGTCCTCGTCGGCGCGGGCCACACGGCCGCCCAGCTGCACGTCCGGGTCCAGGACGGTGGCGACGGCGGCCCAGTTGAGCCCCGCCTCGGTGACCACCCCCACCAGATTGCCGTACTGGTCGATGACGCAGTCGTTTTCCGCCACCCCGTCCGCGGTTCCGCGGTCGATCAGCATTTCGGACTCCCAGTCGGAGATGGAGCGGCGGGTGACGGTGGCGTCCTTATAGGTCAGTTCGGGCCGCTCCTCCGCCAGACCCAGCAGGTCCCGCAGCCGCTCGGCCTCCCGGATGGCGTCCTCCCCCTTCCGGGCGGCCTGCTCCATCTCGGCCAGCTGCCGGCGAAGCTGCTCGTTCTCGGCGGAGAGGTTTTCATACCGGAAGGTGCGGTCATACTGCCGCTGGGTCCAGTCGGTCACCCAGGACGAGACGGCCCGCACCGGAGTGGCCAGCACCTCCAAAATCTCCGCCAGCGGGTTTACCCTCAAAATATAGGAAGCCAGGGCGATCACCGCCGTCAGCAGAGCCGCCGCCAGCAGGAGGAGCCCGCCGTTGTCCTTGAAAAACCGTTTCATACCGTACTCCTTTTATGCCGGAAAGGGGGGCAGCCCGAAGTCCTCGGCCAGCACCCGGCCCAGCCGGAAGAGGGGCAGGCCCACCACGTTGCCGTAGTCGCCGGCGATGCGCTCCACCAGCAGGGCGCCCCTGCCCTGGATGCCGTAGGCCCCCGCCTTGTCCATGGGCTCCCCGGTGGCGATGTAGGCGGCGATGTCCTCCGCCGGCAGGGGCCGGAAGCGCACGGCGGTGGTCTCGTGAAAGATGACCGTCCTCCCGCCCCGGGTCACTGTGACTCCGGTGCAGACGCGATGCTCCCGCCCGGACAGGGCGGACAGCATGGCGAAGGCGTCCTCCTCCCCGCGGGGCTTGCCCAGCACTTTGTCCCCCAGCGCCACCACCGTGTCGGCGGCGATGATGAGGGGCTCCGTCCCCTCCAGGGCGGCCGCGGCGGCCGCCTTCCGGCGGGACAGCTCCTCCACTGTTTCAGCGGGGGGCGTACCGGCGGGAACGGTCTCGTCCGCGCCGGGGGCCAGGACCCGGAAGGTCAGGCCGATCTGGGTGAGCAGTTCCCTCCGGCGGGGGGACTGTGACGCGAGGATAATGTCCATGCGTTTCCTCCTTCCAGGTCTTCGGGGACGGATGAGGACGGCCGTCCGGCGGGATCCCGCCGGACTCTATTCTACGTCCCTGTAATAGAGACCTCTGGTGTAGCCGTTGGGGGTGTAGTTCCCCCGGCCCCGGTATCGGTCCAGCACCTGGGCGCACTCCACGCCGTTTTCGGTGGTGAACAGCAGGCGGATGGCGGACACCCCCGCCCGCCTGTAGTCGGCCTCCCGGTCGGCCAGAAACAGCTTGTTCGCGTTGAGGATCTCGTTGCGGCAGCCGGGAGCCCGCTCCACCGGGAAACGGACGCCCTTCCGATCGGTGAGCAGGTTCACGTTCCCGCACACGCATTTGCCCGACTGGTTCCGGATGGCGCAGTTCTCGGTGATCATCAGGGGCAGGCGGCCGTAGGCGATGAGTTCCACCGGGATGGCCTTGGCCAGGTCCCGGATCTGGGCCAGTTTCAGTTCAAAGGAGGCGGTGAGGGTCTGGAAACCCAGGCGCTTGTACTCCTTGATGGCCTGGCTGTTGAACACATGGAGGCCGAAGTCCCCCCGGAGGGAAAAGCCCAGCTCCCTTGCCGGGGCGGCGAGGCCCAGATTGCCCAGAAATGCGTCGGTGACGCCGGCTTTCCGGCACTTCTCCAACTGGCGGCGGAGTTCGTCCGTCTCCCGGTCCAGGCAGATCCGGGGCAGCACGGCCGCCACCGGCACCTCCCGGTCCCGGATCGCCCGGACCTCGTCGGTGTGGGCGGCGATCTCCTCCGCCGGCAGGAGGATCAGGTCCGGCCTGCGCTTCAGGAGTTCAAAGGTGATCTGCTCCGCGCGGCGGAGGGACACCTGGATGGCGGGGTCTCCCCGGAAATTCTCGTACCGGGCGCCCATGCTGTACTGCCCGTGGCGGCGCTCCGGCAGGGCGGTCCGCTGCCGGGACAGATCCTCCAGCGCCTGCCGGCGCAGGGCGTTGACGGCCGACAGGGGGACGGACAGCCCGTCCTCCACCAGAGCGAAGGTCCGCTCCGCCCGGTAGGGGGTGCCGCCGGTCTTGGACAGCTGCGCCTCCACCGACTGCCGGGTGACAGGCCGGTTCCGGGCCAGTTCCGGCAGGTCGCCGGCGGCGGTGGCCTGGCGGCCCTCGGGGTCCTCCACCCCCACCTGCACCGGCTGGCCGATACGGACCATGGCGTAGAATTTCACCGGCACCCGGGGCCCCTCTCCCCTGTCGATGGCGGACCGGACGGCGGCGAACAGCTCCTTTGGCTCCGAGGCGTCCTGCCGGACGCCAAACATATCGGGCCCCTTTTGGCCGGTGAAATACCCGTCGGTAAAGCCCTGGCGGGAGAAAGCCTGCTCCAGGCGGCGCATCTCCGCCGGGGAGGGCTCCCGGCCGTCCATCAGGGCGGAGGCATAGGTCCTGGTGACGATGTAGACGTATTCGGGCCGCTTCATGCGCCCCTCGATCTTGGCGCAGGCCACCCCCATCTCCCGCAGTTCCCGCAGGTGTCCCGCCAGGGACAGATCCTTCAGGGACAGGGGATAGTTCTCCGGCAGTTCGTCCCCCCAGCCGTAGGGCAGGCGGCAGGGCTGGGCGCACATCCCCCGGTTGCCGCTGCGCCCGCCGATGACGGAGGACAGAAAACATTGGCCCGACCAGCACATACACAGGGCCCCGTGGACAAACACCTCGATCTCGATGGGGGAGCGCTCGCAGATATAGGCGATGTCCTGTTTGGACAGTTCCCGGCCCAGCACCACCCGTTTCATCCCCAGGTCGGCGGCCGCTCTGACCCCGTCCAGGTTGTGAATGGTCATCTGGGTGGAGGCGTGGACGGGCAGATCGGGGGCCACCTGGCGCAGGACCCGGACGATTCCCATATCCTGCACCAGCGCCGCGTCCGCCCCCAGCCGGGAGGCCTCCGCGGCGCACTCCGCCGCCGCCGCCATCTCCCGGTCGGAGCAGAGGGTGTTCAGGGCGAGATAGACCTTGACGCCCCGCAGATGGCAATAGGAGACCGCCTTCGCAAACTCCTCGGAGGTGAAATTCCGGGCGCCCCGGCGGGCGTTGAATTGTCCAAATCCCAGGTATACCGCGTCGGCCCCTCCGCACACCGCGGCGCGCAGGGCCTCCGGGCTGCCCGCAGGGGCCAGCAGTTCCATCGTTTGCCTCCCAAAGGATCAGAATACAGGGCTGTGGGCGGATGCCCCCGCCCGCTCTACCGTTTTTGCTGGAGTTTGAAGATCTCCCGCTTGGCCTCGCTCAGTTCCATCTTCATTTTGGAGTTTTCCTCCGTCAGCTCCTTGCACTGGCGGCGGAGGTTTTCGGAGATGTCCTGCTCCTTGAAGCGGTCGTCTGCGATGTTGAAGGCGGTGAGGACGGCGCAGTCCAGCTGGGAGATCCTGCCCCCCGCGGAGGTCTCCTTCATCTTGGCGTTGACGTAGTCGGCTACCTTGCGGACGTAGTCCTCTCCCTCGGCGGCCAGCAGGGTGTAGTTCAGCCCCCCCACGGTGACGGTGACGCGGTTTTGCATGGCGGTCTCCTCCCTATCTATATAATAAGTTATTATAACACATTGCCGAGGAAAAGGGAACAAAAAATCCCCCTTCGCGGGGGATTTTTTCGCTCCGGGACCGCGCGGCCGGAGAACCCCGCAGACCGGGCGCGCCTTTTTCGCGCGGTCCGCGATCAACCGGCGCGGAACACATATCTGTCCAGCCGGCGGAAGGCCTCCCGCACCCGGGACAGAGGCAGGGCCAGGTTCATGCGGATGTGGTTCGGCCCGTGGAAGGGCCGCCCGTCCTGCCAGATCACTCCCACGTCCCAGCCGGCGGCCAGCAGTTGGTCCATGGTCCTGCCGTGGGCGGCGCACCAGCCGGCGCAGTCCAGAAACAGCATATAGGTGCCCTGGGGCCGGGCGGCCCGGACGCCCTCAAAATGGGCGCGGATATAGTCGCAGGCGAAAGCGGCGTTGCCGGACAGCACCCGCCTGAGTTCCTCCAGCCACTCCTCCCCGGCGGGGGAGTAGGCCCCGATGAGGGCGTGCATGGAGAGCACGTTCATGGAGTTGTAGTGGCTGAGGGAGGACTCCTTCTCCACCCGCTCCCGGAGGGCCCGGTTCCAGATGATGCGGTAACTGCCCACCAGCCCCGCCAAATTAAAGGTCTTGGAGGGGGCGTAGAGGGCCACAGTGCGGTTTTTCGCGTCCTCGGAGAGGGACTGGGTGGGGATGTGCCGGTACCCGTCCAGGGTCAGGTCGGACCAGATCTCGTCGGACACCGCCATCACGCCGTGCTTTTGGAACAGCTCCATGGCCCGCTCCAGTTCCCGCCGCTCCCACACCCGGCCGGTGGGGTTGTGAGGGGAACACAGGATGGCGGCGTGGATCCGGTTCTCCACGATCTTCCGCTCCATATCGGCGTAGTCCATGCGCCAGACGCCCTTTTCGTCCGGGACCAGCGGGCTGAGGACGGCGCGGTAGCCGTTGTTCTCCAGTGCGCTGGTGAAACCCACATAGGTGGGGGAGTGGACCAGCACGCCGTCCCCCCGGGAGCACATCACGTTCAGGGCGGAGACCACCCCGCCCAGCACGCCGTTCTCATAGCCGATATGGTCCCTGGTCAGGCCGGAAACCCCGTTGCGGCACTCCTGCCAGCGGATGATGGCGTCATAGTAGGCGTCGCTGGGGTAGAAGTAGCCGAAGGCGGGGTGACCGGCCCGGGCGATGATGGCGTTGGTGATGGCGGGGGGCGCGGGAAAGTTCATGTCGGCCACCCACATGGGGATGGGGTCGAACCCCTCTCTTGGGGCGGGATAGGTCTTGCCCACCGCGTCCAGGGCGATGGCGTCTTTCCCCCGGCGGTCCATGACGGTAGTGAAGTCGTATTTCATGGGGCGGGACCTCCTGTTCACGTTCTGGGGCCATTTTAGCACAGCTTTCCGGAAAAGAAAAGGGGAGGCGCCCCGAACGGGGCGTCTCCCGCGAGAAAAACGGTTTTTGAGGCTCAATACTGGCCCAGGTCGCCGGAGGAGCGGTTCTCGTCCTTGGCGGGCTCACCGAAGTTGTAGTCCTTGCCGGGGAGAATGGCGTTGAGCGCGATGCCGACGATGGCGGCGATGGCCAGAGCGGTCAGGGTGATGGTGGCCCCGCCGATGGTGAAGGTGATGCCGTCGGTAAAGCCAAGGCCGCACACCATGATGACGGCGGCGATGATCAGGTTGCGGGAGTTGGTGAAGTCCACCTGGTTCTCCACCACGTTCCGCACGCCGATGGCGGAGATCATCCCGTAGAGAATGAAGGACACGCCGCCGATGATGGCGGTGGGGATGGAGTTGACGATGGCCGCGAAAGCGGGGCTGAAGGACAGGATGATGGCGTAAATTGCCGCCAGGCGGATCACCCTGGGGTCGTAGACGCGGCTCAGCACCAGCACGCCGGTATTCTCGCCGTAGGTGGTGTTGGCGGGGCCGCCGAACAGGCCGGACAGGGAGGTGGCGATGCCGTCGCCGATCAGAGTGCGGTGCAGGCCGGGATCTTCAATAAAGTTCTCCCCCACGGTGGCGGAGATGGCGGACATATCTCCGATATGCTCCATCATGGCGGCGATGGCAATGGGGGCCATGACCAGGATGGAGGTCAGGTCAAACTTGGCGATCATGAAGGGCTGAAGGCCGAAAATCCTGGACTGGGCCACGGTGGAGAAGTCGATGAGGGGGACCGCCGCGCCGGCGGCGTCCACCGCCGTGGCGCCCAGGGCGTTGGCGATGAGGGCCACCACATAAGAGCCCAGCACGCCCAGCAGAATGGGGATGATCTTCACCATGCCCTTGCCCCAGATGTTGGCCACCACGATGATGGCGATCGCCACCAGGGCCAGCCACCAGCAGGTCTTGGCGTTGTTGACGGCGGAGGGGGCCAGATTCAGGCCGATGAGGATGATGATGGGGCCGGTGACCACGGGGGGCAGGAAGCGCATGACCTTGTGGACGCCCACCGCCTTGATGATAGCGGCCAAAACCACATACAGCAGGCCCGCCACCACCACGCCGCCTAAAGCGTAGGCCAGCTTGTCGTCCGGGGACATATTGGCGTAGATGCCGCTGTCCAGTTTGGAGACGGCCTCAAAGCCGCCCAGGAAGGCGAAGGAGGAGCCCAGAAACGCGGGCACCTTCATTTTGGTGCAGATGTGGAAGAACAGAGTGCCCACGCCGGCGAAGAACAGGGTGGTCTGGATGCTGAGGGGCAGGCCGTAGCTGGATACCAGGATGGGCACCAGGACCGTGGCGCCGAACATGGCGAACATATGCTGAAGGCCCAGGATCAGCATTTTGGGCACGCCCAGGGTCCGCGCGTCGCGGATGGGTTCTTGATTGTTCATTGGAATCCTCTCCCTTTTCGTATCGTCTGAGGAACGCCCCCGCCATACGGCGGGGGCGCGTCGCTGTGTGAGATCAGAAGGCCAGGAAGAACTTCACCAGGAAGATGGCGGAGATCACATAGGTGAGGACGGAGACCTCCTTGGCCCGGCCGGTGAACAGTTTGATGACGGTGTAGGAGATGAGCCCCAGGCCGATGCCGTGGCCGATCGAGCCGGAGATGGGCATGGCCAGCAGCATGATGAACACGGGCACGGCGATGGCCATATCGGACAGGTCGATGTTCTTCAGGCCGCCCAGCATCAGGATGCCGACGTAGATCAGGGCGGCGGAGGTGGCGGCGGGGGGAATGATGGCCGCGATGGGGCTGATAAACATACAGGCCAGGAACAGAACGCCGGTGGTGAGGGCGGTCAGTCCGGTGCGGCCGCCGGCCTCCACGCCGGAGGCGGACTCCACGAAAGTGGTGACCGTGGAGGTGCCGGTGCAGGCGCCCACGATGGTGCCCACGGCGTCGGAGATCAGGGTCTCGCGCATCTGGGGCATATTGCCGTCCTTGTCCACCATCTTGGCCCGGTTGGCGGTGGCGATGACGGTGCCGATGGTGTCGAACATATCGATCATGCAGAAGGTGATGATCAGGATAATGACGGTGCCCCAGCCGATGGAGAACAGGGTCTTGAAGTCAAACTTAAACAGGGTGGTCCTGGCCATATCGGCGAACGGAGGCAGCCATCTGGCGGAGGCCAGGGATGCGAAGGGGTTCTGGTGCAGGAAAAGGCCCTGGCCCGCCCAGTTGAGTACGGAGGCGGCCAGCATACCGATCAGCACCGCGCCCTTGACCCGGTAGTGGGCCAGGATGATGATGGTGAACAGGCCCACGAACATGGTCACGACGGTGAGGACCATGGCGGGCCAGTACTCGCCCAGCTTGTCCCTGGCGGAACTGGCGGCCAGGGCGCCGAAGAAGTCCCGCATCACATAGTTCTCGTTGGTGGCGCCCACGCCGGCGTTGGAGCCGAAGCCGATGTTCATCAGCATCAGGCCGATGGCGGGGCCGATGCC
>CAYPEE010000063.1:0-10017 GCA_964409665.1 uncultured Oscillospiraceae bacterium
TTTGCCTTTACAATGCCGGTAATTCAGTTTTGCGGATTACTGCCTTATTGGGCCGGCCCTTCAGGGCCGGCCTCTTTGCGCGTTCCGGGCCCCGCGCGGCGGCGGACGGGACCGCCGGGGATGATCCTGGCGGCCAAAAAGTGCAGGTTTGTCAAACATGTTGACAAACCTACAAGCCAAAAGTTGTTCCAAAGCGGCAGCCCGTTGACAGGCGGAAAGAATCGTGGTAAGGTTGACGCAGATATTGGAAAGCGAGGTTATCCCCCATGAAACAGATCGTCAGCACCGCCAACGCGCCCGCCGCCATCGGCCCCTATTCCCAGGCCGTTGACCTGGGAAATCTGGTGTTCACCTCCGGGCAGATCCCCATCGATCCCGCCACCGGCGCGATACCGGAGGGCATCGAGGCCCAGGCCCGCCAGTCCCTCGCCAACGTGAAGGCCGTCCTGGCCGCCGCCGGAGTGGGAATGGAACAGGTGGTCAAAACCACCGTGTTCCTGAAGGACATGAACGACTTCGCCGCCATGAACGGCGTGTACGCCGGGTTCTTCCCCGCCGGAAACTATCCCGCCCGCTCTGCGGTGGAGGTCGCCCGCCTGCCCAGGGACGTGCTGGTAGAGATCGAGGCTGTCGCCGTCCGCTGAAGGCGCAAAGAGGGTAAATTCACAAATGATACTTCCTGTACTGCTGTTTGCCGTGGGGCTGGTGTGCCTCATCAAGGGGGGCGATTGGTTCGTGGACGGGGCCACCGGACTGGCCCGCCGGTTCCACCTGCCGGAACTGCTCATCGGCGCCACGGTGGTTTCCATCGGGACCACCCTGCCGGAGGTGATGGTGTCCGCCACCTCCGCCGTCACCGGCCATGGCGAGATCGCCTACGGCAACGCCATCGGCTCGGTGATCTGCAACACCGCCCTGATCGCCGCCCTCACCATCGCCGTGCGGCCCGCCCCGGTGGACAAAAGGGCCCTCACCACGCCGGTGGCCTTCTTCTTTACGGCGGCGGTCCTCTATGCCGGGGTGGCCTACACCACCGGCAGATTCAGCCGGTTTATCGGCCTTGTGCTGCTGGCCATGTTCGCGGCGTATATGATCGTCACCGTCCGGCAGATGGCGGGGGACTCCAGAGCCGCCCCGCCCGACACGGCGGAGGAGGCCGCGGAGGAGATGCCCCTCGGCAAGTGCGTTCTCCTGCTGGCGGTGGGGGCCGCCCTCATCGCCGTGGGAGCCAAACTGCTGGTGGACAACGGCACCCTCATCGCTGAGGCCATGGGCGTCCCCGAGTCGGTCATCGCCCTGACTTTCGTGGCCCTGGGGACCTCCCTGCCGGAGCTGGTCACCGCCGTCACCTCCCTGGCCAAGGGCCACGGGGCCCTGTCCCTGGGCAACATCATCGGCGCCAACCTGTTCAACCTGGTGCTGGTGTCCGGCGTGTCGGTGGCCCTGTCCCCCTTCACCATCCCCCAGAACGCCACCCTGTTCGGGATCAACGCCTCCCTGGTGCTGGACATCCCGGTGATGTTCGCGGTGATGCTGCTGCTGACCGTCCCCGCCCTGGTCAAAGGCAGGCTGTACCGGGCGCAGGGGATCGCGCTGCTGCTGATCTACGCCGCCTTCTGCGCGGTGCAGTTCACCATGTGAGGAGGCGGCCGACCGGTCCCGGTCCGCTTTACCGGCCAGGCGCCAAAATACGTCCGGAATGGAAAAAGAGCAGGTATGCGTTTGGCCATACCTGCTCTTTTCACGGCTGAGGGCGGGGTCAGCGTTTGCGGTTCCGGTTGTAGTTGATGAGGCAGCCGGCCTTGACGATCTCCCGCTCGTCGGCGGTCATGTCGGAGATATAAAGTTCGATCCGTTCAGCCCTGCCGCCCCTGACGACATAGGCGGGGATATGTTTCAAATCGCCGTCCAGGGCGGCGCGGACGCCGGGGACAAAGATATAGTCGCCCACCTCGAAGTCGGGCTCGGCCTCCATCTGGAAGGGCAGCATACCCCAGTTCATCACGTTGGAGCGGTAGCGCTTGGTGGCGTACTCCCTTGTGATGTTGGCCAAACCCCCGATGACCCGCTGACAGGATGCGGCCTGCTCACGGGCGGAGCCGTCGCCGGGCCTGACGGCGTAGATCACGGAGCCGATCTCGGTGGCGGAGGGGTCGATATACTCCTGGCCGGGGATGGCGCGGACGGCGGCGTACACACTGGCCAGTTCGGGCTCGGCGGCAAAGAGGTTTTCCCCGGCCGCGCGGGCCTTTTCCAGCCTGTCCACCGCCTTGGAGCGGCCCACATATTCCGGGTCCCGGCGGGACAGGGTGAACTCCGCCAAGCCCAGGGGGTTCGAGCGGTAGGAGGAGGTCTCGCCGGAGGGGATGAGTTCGTCGGTGGTGGTCACCGGGTCCATGATCTTGGAGCAGACCTTCAGCAGGATGTTGTCGGTGAGGGCGCTCATCTCCGGCCAGTCCCTGATGTTGGGGCCATAGATCAGATCTCCGGCGCCGGCTCTGCCGAAGCCCTGGTACACCCGGCGGTCGTAGACCGTCCGGTCGAAATGGTAGGCGGGCACGTCGCCCCAGCAGTCCAGGGCCTCCGCGCTGGTGAGGACGCCGCCGTTGGCCGCGGTGGCGGCGATCGAGCGGGCGTCCATGAGGGCCACGGCCGCCATCTGGGCGCTGCCGGGCTTGGAGCCCTCCCGGTTGGGGAAGTTGCGGGTGGCGTGCCGGATGGACAGACCGTTGTTGCAGGGGGTGTCGCCCGCGCCGAAACAGGGGCCGCAGAAGGCGGTGCGGACGATGGCGCCCGCCTCCATCAGATCGGCCGTGTAACCCTTGCGGGTCAGGTCGAGAAACACCGGCTGGGAGGAGGGATACACCGACAGGGAGAACTCCCCGTTGCCGCAGCTCCTGCCCCTGAGGGCGTTGGCGGCCTCCGCCAGGTTGGTGTAGCCGCCGCCGGCGCAGCCGGCGATGATCCCCTGCTGGACGTGGAGCCCGCCGTCGCGGACCTTGTCCAGCAGGGTGCAGGGGGCGCGGCCGCCGCTGACGCGGGCGGCCTCCTTCTCCACGTCCGCCAGAATGTCGGTGAGGTTCGCGTTGAGGGTGTCGATCTCATACACGTTGGAGGGGTGGAAGGGCAGCGCGATCATGGGCTTGATGGAGGACAGGTCCACATAGACGCAGCCGTCGTAATACGCCACATCGGCCGGATTGAGTTCCTCGTAGTCGTCCCCGCGGCCGTGGGCGGTCAGGTACTCTCTGGTGGCCGCGTCGGTGCGCCAGATGGAGGAGAGACAGGTGGTCTCGGTGGTCATCACATCCACGCCGTTGCGGTAATCCACGTCCATGGAGGCCACGCCGGGGCCCACGAACTCCATCACTTTGTTCTTTACATAGCCGCTTTGGAACACGGCCCCGATGATGGCCAGAGCCACGTCCTGGGGGCCGACGTAGGGCTGGGGCTTTCCGGTGAGGTAGACGGCCACCACGCCGGGGTATTTCACGTCGTAAGTGTCGCGCAAAAGCTGCTTGACCAGTTCGCCGCCGCCCTCACCGATGGCCATCGTCCCCAGCGCGCCGTAGCGGGTGTGGGAGTCGGAGCCCAAGATCATCTTCCCGCAGCCGGCGTGCATCTCCCGCATATACTGGTGGATGACCGCGATGTGGGGGGGCACATAGATGCCGCCGTACTTCCTGGCGGCGGACAGGCCGAACCTGTGGTCGTCCTCGTTGATGGTGCCGCCCACGGCGCACAGGGAGTTGTGGCAGTTGGTGAGTACATAGGGGATGGGAAACTCGGTCATGCCGGAGGCCCTGGCCGTCTGGACGATGCCCACGAAGGTGATGTCGTGGGAGGCCATGGCGTCGAATTTCAGCCGCAGGTTCTCCATGTCGCCGGAGGTGTTGTGGGCGGCCAGAATGGAATAGGCGATGGTGCCCTTTCTGGCCTCCTCCTTGGGCGTGGCGATGGAATGCTCCTGTTTCTCCGGGAGAAGGCCGGCGCCGTTCAGCAGATAGACGCCGCCGTCGTATAATTTGATCATGGGGGCTGCCTCCTTATTGTCGGTAAAAATAACCGGCTCTATTGTATACGCTTTACCGGGGGAAAGTCAACCGTGAAAGAGCCAAAAACGGCCCGCGCCGTCCGTTCCGATTGACAGGGGCGGGGCGGGGCGATATAATACGCTCAAACTGCGGGGAGGAGCGGTGCAGTATGCGGGAACTGGACGCGGGCGACGTCACCTCGGCGGTGGCCCGGATGTGCGTGGAGGCCAATGTCAGCCTGCCGGAGGACGTGAAGCGGGCCATCGAGACCGCCCGTCAGGCGGAGCGCTGGCCTGTGGCGAGGGACATCCTGGACCGGCTGGCGGAGAACTACTCGGTGGGGGACGGCACCCCCATCTGCCAGGACACGGGGGCGGCCTGCGTGTTTTTAGAGGTGGGCCAGGAGGTCCACATCACCGGGGACCTGACCGCGGCGGTAAACGAGGGGGTCCGCCGGGGCTACAAAGAGGGCTATCTGCGCCGGTCCATGGTGGCCGATCCCCTGAACCGGGTGAACACCGGGGACAACACCCCGGCCATGCTGTATACCGAACTGGTCCCCGGCGAGCGGGTGAAGATCACCGTCGCCCCCAAGGGATTCGGCAGCGAGAACATGAGCCGCATCGCCATGCTGAAGCCCTCCGACGGGGCGGAGGGGGTCAAGCGGTTCATCCTGGAGACGGTGGAACTGGCGGGGCCAAACCCCTGTCCTCCCATCGTGGTGGGGGTGGGCATCGGCGGCACCTTTGACAAGTGCGCGCTGATGGCCAAAAAAGCCCTTCTCCGGGAGTTGGGCGGGCGCCATCCCGACCCGTTTTACGCCGGTCTGGAGCGGGAGTTGCTGGAGAAGATCAATGAACTGGGCATCGGCCCCCAGGGGTTCGGCGGGCGGACCACCGCTCTGGCCGTCCACATCGAGACCATGGCCACCCACATCGCGGGGCTGCCCTGCGCGGTAAACCTCAACTGCCATGTGACCCGCCATGTGACGGAGGTGCTGTGAGATGACGAAACGGGTGACCGCGCCGCTGACGAAAGAGGCGGCGGCGGAATTGAGAGCCGGGGACAGCGTACTGCTGAGCGGCGTGGTCTACACCGCCCGGGACGCGGCCCATAAGCGCCTGTGCCGGCTGGCGGCGGAGGGCAGGCCCATGCCTTTCCCGGTGGAGGGCTCCGTCATCTACTATGTGGGGCCCACCCCGGCAAGGCCCGGGCAGCCCATCGGCTCGGCGGGACCCACCACCAGCTATCGGATGGACGCCTATACCCCCACCCTGCTGCGGCTGGGAGAGCTGGGCATGATCGGCAAGGGCCGCCGGAACGGAGGGGTCATCGCCGCCATGCGGGAGACCGGGGCGGTGTACTTTGGGGCCATCGGCGGGGCGGGGGCCCTGCTCAGCCGGTGCGTCAAGTCCGCCGAGCTGGTGTGCTATGAGGATCTTGGCGCCGAGGCCGTCCGCCGGCTGGAGGTGGAGGATATGCCGCTGACGGTGGTCATCGACAGCGAGGGAAACAACCTCTACGAGACGGGCCGGGCGGCCTATCTGGCCTCCCTGGAGGACAAAACCTGAATCAGAGAACGCGCGGAGAGCGCCTCCGTCCGCCCGGACGGAGGCGCTCTCGCCGTGTCGGGACGCACCGTCCGGCCCGCCCCCGCATAGGAATGACCGGGGGCAAATCGGGGGACGGGAGGAGCCGCACCATGAGACAACTGCTGGCGAAACGGCTGGCCCGCCTGCTGTGCGTAAAATCCATCGTGACCCTGGCGCTGACGGCGGTGTTCGTCGCGCTGGCGCTCAGGGGCGATGTGAGCCAGGACTTTATGACCATCTACTCGGTGATCGTGGCCTTTTATTTCGGAACTCAGATCAGGGAGGGCGACGGCGGCCGGGACAGGGAGGGGACAAATGGAGACGCTTAAATGTCTGCTCACCCGGAGCGACTGCTACCGGACCGGACGGACCATCGCGCCAAAAGGGGTGATGGTCCACTCCACCGGGGCGAACAACCCCATGCTTCGGCGGTATGTCCAGCCGGCGCGGGACGACCCGGACCGGGCCGCTCTGCTGAAAAAGCTGGGGGTCAACCGCAACGGGAACGACTGGAACCGGCCGGGACTGGACGTGGGCGTCCACGCCTTTATCGGAAAGCTGGACGACGGGACCGTCGCCGCGGCCCAGACGCTGCCCTGGGATCACCGGGGCTGGCACGCCGGAAACGGCGCCTCCGGCAGGAGCGCCAACGATACCCATATCAGCTTTGAGATCTGCGAAGACGATCTGGAGAGCGCGGACTACTTTGCCGGGGCCTACCGGACGGCGGTGGAACTCACCGCCATGCTGTGCGAACGGTACAGGCTGGACCCGCTGGCCGGCGGGGTGGTCATCTGCCACAGCGAGGGCTGGCGCCGGGGCATCGCCTCCAACCACGGGGATGTGGAGAACTGGTTCCCAAAGTTCGGCAAGTCCATGGACGACTTCCGGGCCGACGTGGCCCGGGAACTGACGGGAGAGGAGGAGAACGGGATGACACAGGAGCGGTTCGACGCCATGCTGGCCGACTGGCTGACCCGGCAGGCCAAAAAGGCCCCCGCCGCGTGGTCCGCCAAAGAGCGGGCCTGGGCGGAGGCAAGCGGCGTCGTCCAGGGAAGCGGCGGAGCCATGCGCTACCAGAGTTTCGCCACCCGGGAGGAAGTGGCCGCCATGCTGTACCGGCTGAACCAACTGGACCAGTGAGCGCAAAGGGGCCCCCGCTGTTTTCACAGCGGGGGCCTTCGGTCTGAGGAAAAGTGGAAGGTAGGAACGGAATGGAGATATGGAAAAAGGACGCGCGGCGGGATCCGGTGATCGCCGGTCTGGAACAGCACAGTCCGGACATCGGGGGGAAGATCCCGCCGATATACGCCCAAAGGATGACCGCAGGGGACATCAATAATCAATATCTATGGGGGAAGTTTCAGATTCCGCCGTCAACTGGATCATGGATACGAGAGCGCTCACAGCAAGAGGATAACGGCAGTAAACAATAGTCTGTTCCCCAGGTAGAATATTTTGAATAAGCTTTTGTGAGGAAGGCAGATATGGAATCGCTTTTCTCCGGTATACCGAACTGCCTGTAAAATAGCTAACAGAGGGGATACCGATGATGGCGGCGACGGTCATTATCTCACTGTACCCTCAAACGGCCTAAAATATATTGACAGCGCCGATGAGACCACTACCGTGGGTGAAACATGACGGAATGCAGATCTTGTTCTAAAAGCCGTCCGCACCATCGTCATTTTGCACCTTCCCTCCTGTAAAAACTCTGCTATCGCTGAAAAGTGTGTAATTGCTGAAAGGTTTAATCCTCATCCTGCATAAGCATCGTTTGCCGTATTCTTAAAATTCTGTTTTTTTCAGCCATTCTCGCTCTTCGTCAGTTTCCGGGATATCAATCCGCTCGATTTTGAAGATGACAGGTCGCGTTCCATCGTTGCAGCAGGCAATCATCATACGCTCATCATTTGTCCATTTATGCATGATAGAGCCGCCCTGCAAAGCCGTATAAACATACCGACTGATCGCATCCCATGCTTCTCCGCAAAATTTGCCGTCCATCAGATGATAAAAGTCATCCTGATCCGGTGTCCTTTTCAATAGAAATGTATCTCCGACTCTAAAATACGGGCAGGCTCCGGACTTCGGATCAGCCAGATATTTTTCCTGCAGATCCGGAAATACTTTTGTGTCCAATACTGTAATTTTGCATTCGTGCTGCATCGTTATGCTCCTTTGATATACGGCACAATCACATCGTAAAATTTCTTTGACCAGGCGGCGTGGAAGGTTGCCATCTGGAGCCAGTCGGTCTCATTCTCGATACTGACGTTATTCAGCTGAACAAACACCTTTGACGACTTGATGTCGTCGCCGCGGTTCCATTGAAGCGGCGTTCCAAACACCGACTCAATCTCGGCCTTGTGCGTGTAAAGATTGTCGAAGGCATTCTTGTTTTCCTGCTTATTTTCTCTGCCAAAATATAATTCCACCCTCGCTGCGTCATAGTTTGCCACGCAACACAAACTAAATCCGCTGATTCCGATGTAGCCATTGATCCAGTTCTCTTTGGGTGGATTGACATTTGAGAAGGAACCGCCCTCTCCATGTGCCTTCTGAATAATTGGGAGAGCATATGACCAGTATTTTCTTCGGAGTTCGTAACGGCTGCCCGGTTCGTCGGCATTTGCCTCGTTATCATCACGCAGATAGAATACTAAGTCTGTGGGATCCTCATCATACAGCTTAAATAGCCTATTCAGTACAGACATCTTGCTTTGAGTGCTTGTATTGGTCCAAACATAGATGCCGTCTGCGACTTTTGCGGACTTCGTAAATGTCCCCAAGTGTGTACTGAAATGAAGCGCGAGGTTATTGTCATCCGATAAAGCCAGCTTTGTGATGATGGTTTTATCCTCTGCATACAGAATCTGAATGACTTTCTGGTACATCTCAACCCAACTCGACACCGGCTGTTCCGTATTTTTGAAGGCAAATTTGGCGATAGTCCGACCCGTCATTTCGCCCTCAACTTCAAGGGTATAAGTGTCCAGCTGCTTTTCCTTCGGTTTATAGTCCGTGGCAGGCATGGTCCAAATGGTAAGTGCCCTGTCGGAAAGGTATTCGCTGCGCTCCTCAAGCTCCGCGAGTGTCCATTTATCTTTCTTGGCAATCCACGCATTTATCCGGATTCCGCTGTCCTCAAAGCCGTTCTGCATTGTTTTCTTTTCAAGAAAAGAGTTGTTGCTGTATTTCGCATTGTAAGCGGTCAGTGTAAGATTCGCCATGCGATGCAGCCACAATTCGTGAATCTGCTCATAGTCTTCGCCGAGTTCCCTCTGCCATGCCGGCGTGAGATGTTGAGGCATGATGTGCTCGATGGTATAGGCGCCGTCATCGCAGTGACGGTACACATCCTTGTCCTCCGAGGTACCGAAATTTTCAAGACGTTCCAGAATGTAGACCCTATTTTTGCTGTTCATCAAATAAACCTGACGCTGTTCAAAGGCAAGCTGAAATTCTTCATCGTCCGGGAAGCGGGCACGTTCCTTTTTCGACAGAAGAGCATACTTGAATTTTTCGACATAGTTCTCTTCGGTACCGTCATATCGGATGATTTCCTTGTGCAGCATCAGGAAGATTTTATTCAGCGCATTGGTGGGCAGGTCGCACATTGTTCTGCGGAACAGGTAGTTTTCTGTCGTCAGAAAGATCTCCTCGACCTGCGCGGTCGTCAATTTGCATTCATCATAAAGGCGCAGCACCTCAAGAAAATACGGCCTTGTTACCGTTGTCTCTAAACGGTTCAAACGGTCTATGCACGCGTCCAGCACCTTGCTGCCGGAATGTCCCCGAAGCAAAACCTGATAACGTTTGGCGTAGGCCAGCATCTCGGCAAGAAGGGGTTCTGTTTTTATATTCCCAAGTTCCACAAATTCCTTAAAATTGCCGTATATCTTCTTTTGCTGGGCGATGACCTGTTGCTTGACACTCAGATAGTCCCTGATAAAGGGACTGACGTCATACTTTGTACAGATTTCGATCTTGTTCCAATATTTTTCATAAAATTCATCCTGCTCCTTGGTCGGCAAGTCCATCAGAATGAAGTTTCTGATCTTATCGCCTTCGCTGAGGTCAAGGCCGGTGGAATTCAGGCTTTCGAAAATAAGCTGCGGATTGTCGTCTTTGTTCAGCGAGATATTTATGATCTCAAGACAGCAGATAGCGTCGTAAAGCTGATCGATTGTGATCTCCTGCTTTTGGATGCGTTCATAGAAATAGTCGTAGTTGATGGTAAGGTTTGACTCGGGAATGTGCTCCGCAGGATCGGAGAACAATTTTCCGAAAGCCATCCGATCATTTTTAACTGGTTTCAGTTTGATCCGGGTTTCCTCAGGCTTCCACCTGTCCACAAGATATTCATCTAAGATACGCTGTTTCAGATT
>CAYPEE010000064.1:0-9913 GCA_964409665.1 uncultured Oscillospiraceae bacterium
CGCCAGCGCGAAGGCCGTGTTCGACACGATGGAGCCCGACCGGCCCGCCGCGCCCGATTTGAACCCTTCGGGAACCGTTTCAAGATAGAAGAAATAACCTAATTCTTAACTGAAAAATGCGGGAAGGCGCTGAGAGACCTCGGTATCGGAACGGTGTCACCCAGGGCGCCTCCGCGACCACGTTCTCGCCTGAGAATCCCTGCGCCTGCAGCCAGGCCGTGACCTTCCTGTACCGCGATATGGCGGAGTAAAGCGAATCGAAATCCAAAACGAATCCAGAACGAAAGCGTCGGGGCCGCAAGGCCCCGGCGCCTTTTTATTCATATTTACGCCCCCAGTACCCGGGCGGCGCTCTCCTCCGCGAACTGCCGGGAGTAGAGGTCGTGGTAATAGCCCCGCTTTTTCAGCAGTTCCATGTGGGTGCCCCGCTCCACGATTTTGCCGTCCCGGACCACCAGAATGAGGTCCGCCTTGCGGATGGTGGACAGCCGGTGGGCGATGAGGAAGGACGTGCGGTCCTTCAACAGGCGGTCGATGGCGTTCTGGATATACTGCTCGGTCTGGGTGTCGATGGAGGAGGTGGCCTCGTCCAGCACGAAGATGCGGGGGTCGGCCAGCACCGCCCGGGCGAAGGAGATGAGCTGCTTTTCCCCGGTGGAGAGGCGGTCGCCCTCCTCGCCCACGTCGCTGTCCCAGCCCCGCTCCAGCTTGGCCACCACCGCGTCGGCGGAGACGGCCCTGGCCGCCGCCTCGATCTCGGCGTCGGTGGCGTCCAGTTTGCCGTAGCGAATGTTCTCCCGCACGGAACCGGAGAACAGGTGGGGATTTTGCAGCACATAGCCGATCTTGGAGTGAAGCCACAGCTGGGACCGCTCCCGGTAGTCCCGCCCGTCGATGAGGATCTGCCCCTCGGTGGGCTCAAAGAACCGGCAGACCAGGTTGACCAGAGTGGACTTGCCCGCCCCTGTCTCCCCCACGATGGCCACGGTAGTCCCCGCCGGGACGCGGAGGTTGAAGTGCTCCAGCACATTTTCGCCCCCGTCGGGGTAGCGGAAGGTCACGTCCTTGAACTCGATGTTGCCCTTGAGGGGCTCCCAGTTCTCCGGCTTTGGGTGGAACTGATCGCCGTACTTCTCCACCACCTCGGGCGCGTCGGTGATCGCAGGTTCCTCGGCCAGCAGGCTGGTCACCCGCTCGATGGACGCCTGGAGGGAGATGAACTCAGCGATGCTGGAGGCCACGTTCTGCACCGGCTCGAAGATGCCCACCGCGTAGGTGATGAAGGCCGACAGAGTGGCGATCTCCAGCACCCCGTCCACCGCCATGTACCCGCCCCGCAGCAGCACGACGGCCACCGCCGCCGAGGAGAAGAACATGACCAGGGGGACGAACACGGCGTTGAGTTTTGCCGCCTTGACGCCGGCGCCGTACATCTCGCCGGTGGTGGTCTCAAAGTCCCGGACGCTCCGGTCCTCCGCCGCCAGGGTCTTGATGGTCTTGGCGCCGGTGATCCCCTCGTTGAAGGCCCCGGTGATCTTGGAGTTCAGCTTGCGCACCCTGCGGTTCCAGTGCAGGATGCGGGGCTGGAACCAGGCGGTGAGGGCCGCGATCACCGGCACGATGACAATGACCACCAGGGCCAGCCGCCAGTTCAGCAGCAGCATGGCGATGAGCGCCCCCGCCACATAGAGCGTAGAGGACAGGATGTCTAGGAAATCCCAGGCCAGCATCCCGGCGATGCGGCTGGTGTCGCTCATGACCCGGGCGATGAGATAGCCCACCGGGGTCGCGTTGTAGTAGGACAGGGACAGGGTCTGCAAATGCCGGAACATATCCCGGCGCATATCCCGGCCCAGGTACATCTCGATGTACGTGGTGGCCCGGCTCTCACCGACGGACACCACGCACTGGACCACCAGGGCGGCGGCGTAGACGGCCAGATAGGGCAGAAACCCCGCCAGGGAGCTTTTGCTGATAAATTCAGCGATGGCGTACCGCTGGAACAGGGGAACCGCCACCTCCACCCCGGACCAGACCAGTTCGCAGAGGATCAGGGTCAGATAGTGCCACTTATACCGGGCCAAAATGGGGAGCAGCCGCTTCCAGATGGACAGATCAAATTCCTTTGTGTACTCCTGTTCGTCCATTACGCGTTTCCCCCTTCCTCGATCAGACGCCGGTCGTCGCCGCTCATCTGAATGTCGTAGATCTCCTTGTAGATGCCGGGGCGGGAGATCAGCTCGGCGTGGGTGCCGATATCCGCCACCCGGCCGTTGTCCAGCACCAGGATGCGGTCGGCCTGCATCAGGGTGGTGATCCGGTGGCTGATGAGGATGACGGTGGCCCCCTTCACCCGCTCCCGCAGGGCGGTCCTGATTTTCTCGGCGTCCTCGGCGGACAGGGAGTCGTCGAAGATCATCACCGGCGCGTTCTGCACCAGCATCCGGGCCATGGCCACCCGCTGTTTCTGGCCGCCGGAGAGGGTGACGCCCCGCTCGCCCACCACGGTGTCCCAGCCGTCCTTCAGTTCGGAGATGGCCTCGTCCACGCAGGCCACGGCGGCCGCGGCGCGCAGTTCCTCCTCGGCGGCGTCGGGCCTTGTGGCGGCGATGTTTTCCCGGATGGTCCGGGAGAACAGGAAGGGCTCCTGCAGCACCAGGCCGATCTGCCGGCGGAGATTCTCCCGCCGGATGCGCCGGATGTCCACCCCGCCCACGGTGATGGAGCCCTGGCCCTCGCCCAGGTCATAGAGCCGGTCCAGCAGGTGGACCAGGGTGCTCTTGCCCGACCCGGTGCCCCCCAGGATGGCGAAGGTGCCGCCCCAGGGGATGGTGAAGGACACGTCCTCCAGCACCCGCTGGCCGCCGTAGCCGAAGGTCACATGGTCGAACACGATGTCGCCGTTGAGCGCAACATCCTCGGCCTCGGGCGGGTCGGCCTCCTCCTTCGCGCTCAGAATGTACCCCACCCGGTCCAGGGAGACGCCCGCCTTGCTCATGTCGGACAGCACCCGTCCAAGGGAGCGCACCGGCCAGGCCAGGGCGCTGCCGTAAGTCACCAGCGCGGTGAAGGAACCCACGGACAGGTTGCCCCGCACCGCCTCCACCGTGCCGGCGGCGATGACCGCCATCACCTGCAGCGAGGTGAGCAGGTGGCCGGAGGCCCAGTACACCGCCAGCAGCCTGCCCAGCTTGACCCACAGGTCGGAAAAGCGGTCGTTCTTCCTGTTAAAACGGTCCACCTCGAACCGCTCCCGGCCGAAGGCCCGCACCACCCGGACCCCGGTGAAGTTCTCCTGGGCGCAGGTGGTCACATCCCCCTCGGCCTCGTCCGCCGTCTTGAACCGGCTGGAGATGCCCTTGTAAAACACCCCGGAGGACAGCCCCACGATGGGAATGAACACCAGGCACACCAGGGACACCGTCAGGTTCATGGACAGCATGATGGACGCGTACAGGAAGATCAGGAACACCGTCCGGACCACCTCGGGGAGCTGATTGCAGACGAAGGTGCGGATCACCTCCACATCGGAGGTGCAGCGCTGGATGATGTCGCCGGTGGAATTGGCGGTGTGCCAGTCGAAGCTCAGGCGCTGGATGTGGCGGTAGAGACTGTCCCGCAGGGACTTGACAAAGCCCTCGGAGCCCCGGGCCAGGGTGGTCCGCCGGCCGTAGACCAGCAGGCCGTAGATCAGCTCCACCGCAAGCACCGCCCCCGCCGCGATCCAGAGGGCCCGGATGGGGTCTGACCGCAGAGCGTCCAGGGGCAGCAGATCCAGCGCCCACCGGGGCAGACTGGGCCGCTTGCCGCCCAGAATGGAGTCCACCGTGACCCCGATGATCTGGGGCGTCAGGGCGTGGAACACCATGCTGACGCAGGAGCAGAGTACCGTGGCCGCGAAAAACCGGCCGTTTCCCTTTAAGTGGCGGGCGATCAGCGCGGTCTTCTCCCGCCAGGTCAATTTTTGAAGGTGTGAGTCCATAATTTCCCCTCTTATCTTCTTCCGATCCTCAAAAGGACGCAAAAAAGGCGCCCCTCTCTCCGAGGGACGCCGCGCAAAGCAAGAGGAACCGGGCGTACTATCCCAGCCCAGAAGCGCGCAGAATCCCCCTGGCGGCAGTTTCATACCGCTTTTCGATCTTAACTGACAAAATAACATAGACGAAATTGGTCATCGTGCGCGCCTCCTTTCTTTTGAATGATTTCCCGCATAGTATATCCGCTCCGGCCGGGATTGTCAAGCCTGTTTTCGCAATTCTTTCATATTTTGCCGCCGGTCCCTTTAACTTCTGCGGATATGGGCGTGGTTGTAGATGTGGCGGATGCAGTAGCAGTACTCGCCTTCGCACTTGGAGCAGTACCGGAACTCCATGTTCGGATCGTCCGCGTCGGTGATGCCGCACACGGCGCACTTCCGGGTGTACCCCCTGCCGGTATTGACGGCATCGGCATTCTGCTGCGCCTGACGCTGGGCCCGCTTGAAGTTGACGACCTTGGGATCGGCCCGCCGTTTCACGCCGCCCAGCCGGTACGCCCAGACCGGCCAGGTAAAGAGGAAGTAGTTGACAATGGAGGGCAGAAAGGCCAGCGCCAGCGGCAGCGCTATGGTCCCCATCTGGAGGTACCGGATGGCGTCGATCAGGATCAGCACCACGTCGATGAGGGCCATCCACTTCATCTTGATCGGTATCACGAAGAACAGCAGCACCCGCATCTCCCCGTAGTAGGTGGCGACGATGAGGAAGATGGAGAGGTTGACGTAGTATACGTTGGCCAGGGGATAGACGGCGCCGAGGGGGGAGAGCAGGCCGGCGATCAGCCCGTAGACCGCGGTGAGGGCCACGCCGCACAGATAGAACAGGGTGAACTTGGCGGTGCCCCACTCCCGCTCCAGCGTCTGGCCGATCCAGAAGTAGAAGTAGCAGCCCAGCAGCAGATAGAAGGGGTTGGAGGAGTTGGGCTCAAAGATAAAGGTCACCAGCCGCCAGATCTGCCCCCGGAGTACCAGGGGGGCATACAGCGGGATAAAATGGGCGACATTGGGGAACAGCAGCTCCAGCACGAATACGATGACCTGGCCGATGCCCACCCACAGCATCAGGTTGTGAACGCCGAAGTTGGGGTGTCTGGCGCAGAATTTATCAATGGGGCCGTAGTGATCGTTCTGGTAATACATGGGAAGCCCTCCTTCCGGGCATTTCATCCATTCTACCCTATTTGAGGGCGGAAATTATCAACGAAGTGTAAATTTCACAAAATCACCGGGCCGGCGGTCCACTCCCGGCCGGGGGGAGGGATGGGGTCCAGGCACAGGTCGTAGAGGTCGGTGCAGCGGGCCTCCAGCGCGAAGAGCCGCCGTCCGGCCTCGTCCAGTTCTCTGGCGCGGGCGGGCCTGGTGAGGATGGGCAGACGCGAACTCTTTTTCGCGGCCCTCAGCACTTCTCTGCCCCGGACGGTACAGCCCAGCACCCGGAGATAGGGCGGACGGTCCGGAACGTCCGCGGCGGTGAGGCCGAGATACGCCCACAGCGTCATCCGGCGCAGGCGGGCGTGGGCGTAGCGCTTGGTCTTGGCCAGGGCCCAGACCTCCTCCAGCGAGGTCCCCGTCCGGGCGGCCCGGTACAGCCGGTTGGCCAGCCCCTCCCCGCTGTCGGGCAGGGCCTCAAAGTCGGAGCGCTCCATGGAGCGCAGCCTGGCCAGCACCGCCCGTCCGGCCCGGCGCAGATCAGCGAACCCCTCCGACGGCGTCTGTCCGGCGCGGATCCGCTCCCGCAGCCAGGAGGCGGACGGATATGCCGGGTGGGGCCCCCCGTCGTGGCCCGCGCCCGTCCGGGGGACGGCGGCGACCTCCGGGGTCCAGCCCAGACGGCGGGCGGCTTTGAGGTACTCCACCGCCAGGTTGTCGTTGGGGTTTTCCAGCAGGGCGGCCTTTTCCGGGCCCAGCAGTTCCCGGACCGCCGCCTGCCGGCTGGCGGCAAAGGACAGCCCCGCGTCCAGAAACCCGGACAGGCCCGCGCCGAACTCCGGCCCGTCCAGGCAGGCGGCCAGCTCCGCCAGGGCCGGTGCGTCCCCGCTCTCGCTGCCGAAGGACAGCGCCTCCGCCCCGGCCTCCTGTAACACAGCCGCCGCGCCTCGGGCAAACCGCTCCGCCGAGGAGACCGCCCACACTGTGGGCAGTTCCAGTATCAGGTCCGCCCCGCCCTCCAGAGCGGCCCGGGCCCGGGTCCACTTATCATAGACGGCGCAGTCCCCCCGCTGGACGAAGTTCCCGCTCATGGCGGCGACCACGGCGCAGTCCTCCCCCAGGATCCGCCTGGTCTCAGCGATATGCCGGGCGTGGCCGGCGTGAAACGGGTTGTATTCCGCGACGATCCCGACGGTTTTCATCCGGTCCGCCCCCCTCATCCGTCTGTTTTTTTCACAAATTTGCGAAAAATACTTGCGGCATGGCTCTGTGTGTATTATAATAATTATATATATAATGTAAATTATTTCCCCCACGCCTGCGGTTTTGCCGGATCCGATTATAATACAAAGAGCCGCAGGAAGCAAACAGTTCTTATCCACAAAAGGAGTGTTACCCATGAAAGTTCTGGTCATCAACGCGGGCAGTTCCTCTCTGAAGTACCAGCTTCTGGACACCGAAAGCCAGAACGTGCTGGCCAAGGGCCTGTGCGAGCGCATCGGCATCGACGGGCGGTTCACCTACAGGGCCCCCGGCAGGGAGACTGTGGACGCGGCGGACGTCCCCATGCCCACCCACGCCGAGGCCATCCAGACGGTGCTGAACGCCCTGGCGGACCCGGCGAACGGGGTCATCTCCTCCCTGGGAGAGATCGACGCGGTGGGCCACCGGGTGGTCCACGGGGGCGAGACTTTCGCCCGGTCCGTCCGGATCGACGACAGGGTGATGGCCGCCATCGAGGAGTGCGTCCCCCTGGCCCCCCTGCACAATCCGGCCAACATCACCGGCATCCGGGCCTGCCAGGCGGTCATGGGTCCCGACGTGCCCCAGGTGGCCGTGTTCGACACCGCCTTCCACCAGACCATGCCCCCGGTGGCCTATACCTATGCCCTGCCCTATGAGTTCTACGAAAAGGACAAGGTCCGCCGCTATGGTTTCCACGGCACCTCCCACAAGTATGTGACGCAGCGCGCCGCCGATATGCTGGGCAAGCCCATCGAGTCCCTGAAACTCATCTCCTGCCACCTGGGCAACGGTTCCTCCGTGGCGGCGGTGAAATACGGCAGGAGCATGGACACCTCCATGGGCTTCACCCCCCTGGCCGGATTGCCCATGGGCACCCGCTCCGGTGATCTGGACGCGGGTATCCTGGAGTACCTGATGAAGAAATACGGTCTGGACATCGACGCCATGCTGGACATCCTCAACAAGAAGTCGGGTATGCTGGGCGTCTCCGGCGTGTCCTCCGACTTCCGCGACCTGTCCCTGGCCGGCGCCGAGGGCAACGCCCGGGCCGCTCTGGCTCTGGACATCTTCAGTTACAGCGTGAAGAAATATATCGGCTCCCTGGCCGCCGCCATGGGCGGGGTGGACGCCATCATCTTCACCGCCGGCGTGGGCGAGAACGACGCAGACCAGCGCATGGCCATCGCCTCGGGCCTTGAGTTCATGGGCGTGAAGATGGACCCCGACGCCAACAACGTCCGGGGCAAGGAGGCGATCATCTCCGCGATCGACTCCAGGGTGCAGGTCCTCCTCATCCCCACCAACGAGGAACTCATGATCGCCTTGGAGACCGCGGCCCTGCTGTAACCCCCGCGGGAATGCGGACGGCCCCGGCGGGACATCCCGCCGGGGCCTCTTTCGCGTTATGGCCCGTTCCGCCGCCGAAAGGCCAGATACCCCTCCAGGATCAGCGAGGCCGCCACCGCGTCCACGTTCTCCCTGTGGGCCTTCATTCGCTTGCCGGAGGCGTGGAGGATGGCGTGGGCCTCCACGGTGGTGCGCCGCTCGTCCCACAGGCGCACCGGGAGCCCGGTGCGCTCCTCCAGCCGGGCGGCGAACTCCCGGTACCGCGCCGCCCGGGGGCCCTCGGTGCTGTCCATGTTCCGGGGGAAGCCCATCACCAGTTCGTCCACGCCCCGCTCCCGGCTCAGCCGCTCTATCTCGTCCAGCGCCGCCTCCGGCCTCCGGCTGCGGATGACCGCGGTATAGCCCGCCAGCAGGCCCTGTTCGTCGGACACCGCCACGCCGGTGCGGGCGTCCCCGTAGTCGATGGCCATGACGCGCATGGGCCCCTCCCCCTTCCGCCAAATTTTTTTACAGTATAAATCAAAAATCAGCGCTTGACAAGTCCCCGCAAATGTGATAATCTATCGTCACCTGTGAGCAGGGCTTTCTTTTTGCAGTCATTTTTACGGGATGGCCGCAAAAACCCTCACCCCGGCATACCGGGCCGCAGGGAGGCGATTCTGCCGCTCTCCCGTAGCCTCTTTCGGGCGGAAACGCGCCCGTCCTGGCGCTGGGATCGGCAAAGGCCGTGTCCGGCGCCTTTTTTGCGCCCGCCGGTCAAATTCATCAAGGAGGTGCCGAGAATGGCGAAAGCCGGTAACCGTGTGAAGGTCGTTTTGCGCTGCTCCGAGTGCAAACAGCGCAACTACAACACCAAAAAGAACAAGCGCAACACCACCGAGCGCCTGGAGCTCAGTAAGTACTGCCCCTTCTGCAGGAAGCACACTCTGCACGTGGAAACGAAGTAAGGAGAGAGGGGTAACAGATGTCTGAACAGGATAAAAAGCTGGAGTCCGCGGACTCCGGCAAGAAGGCCAAGCCCGCCAAAAAGCAGGCGAAGAAGCCCAACCGGATCGTCCGATGGTTCAAGGACCTGAAGGGCGAACTGAAAAAGGTCACCTGGCCTACCCTCAAAGATGTGGTCAAGAACGTGGGCATCGTCATCTTGTGCGTGCTCATCGTCGGTGTATTCATCTGGGTGTTCGACTGGCTGGCCCGCGCCGTCGTCAACGCTCTGCTGAAGCTCTTCAGCTGACGGGGGCCCCATGGCTGAAGATCTGAAGTGGTATGTGGTCCATACCTACTCCGGCTACGAGAAAAACGTGGCCATGTCCATCGAGCAGGCTGTGGAGAACCGCAATATGCACGATCTGATCGCCGAGGTGTCCATCCCCATGGAGACGGTCACCGAGATCACCGAAAACGGGCCCAAGACCGTGGAGCGCAAGGTGTTCCCCGGCTATGTGCTGATCAAGATGGCCATGACCGACGAGACATGGCACCTGGTGCGGAACATCCGGGGCGTCACCGGGTTCGTGGGCGCCGCCAACAAGGCCCTCCCCCTCACCGACGAGGAGATCGCCGCCCTGGGCGTGGAAAAGCGCGAGGTGGTCGTGTCCTACGGCGTGGGCGACAGCGTCAAGATCGTCGACGGCGCCCTCGCCTCCTTCATCGGCACCGTGGAAGAACTGGACAAGGAGCGCGGCAGGGTCCGCGTGGTGGTGTCCATGTTCGGCCGGGAGACGCCGGTGGAACTGGAACTGGATCAGGTGGAGACCATCTGACCCGAACGCGTTGGAACGAAGAGGGACACGACGTCCCCCATCCGTGGGAGGAGCGCGGGAGACGCTCCGTCACCACCACATTTTATTAGGAGGTGCTGTTTCAAATGGCACAGAAAATCACTGGATATGTAAAACTGCAGATCCCCGCCGGCCAGGCCACTCCCGCGCCCCCCGTGGGTCCCGCCCTGGGCCAGCACGGCGTCAACATCGCCATGTTCACCAAGGAGTTCAACGAGCGCACCAAGAAGGACATGGGCCTGATCATCCCCGTGGTCATCACCGTGTACGCCGACCGCTCCTTCACCTTCGTTACCAAGACGCCCCCCGCCGCCGTTCTGATCAAGAAGGCCTGCAACATCGAGTCCGGCTCCGG
>CAYPEE010000065.1:0-9899 GCA_964409665.1 uncultured Oscillospiraceae bacterium
TCCTGCAGCAGATTGACCAGCTGCATCAGCACGATGACCAGCCGGTGGGAGCCGTCCAGCCCCAGGGCGTCCAGAGCGGCCTGGAGGCGGGCCACATGGCCGTGGTGGTCGGCGCCCCACACGTTGATGACCAGATCGAACCTCCGCTGCTCAAATTTGTTGCGGTGGTAGGCGATGTCGGCGGCGAAATAGGTGTAGACCCCGCTGGCCCGGCGGAGCACGTCGTCCTTCAGCTCCAGCCGGTCCACCTGCTCGTTGGTCCTGCCCTCGGCCAGATACTTCCGTTTTAAGAGGCCGGCGGTGTCCAGCCACAGGGCCCCGTCCCTCTCATAGGTCCAGCCCTTTTGGGTGAGCAGGTCCGCCGTCTCGGCCACGTAGCCGGACTCGTGGAGTTCGGACTCAAAGAACCACTGGTCGTAGACGATGCCGTACTTTTTCAGGTCGGACTGCATTTTGGGGATGTTCTGCTCCAGGCCGAAGGCGGCCAGGGCGTCCAGGGCCTCGTCCCCCCGGTCCCGGTAGCGGTCGCTGTGGATCTCATAGAACGCCCGGGCCAGTTCCCGGATGTCCTCGCCCTGATACCCGTCCTCGGGGAAGGGATAGTTGTCCTCCCCCACCAGCAGCTGCATATACCGGGCGTAGAGAGAGGCGGCGAACTTTTGAATCTGGTTGCCGGCGTCGTTGACGTAGAACTCCTTCCAGGTGTCGTACCCCGCCCGCCTGAGGACGTTGGCCAGGGTGTCCCCCAGCACGCCGCCCCGGGCGTTGCCCATGTGCATGGGGCCTGTGGGGTTGGCGGAGACGAACTCCACCATCACTTTTTTGCCGCCGCCCAGATCAGAGGCGCCGTAGGTCTCCGGCTCCGCCTCCACTGCGGCGAGCACCTCCCCGTACCACCGGGGGGCGTAGAAGAAGTTGAGAAAGCCGGGACCGGCGATCTCGGCCCGGGCGAAGAAGGTGCCCTCCAGTTCCAGGTGGTCCAGAACGATCTGCGCGATGGCCCGGGGAGCCATGTGCAGCGCCCTGGCCCCCGCCATGGCGAAGGAGGAGGCCAGGTCGCCGTTTCTGCTGTCTTTGGGCACCTCCACGGTGCCCCGGATGGTCTGGCCGGCGGGGAGCAGGCCCGCGGCGGCGGCCCGCGCGTAGGCGCTCTGGGCAAGCCGGGCCACCTGGTCCCGGGCCGCCTGAATCAGGTTAGACATTGTGATAAACTCCTTATTTCCGCGCCCGTCATTGGGGCAGGGCGGGATCCTTTTTTACGTTCATGCGGAACAGGTTCCGCCCCGCCAGCAGGTTGTCGATCTCGATGGCGTAGTCGATCTCCAGGTCGCCGCCCGTATCGCTCAGGGTGGAGCGCATCCGGCGGGTGTTCACCCCGATGGACAGAGCGCCGTATGGGGTCTCGTACATGGACAGGTGGCGGCGGCCCTCCTCGAACACCATCTGGGAGTTGATGTTGCCCTCCCGCAGCAGAGTGACCTTTCCGCCGTCGACGAGCAGTCTTGTGGTGGTGCCCTCCAGCCCGGTGAGTTCGCTCTCCTGGTAGGAGATGGAGTATTTGCCCCGGCCCTCCCACTTCAGAGTGCCGGCGGTGACCAGTTCGATCTCGTCCGGGGAGTCCTCGGCGTATATCTGCTTCCCCTTGATGGATATAATCACATTATCGGCGCACATGGCGCGATCCCCCTTTCTTAAACAGGATATGCGGCCCGGCTCAGTATCGGGTGATGTCCACCTGTTCCGCCCTGACGGACACATCCTCCTCCAGGAAGAGCGGCGCCAGCCGCTGAAAGTCCGCGGCCTGGGCGCTGGTGTAGTACTCGGCGGCCCCCTCCGGGGCATCCGTGAGGCCGTCCCGGCGGGACAGCATGGCCTTCAGCGCCGCCGCCGCCTCGGCCCCCGCGTCGATGAGGGACACGTCCGGGCCCATGACCTGTCCGACGACCTCCCGCAGCAGGGGGTAGTGGGTGCAGCCCAGCACCAGGGTGTCCACGCCCTCCTCCCGGAGAGGGGCCAGGTACTGCTCCGCCACAGTCTCGATGACGGTGTCACCGGGACGGCAGCGCCCCTCCTCCACCAGGGGGACAAAGAGGGGACAGGCCTGACTGCGGACCGACAGATCCGGGTCCAGCCGGGCGAAAGCCCGGGCGTAGGCCCCGCTGCGGACGGAGGCCCGGGTGGCGGCCACTCCGATCCGCCGGTTTCGAGTCAGGGCCGCCGCCCGTTCCACGGCGGGCTCCACCACGCCGAAGATGGGGATGTCGTTTTCCCGCCGCAGGGTCTCCAGGCAGTTGGTACTGACGGTGCCGCAGGCGATCAGGATGGCCTTCAGATCAAAACCGCGCAGAAAATGCACGTCCTGACGGGCATAGCGCAGAATGGTGTCCCGGTCCCGGTTGCCATAGGGCACCCGGGCGGTGTCGCCAAAGTAGATGATGTGTTCCCGGGGCAGGATCCGGCGCAGTTGCCGCACCCCGGTCAGTCCCCCAAAACCGGAGTCAAACACGCCGATGGGACGCGGATCCATGGGACTCCCCCTTCCGTGTGGTTGAAACTAAGCTATTATATGATATCCCCGCCCTAAAAACAAGAGCAATTTTATAAATCGGGGGCCGGGGCGGAAAAGCCGGTCCTTTTTCCCCTTGCGGAACCCTGAAAAACGTGCTATACTGTGTTCCTGTCGCGGAGGAAAGGGGGGAGCCTCGTGGCCAAGAGCGCCGTGAAACAGATCGCCGCCAACCGCAAGGCGTTCCACGATTATTTCATTGAGGACCGGTTCGAGGCCGGCATCGAGTTGGCCGGCACAGAGGTCAAGTCCATCCGGCTGGGCAACGTGAACCTGAAGGACTCCTTCTGCGCGGTGAAGGACGGAGAGATGCTGCTGTACGGGATGCACATATCCCCCTACGAGAAGGGCAACATCTTTAACAAGGACCCCCGGCGCGTCCGGCGGCTGCTGCTCCACAGGCGGGAGATCCTGCGGCTCCAGGCCAAAGTCCAGCAGGACGGCTACGCCCTGGTGCCCCTGTCGCTGTACTTCCGCGGCCCCAGAGTGAAGGTGGAACTGGCTCTGGCCCGGGGCAAAAAACTCTACGACAAGCGGGAGGACGCCGCCCGGCGGGACGCCCGGCGGGAGATGGACCGGGCCTTTCGCGGACGGTACTGACATAAGATTCCTGAGGAGGACACGGACATGGCGCAGAATCCTGTGGTGACCATCGAAATGGAGAACGGCGGCGTAATGAAGGCGGAACTGTACCCCGACGCGGCGCCCAACACGGTGAACAATTTCATCTCCCTGGTGAAAAAGGGCTTTTATGACGGCCTGATCTTCCACCGGGTGATCCCCGGCTTTATGATCCAGGGGGGCGACCCCCAGGGCGTGGGCGTCGGCGGCCCCGGCTACTCCATCCGGGGCGAGTTCCGCCAGAACGGCGTGCAGAACGGCCTCCGCCACAGCCGGGGCGTACTGTCCATGGCCCGGGCCATGGACCCCGACTCCGCCGGCAGCCAGTTTTTCATCATGGTGGAGGAGGCCCCCCATCTGGACGGCGCCTATGCCGCCTTCGGCCGGGTGATCGAGGGCATGGAGACTGCGGACGCCATCGTGTCCGTCCGGACCGGCCGGCAGGACAGGCCCCTCACCGACCAGCGGATGAAAAAGGTCACCGTGGACACCTTCGGCGTGGACAACCCGGAGCCGGAGAAGGTCTGAACATCTCCTTTTTGTTTCCTTCGGCCGGAACTGATGTTCCGCACACCCCGAACGGGGCTCCCGCAAAGCCGCTCTTTGGCTCTGCGGCGACAGGGGGGCGTACTGGTTTCGACGGGGATGAAGAGACGGGATAAGCGGGTGGCGGCGCCCAGCCGCCTTAAAATGGGCACTTATAAATGAAAGAACAACGATAACGTCGTTCTCGCCGCTGCTTAAATAGCGGCCGTCCCGGGCGGAAGGGCCACGAGCCGTCCGGGGCGTGAAATGAGTGGCGTCCGTGAGTCCGGAAAGAGTTGACCGGGCCATGCATCATGACTCTACCGACCCCCCGAGTGTGACGGTCCACGCCGGGGGAAGGGAATGGAAATGACCGTCTGCACCCGGAGAAAGTCCCGTGGAATCATTTTCGGACAGGGGTTCGACTCCCCTCGCCTCCACCATAGGGGAGCCAGGCGAACCACCGCTACAATCTATATTTTAGAACAGGTATTCGTTCTGGTTCTCCCCCTATAATTGCACAAGCAGTCCCGTTGGGCCATAATGGCTCAATGGGGCTGCTTTTCTATACATCCGGGGTTCCGCCTAACCTAATGCGTGATAATCTGACAATTCCAAGCAAAAACCGTAGCAAAGCAATAAGATTATCACACACAAAGGAGCGGCGCGTATGATTAAGATTTTACTGTCCAGAAAGCTTGGCGAGCTTCGCTGGACACAGGCGGACCTTGCCCGGAAAACCGGCATACGGCCGACCACCATCAATGAGCTGTACCACGAAATAGCGGAGCGGGTCAACCTTGAACACCTGGATCTGATCTGCGAGGCGCTGGGCTGTGAGCTGGACGAGATCATCATCCGCATACCGAACAGCACCCCGAAAATCGAGAGTACCCGCGCCGGTAAAAAGGTACATAGCAAATGACTGAGCTACAAAGAGAGGCCCGGGCGATCACTCGCTCGGGCCTTCTCCTTTTTCCTTGGGGGCTCTCACCATCACGTCGCTGATGGGGCAGTCCAGGAACTCGCATATCTTGTCTATGACGTCCAGGGAAACGTACTCGTCCCGGCCCATCCGGGCGATAGTGGCCGAGCTGGTGACTTGGTACAGGTCGCTCTTCTTCAGCCGCTTCTTTGCGAGGGTAATCCAGAGGGGATAAAAGGTAATCATGCCGGGTACCTCCTTTCTCCTGTCTACTATATCACACAACTTTTCACTTGTCAAAGAAAATTTTTCAAAATCTAAAGAAAAAGTATTGACAGCTAAAGACGACTGTGGTATATTATCAGTAGTTAAAGAAATTCTTTACCAACTGACAACAAACGACAGGAGGACATACAGATGTACGACATGATGAAGAAGCAGAACTTCGGTGTTGAGGTCGAGCTGACCGGTATCACCCGCCAGAACGCCACCCAGGTCATTGCCAATTACTTCGGGACCACCACCCGCTACGCCGGGACCTACTACGACACCTACACTGCCACAGACCGCAAGGGCCGCACCTGGAAGGCCATGAGCGACGGCAGCATCCTCACCGAGCGGAAGGTCGCCGGTGGCCGGGTCAACGCCAACCGAGACTACTCCTGCGAGGTCGTCACCCCGGTCCTCCAGTACGACGACATGGACGACCTGCAGAACATCATCCGCGCCCTCCGGGCCGCCGGCGCCATCGCCAACAGCTCCTGCGGCATCCACGTCCACGTTGACGGCCGGAACCACACCCCCGAAAGCCTGACCCGCCTGATGAACTTCGCCATCGGCCGGCAGGACCTGTTCTATGAAGCCCTGGAGATCGGTGAGCGGGCCAGCCGCTGGTGCAAGAAGATGAACCGCTCCCTCCTGGCCGCTATGAAGAACGACGGCGAGAGGAACAAGGACAGCCTGAAGCGCATCTGGTACAGCCAGGTGAACGACGGCTACCGGGACGGCATCGACCACCAGCACTACAACGCCACCCGCTACCACGGCATCAACCTCCACGCTTTCTTCACCAAGGGCACGGTGGAGTTCCGCCTGTTCAATGGCACCACCCACGCCGGCAAGATTAAGGCCTACGTCCAGTTCTGCCTTGCCATGAGCGCCTGGGCCATTGACTGCCAGGACACCAGGCTCTACTTCAAGAGCTGTGCCAGTTACTCCCCCGCTCAGAAAAACACTCTGATGACCAACGTCCTCACCAAGCGTCTCGGCCTCACCGGCCCCGAGTTCAAGACCTGCCGCCAGCACCTGACCGCCGCTTTCGTCGCCCAGTCCGCAGAGATCGTGGTGGCGTAAACAATCCGGCTGACCTACCGGCCACACGGGGGGATAAGGAGATAGGTATGAAGCGATATTTCATGCAGTATGACAGCGACAAAAAGGTATGCGGAAGCTACTCGCACGTCTTCGCCTTTGCGAGTTCCATCAAGACGGCGAAGGGGTACATTGGAAGGTGCCGCAAGGCATACGCGGGAGACAACCCGCGCAACTTCCGCATATATGACACCTGGGCGGATGTGCCAGAGGACGAGCACGTTCCCTGCGTGTACCACACTGATAAGGGGGTGACAGCCATGATGCGAGTGACGATTTACGACACCACCTATCTGGACGGCACCCAGCAGGGCGCAGACAAAACGCTGGCCCGAAGCAGGACCCTCGACATAGACAGGGTGCGGTCCTGGGAGGAGTGCGAGGCGGCTCTGCAGGAGCTCCGGTCCCGGTACCCAGCCAGCCGGTATGAGTTCGACAACATCAAGTCCAACGACGAATAAGGAGGAGAAAGACATGAAGCGCAGATACTACATCGCCTACGGGAGCAACCTGAACGTGAACCAGATGCTCCAGCGGTGCCCCGACGCCGTGGTTGCCGGGGCATCCATCATCCAGAACTACAAGCTGACCTTCCGGGGGAACAGCCGGGCCGGGGTGGCCAACATCGAGCCCTGCGCCGGCGAGAGCGTCCCGGTCGGCATCTGGGCCATTAGCCAGAGGGATGAGGCCGCGCTTGACTGGTACGAGGGGTACCCCCGGCTCTACACCAAGCACTTCTTCAACGTCAAGGTCCGGGGCTGGGTGGTCGAGGCTATGGCCTACATCATGACGCCTGGCCACAGGATTGACGCCCCCACCCGGTACTACCTGGACACCATCAAAGAGGGCTATGCCGATTTCGGATTTGATACTGCGCCGCTGCTGATCGCCGCGGCCAACGCCAAGAAAGGAGCTTGAGCATGAACTACAACGAGTTTTCCCAGGAGGTCAATGCCTCCATCGCCGCCAAGAAGGTCATTGAGGACTTCGCCGCGGTGCAGACCGAGGGGACGCACTTCTGCCCTCGGTGCGGGCGCTTCACCGTCAAGGACCGCCTGCACACCAACGCCCTGAGCCGCCACGCTTCCGTCTACATCTGCGACGCCTGCGGCATGGACGAGGCCATCAGGGACTTTGCTGGAGTAAGCATCCCCCTCCGGGACTGGGCGATCGCCCGTCCCGGGGCCGCCCTGCGGTACGATGAGACCTACAAGCACATGATCCGGGGCGAGGACTGCTGCCCGTTTTGGAGGCCGGAGAACGGCGGCACCTGCGTCGGGTGCCCGGGCGGGGAACGCGCCTGCGTCTCCACCGACGGGACGGTCGACTGCTATCTCCACGGCTTCGGGAAGAAGGGAGAACGGAGGGCCGCTCCATGAGCAAGGGCAAGATCAGGTTCACAAGGGCAGACCCGAGGCGCTGTCCAGCCTACCGGGATTACTGCATCCAGGACCGGGCGATAGGCGCCGATGTCTACGGCCACGAGGCATATCAATACGCCCTGTTTCGGAAGTGCCCGTTCCAGCTGCTCCGGAGGTTCCGCACCCGGAAGCAGGCCTACGCCTACCAGAGCAATCTGACCGGCTTAGACCGAATGGATATTAAGTGGGGGAGCTGTCGCATCGTCGCCAACGACCGGGACATGCTGGGCGTGCTCGACCGCGGGAAGATGTACCGGCTCAACAAGCGGACCCGGGAGATCCATGTGCGCCCGGAGGACGACAAGCAGATCACAGGCTGGTTCGACACCTACAAGGAGTGCCTTGAGACGGCAAAGACAGCCGTCCAGAGAGAGGAGGAAAAGATTTGATTACCAGAGACAGCGACCGCATCCGCGTGGAAGGACACCGGGGGACCTGGCACGTCATTGACGAGGGCTGGTTCAGCTGGACCGAGGACACGTCCTTTGGCGAGGCAAAGACCACTAGGGCGCACCTATTCCTGTTGGAGCACAACACCTGGGGCGACGAGCCCCCCTCCGTTATCGTGAACCAGAACGGGGCCCTGGTGCTGGAGGACGTCTACAACGGCTTCGACGATCTGGAAGAGGCCGGCTGGGAAAGAGAGGGGGAAGCCGAATGACCAAGGGGGAGCGCACACGGGCGCTACGCTATAAACGCCCGGCCTTGGCCTCCATGGGCTTTGCGGCCATCCAGGAAGAACTGTGGGAAATCCAGAGTGCCTGTGATGACGTGCAGTATTTTATCGGCCAGGACAACGACACCCTGCTCAACGCCCTGGACGGCGACGATGATGATTTGTGGGAATTCAAGGTGGCATTCGCTGACCTGTCTGCGAAAGCGGACCAGCTCAACGATGCCATCCAGGAGCAGACGCACCTCTGGTGGGGAGAGGACTACTACCAGTTGTTCGACGACTGCACCGTTGCCCTGATTGGCAACCGATACCGGCTGATTGGGTACGACGCCGACGAGGAAGACTACTTTGCCCTCTGCGGGTACGACGGCCAGCTTGCCACCACAGAGGCCGGAAAGCGGCTCATGCGGCATACCAAGGCAGAGATGCTATCCATCATCGGCCAGTGCCTGGGCATCCTGATTTCCTATCTGGACCTGCGTCAGAGCTACGATTACCTAAAGGCCACTATGGACATTCTGCGGGATGAAAACACGTCGTTGCTCAAGACCATCAAGGAGATCGACGCCCTCTATGAGCGCATGGTGGACCCGAATACCACCTGGGAGACCATGCGACAGGCCGAGAGGGACTTTGACCGGCTGCTGACATGCCTGCCTCAGCGGTCATGGATAGAATAGGAGGTATCACATGAGCAGAGATTGGACCCCGGACGAGCTTCAGGCGGCAAGCGCCGCCATGAAAGCCGCCGGTCACATGGGCTATGAAGAGTTCTGCCAGAGCGTCAGCCGGCAGGACCAGCCCCGGAAAAAGGCCTGGGGACGCATTGGCGTCACCTTCGAGCTGACCGAGCAAGAGTTCCGCACCCTGGAGGCAGGGGGTGAGGACGCGGCAAAGCTGGTGCTTCAAAAGATGCGGAGCGGAGAGTATCAGCTAGGCGGTGACACCTACTTTCCCCCAGAGGACCAGGAAACGCACTGGCAACACCCCTATGACATCAATATAGGCCTATAGCGACCCCCTCCATAGGTTATAACGGCCATGTCCGGGGCGGCATAGGAAACACCAAGACGGCCTTTCCAGGGCAAAAGAAAAGGCCCCCTCGCAGGACAGAAAATCCTGCGAGGGGGCCTCTCAATGCTGGGGTCAGACGGGCGGTCCGTCTGTGCTCTCCGTGTTGCCACCTTCCACAAATCCAACGGCCTTGGCTGCGGCGAATTTGATACCTTCACCATTTGCGCCGGTATTCTCGTCACGACTCTTATCCACAATACGTACTAAAACAACAGACACGGCGGTGCCGATGGGCGTGAATACCACGGTCCAGCAGGCCAGAGCGCCGGTGTAGCCGGTGAGGATGCTCTTGACGGCCAGGTAGAACCCGCCTATCAGCCCCGCCGCCAGAAAGACCATGATCCACACGGCCAGCGTGTTGGTGAATCCCAGGCGGTGTCTTGGCGGTTTCGGCTCCTTCGCGGGCTTCTTGTCCCGCTTGATGGTGATGGTCATGGTTACGCCCTGCCGGTGCGCTCGGCCTCCCGGTGGAACAGGGCCGCCGCCTGCTCCCGGGTCAGCGTGTCCTGCCACATCAGGGCCTCGTCTGAGCCGCCCTGAAACAGCCCGTTCTGCACGGCCCAGTTCCGGTCATTCTCGCTCCAGCCGCTGCCGGGCTTGGACTGTACCTCTTTGCGGTACTGCTCCATGTAGTCCTTGAATTGCTCGTAACTCAGCATTTCGTCATCCTCCTCGATGATCTTCTCGATGTACTCCAGACTGCACCAGCCGGAGCCGATG
>CAYPEE010000066.1:0-9723 GCA_964409665.1 uncultured Oscillospiraceae bacterium
CCCCCAGAACGTCCATCCACAACGCCGGCCTGCCCTGGGAACTGGGGCTGGCGGAGACCCACCAGACCCTCATCCAGAACGATCTGCGCTCCCGGGTGGTGGTGGAGACAGACGGCAAACTCATGTCCGGCCGGGACGTGGCCATCGCCTGTATGCTGGGGGCGGAGGAGTTCGGTTTCGCCACCGCGCCGCTGGTCGCCATGGGCTGCGTGATGATGCGGGTGTGCAATCTGGACACCTGCCCCGTGGGCGTGGCCACCCAGAACCCGGAACTGAGAAAGCGTTTCCGGGGCAGGCCCGAGTACGTGGTGAACTTCATGCGGTTCATCGCCCAGGAACTGCGGGAGCACATGGCCCGCCTGGGCGTGCGCACCGTGGAGGAACTGGTGGGCCGCACCGATCTGCTGAAGGTCCGGGAGCACGCCGTCAACGAGCGGGCGGCCACGGTGGATCTGTCCGCCATTCTGGGCAACCCCTACATCGGAGAGAGCTATAAGACCCACTTCGACCCCGCCGATGTGTACGACTTCCAGCTGGAGAAGACGGTGGATATGTCCGTGCTGCTCTCCAGGCTGGGCGGCGCTTTGAAAAAGGGGCAGAAGAGGGACATCTCCCTGGAGGTCAGCTCTACGGACCGCACCGTGGGCGCCATCTTCGGCTCGGATATTACCCGGCTCCACGGGGACGCGCTGCCGGAGGACACCTTCACCGTCCACTGCACCGGCGGCGGCGGGCAGTCCTTTGGGGCGTTCATTCCCAAGGGCCTGACCCTGACGCTGGAGGGGGACTCCAACGATTACTTCGGCAAGGGGCTGTCCGGCGGCAAGCTGGCGGTGTTCCCGCCGAAAAACGCCAAGTTCCGGGCGGATGAGAACATCATCATCGGCAACGTGGCTCTGTACGGCGCCACCTCCGGCAAGGCGTTCATCGCCGGCGTGGCCGGGGAGCGGTTCGCCGTGCGGAACTCCGGGGCCTGCGCCGTGGTGGAGGGCGTGGGCGACCACGGCTGCGAGTATATGACCGGCGGCCGGGTCGTCGTTCTGGGTCCCACCGGCAAGAACTTCGCCGCCGGTATGTCGGGGGGCATCGCCTATGTGTGGGATCCCAAACGGGACCTGTATCTGCGGGTAAACAAGGAACTGGTGTCCATCGAGCCGCTGGAGAGCCGCCACGACGTCGAGGAACTCCGCTCCCTCATCGAGCAGCATGTGGCCGCCACCGGCTCGGAGAAGGGCAAGGCCATTCTGGCCGACTTCCCCAGCGCCGTGACCAGTTTCAAGAAGATCCTGCCGAGAGATTACGACCGGATTCTGAAGGCCATCGCCCAGTGCGAGGAGCGGGGTCTGACCCACGACGAGGCGGAGGTCGAGGCATTCTACGCCGTGACGGGAGGTGCCCACTGATGGGAAAGCCCACTGGATTTTTGGAATATGACCGCCGGGGCAACCCCGGTCAGGCGCCGGAAGAGCGCGTCAGGCACTGGAACGAGTTTCACCCCATGCTGCCCGGGGAGGAGCGCCGCAAACAGGGCGCCCGGTGCATGGAGTGCGGCGTGCCCTTCTGCCAGTCCGGGGTGCGGCTGGCCGGGATGTTTACCGGCTGCCCCCTCCACAACCTGGTGCCCGAATGGAACGACCTGGTGTACTCCGGCAACATGGGCCACGCCCTGAGCCGCCTCACCAAGACCAACAACTTCCCGGAGTTCACCGGACGGGTGTGCCCCGCCCTGTGCGAGGCGGCCTGCACCTGCGGCCTCCACGGGGACCCGGTGACCGTGAAGGAGAACGAACTGGCCATCATCGAGGAGGGGTTCGTTTCCGGGGCGATCCGGCCCCGCCCCCCCAAGGTCCGCACCGGCAAGCGGGTGGCGGTGGTGGGCTCCGGCCCCGCCGGCCTCGCCGCCGCCGACCAGCTCAACCGCCGGGGGCACTCGGTCACCGTGTACGAGCGGGCGGACCGGGCGGGCGGCCTGCTCATGTACGGCATCCCCAACATGAAACTGCAAAAGGAGATCGTCCGGCGGCGGGTCGATCTGATGACCGCCGAGGGGGTGGAGTTTGTCACCTCCCGCGAGGTGGGAAAGGACGTCCCCGCCGGGGAACTGCTGGACCAGTATGACGCGATCATCCTGTGCTGCGGGGCCAAAAAGCCCAGGAGCATGGCGCTGGAGGGGACCGTTTACGCGGTGGATTACCTCACCGCCGCGACGAAGGCCCTGCTGGACGGACAGCCGGTGGACGGCTCCATGGACGCCGCCGGAAAGGACGTCATTGTCATCGGCGGCGGGGACACGGGCAACGACTGTGTGGGCACCGCCATCCGTCAGGGGTGCAGGTCGGTGACTCAGCTGGAGATGATGCCCAGGCTGCCCGACCGCCGGGCGGAGGACAACCCGTGGCCCCAGTGGCCCCGGGTGTGCAAGACCGACTACGGCCAGGAGGAGGCCATCGCCCTGTTCGGCGCGGACCCCCGGCGGTATCAGACGACGGTGAAGGCCGTCCGGACCGACGGGGAGGGCAGGCCGGTGTCCGTCACCGCCGTCAGCCTGGAGCCCAGGAGCGAGAGCGGCCGCACCGTAATGGCGGAGGTGCCCGGCTCGGAGGAGGAGCTGCCCTGCGGGCTGCTGCTGGTCGCCGCCGGTTTCCTTGGCCCCGAGGACGGGGCGCCCGACGCCTTCGGCCTGAGCCGGGACAGCCGCTCCAACGTGGCCACCGCCCCCGGCGGCTACGCCGCCAGCGCGGCCAAGGTCTTCGCCGCCGGCGATATGCGGCGGGGCCAGTCCCTGGTGGTGTGGGCCATCGCGGAGGGAAGGGGCGCCGCCCGCGAGGTGGACGAGTACCTGATGGGCTATACCAATCTGACCTGAGCTGCGGCGAAAGGGACTGGAAATCTCCGCCGGACTGTGGTAGGATAGACGCCATCCGGACAGGGGAGGGGAGCGCCGTGGAACTGACCGTGAAGACCTTTGACGAACTGTCGGGCCGGGAGGTCTACGAGATCCTGAGGGCCCGGTCGGCGGTGTTCATGATGGAGCAGCGCATCCACTACCTGGACATGGACGGCACCGACTACCAAAGCCTCCACTGCTTCTATCAGGAGGGCGGCCGGGTGGCCGCCTACCTGCGGGCCTACCGGATGGAGGACGGCCCGGAGGCCGTCCACATCGGGCGGGTGCTTACCGTGAAACACGGCAGGGGGCTGGGCGGAAGGCTCCTCACCGAGGCCATAGACGCCCTGCGGGAGAGGACGGGCTGCAAATATATCCGGCTGGACTCCCAGGCGCCTGTGGCGGGTTTTTATGAGAAGTACGGGTTCCGGGCCGTCTCCGGGGAGTTTTTGGAGGCGGGCATCCCGCACATTGCCATGGAATTGGAACTGAAATAACGGGAGGGGCGGCCCCGCGGGGCCGCCCCTCCCGTACTCTGTCCGGATCGGTCAGTCTTCGCCCTGCAGGGCGTCGTAGCCGAGTTCGCCGGTGCGGACCTTGACCACCTGTTCCACATCGTAGACGAAGAACTTGCCGTCGCCCACACGGCCGGTGTAAAGGGCCCTGCGGGCCGCGTCGATGACCGTCTGCACGGGCACCTTGCTGACGACCACTTCCACCTTCACCTTGGGCAGCAGCTTGACGCTGTCCAGCTTGACGCCGCGGTAATAGGTGTCGTGGCCCTTCTGCACGCCGTAGCCCAGGACCTGAGTCACCGTCATGCCGGTCACGCCGATGTCGTTCATGGCGTTCTTCAGATTCTCCAGCCGCTCCTGGCCGAAGACCATGGAGATCTTGGTCAGCCTGGGCTCGCCCGCCCCCTTGGAGGCGGGGGCGGAGGCGGCGGGGATGGGGACCTCGGCCGGGGCGGGGGCAGAGGGAACAGAGGCCGCGGCGGGGGCGATCTCGGCCATGACGTCGTTGGCGTTGGTGTCGATGATGCTGAAGCCCGCGTAAGCGGAGGACAGCCCGTGCTCGGTGACGTCCAGGCCGGTGATCTCCTCCTCGCGTGTCACCCGCAGGCCCACCGCCGCCCGGATCACGAGGAATGTAATGGTGATGGTCACGGCGGTGAAGGCGGCGGTGGACAGCATACCGATCAGCTGCAGGCCCAGCTGGCGGAAACCGCCGCCGTAGAACAGGCCCTTGCCGGCGATCTGGTTGGCGCCGAAGGTGACGCCGTCGCCGATGCCGCGGGCAAAGGCGGGGGCGGTGTCGGTGGCGAACAGGCCCACGGCGATGGTGCCCCACATGCCGTTGATCATGTGGACCGCCACGGCGCCCACGGGGTCGTCCACGTGGAGTTTATGGTCCAGCAGCCACACGCCGAAGACCACCAGCACGCCGGACACCGCGCCGATGACGGAGGCGCCCAGGGCGTCCGTCACGTCACAGGAGGCGGTGATGGCCACAAGCCCCGCCAGAGAGGCGTTCAGGCACATGGACACGTCGGGCTTGCCGTATTTGAGCCAGGTGAAGATCATGCACACCACGGTGGCCACGGAGGGGGCGACGGTCGTGGTCAGGAAGATGCTGCCCATCTCGGCCACGGATGTGGCCGCGGCGCCGTTGAACCCGTACCAGCCCAGCCAGAGGATGAACACGCCCAGGCAGCCCAGCGGCAGGCTGTGGCCGGGGAAAGCGTTGACCTTGATCACTTTGCCCCCGGCGTCCCGCTGAAATTTGCCCAGACGGGGCCCCAGAAGGGCCGCGCCGACGAACGCGCTGATGCCGCCCACCATGTGGATGCAGTTGGAGCCGGCAAAGTCGTGGAAACCCATCTGGGCCAGCCAGCCGCCGCCCCAGGTCCAGTGGGCCTCGATGGGATAGATGACGGCGGAGATGACGGCGGAATAGATGCAGTAGGACAGGAATTTGGTCCGCTCCGCCATGGCGCCGGACACGATGGTGGCGGTGGTGGCGCAGAACACCAGATTAAACACGAAGTTGGACCAGTCAAAATTCGCATAGTCGGTGAAGATATCGAATCCGGGTTTCCCGATCAGGCCGATCATATCCTCGCCCAGGAGCAAACTGGCGCCGATCAGGATAAAGACGATGGTGCCGATGCAGAAGTCCATCAGGTTTTTCATCAGGATGTTGCCGGAGTTCTTGGCTCGGGTGAAACCGGTCTCCACCATGGCGAAACCGGCCTGCATCCAGAACACCAGCGCGGCCCCGATCAGGAACCATACGCCAAACGTTTCGCCGTTTATGGCGCTCAAAATTTCGTCTGCTGACATAGTTGCTGCCTCCCTTTTCTTTTCGCGCAAAAAGGCGGCCCGATCCGCGTTTCCCCCGGGGAAAACGCCATCAGCCGCCCCTTTGTGTCTGACGCTTGACAAAGGCGCCGGGAGAACAACTCCCGACGCCCTTGTCTTGTGGCGTATTCTACGCCCCGCCCTGGCTCCTGTCAAGCGCCTTTTGGCAAGTTTGGAGAAACAAATGAATTTTTAGATGGGACAACTTGCAAAATTCTTGCAAAATGACCGCAGATTTTGGAAAGATATGACCCGCCGGACGGTTGCAATTTCAAAAGGCATCCTTTATAATATATAATAGCAATACGGACAACGGCGTCGGGCAGGACGCCGTTGCGCGCGTTTTTGGAGGGATGGACCATGGAACACAGCATCTGGGGGCTCCGCGAGGAGTGCGGCGTCTTCGGGGTGTACGACCGGCTGGGAGGCTGCGCGCAGACCGCCTACTACGGGCTGTACGCCCTTCAGCACCGGGGGCAGGAGGCCTGCGGCATCGCCGCCGTCAACGACCGGGAGCAGTCCTTTTACAAGGACGCGGGGCTGGTCAGCGAGGTGTTCCGCAAGGACATCCTGGACAGGCTGAACGGCACCATGGCGGTGGGCCACGTCCGCTACGCCACCACCGGCGAGGGGGCGCGGGAGAACGCTCAGCCCCTGACCATCAAGTACGCGAAGGGCACCCTGGCGGTGGTCCACAACGGAAACCTGGTGGACGTGGAGGAACTGCGCCGCCGGTACGAGTATCGGGGCGCCATCTTCCACACCACCAGCGACACCGAGATCATCGCCTACGCCATCGCCCAGGCGCGGCTGCGGTGCGGCAGCGTGGAGGAGGCGGTGTGCCAGGCCACGGCGGGGCTGCGGGGGGCCTTCTCCCTCATCGTCATGTCCCCCCAGAAACTCATCGCCTGCCGGGATCCCTGGGGGTTCCGGCCTCTGTGCATGGGCCGGAAAGGGGAGGCGGTGCTGTTCGCCTCCGAGTCCTGCGCCATCGAGGCGGTGGGCGGCCATGTGGAGCGGGAACTGGACCCCGGCGAGATCGTGGTGGTGCAAAACGGGGAGGTGCGGTCCATCCGGGACAACTGCCGGGGGCTTTCCAACCTGTGCATCTTCGAGTATATCTATTTCGCCCGGCCGGACTCCGTCATCGCGGGGCAGTCGGTCCACCAGGCCCGGGTCAACGCCGGTCGGCTGCTGGCGCGGCGGTACCCGGTGGAGGCCGACCTGGTGGTGGGGGTGCCCGACTCCGGGCTGGACGCCGCCCGGGGCTACGCCCTGGAGAGCGGCATCCCCCTGGGGATGGGCTTTGTGAAAAACCGGTATGTGGGGCGGACCTTCATCACCCCGGACCAGACCAGCCGGGAGCAGGCGGTGCGCATCAAACTGTCCGCGCTGGGCAGCGAGGTGGCCGGCAAGCGGGTGGTGATGGTGGACGACTCCATCGTACGGGGGACCACCTGCCGGCAGATCATCAGCCTGCTGCGGGAGGCGGGGGCCAGGGAGGTCCACTTCCGGGTGTCCGCGCCCCCATTCATCGCGCCCTGCTACTTCGGCACCGACATCCCGGACAGGGAGAACCTCATCGCCTGCCATCACACCGTGGAGGAGATCCGGGCGCTGACGGGGGCGGACAGTCTGGGCTATCTGCCGGTGGAGGACCTGGGCCGTATGGCGCCGGAGGCCCGGTGCGGCTTTTGCCGGGGGTGCTTTACCGAGCGGTATCCCCTGAAAATATGACGGCGCACAGGAATGCGCGGACGCGGCGGGCCGCCTTCGGACGGCCCGCCGCGTCTGCGGTTTTGATCAACGGATGGCGCTGCGCGGAAAGGACGGGCGCCGCGGCGCGTGAGAGACGCGGTTCCGGCCCTTTGAGATCCCGATCCTTTCCGGCGGGGTCAGTTTTGGGACTGGGGGGATTTCCGCTCCCTCCCCTGAAAGCGCACCAGACCCACCCGGTCCAGGATCACCATGACAGCCGGAATGAACACCAGTTGGAGAATGATGGCGGGCACAGCGTTGATAAAGCCGCCGGCCAGGAACATCTGCCAGGTGAACGCCTCGTGGGACACGCCGGTCATCAGAACCCGGACGACGCCCCACACCGCCCGGCCCGCCAGCATGGCGGCGATCAGCGAGCAGTAGACGGCGGCGATGTTCTGCTTTTTGAAGCGGCGGTAGAGGAAACCCACCACGCCGCCGTAGGCGGCCAGTTCAAAGGTCATGGCCACGGCGTCCAGCAGCATGGGCATCTGGAAGAGAAAGTGGCGGAGCAGGGGCAGAATCAGCCCCACGGCCAGCCCCCAGGGCCAGCCGCAGATGAGCCCGCACAGCAGCACGGGCAGGTGCATGGGGGAGAGCATCCTGCCGATCTGGGGGATCTGCCCGGTGAAGAAGGGCAGGATCAGGCCCACCGCGATAAACATGGCGGACAGGACCAGATTGCGGATGCGGAGGGAACGATCGGTACGGTTCATTGAGTCGGTCTCCTTCTCAAAAGTCTTTGGCGCCGCCCTTCGGAGCGGCAACACCTTCCTGGCTTTTTCAAAGGCGCGGGGGAAGTATGACGCGCCGCCTTCCTGGCGGCGGAGGATCGGCCGGAACAGTTCACACGCCCTCGGGCGGCCCGGATAGACTCCGGGCCGCCCGCTGCGGCTTACTTCTTGCTGGACAGGGCCCTGTAGACCACGGCCGCCAGGGCGCCGCCCACCAGGGGGCCGACGATGAACACCCACAGGCAGGCGATGGGTCCGCTGTTGCCGGAGATGAGGGCCACCAGGGCGGGGCCGAAACTCCGGGCGGGGTTGACGGAGGTGCCGGTGAGACCGATGCCCAGAATGTGGACCAGGGTCAGGGTCAGGCCGATGATCAGGCCGCCGAAGGAGCCGTGGCCGGCCTTGCTATCGGTGACGCCCAGGATGGTGAGTACGAAGATGAATGTCAGCACGATCTCCACCAGCAGGCCGGCGATCACGCTGCCGTTCACGCCGCCCAGGCCGTTGGAGCCGAAGCCGCCGGTCATATCGGTGACGCCGCCAAGGTTGAAGATGGCGGCCAGGATGCCGGCGCCCGCCAGAGCGCCCAGACACTGGCTGATGACGTAGCCCACGAAGTCAGTGACCGACATACCGCCGCTGAGCAGCACGCCCAGGCTGACGGCGGGGTTGATGTGGCAGCCGGAGATGTTGCCCACGCAGTAGGCCATGCCCACGATGGTCAGGCCGAAGGCCAGGGCCGTGAGGATGTAGCCGCCGCCGGCCGCCGCGTCGCACCCCACCAGCATGGCGGTGCCGCAGCCCATGACCACCAGGACACAGGTGCCGATGAACTCCGCGATATACTTTTTGAACGAACTCATAGGGAAATACCTCCTTTGTTTTTGCGGCCAAGCCGCGCTCTCCTGTCGCAGTTTACCACAGATTTTCCCCGAACGCAACCGCTTTGCCAAAAGTTGTGCCAGAGCGATGTAGCCTTGTCAAACGTATTGGACAGCGAAATCGACAGGGGAGCGCCAGGGAAGGGGCCTCATCGGTAAGCTGTTGGTGGCCTATAATCAATAAAGTGGACAAGTAAGATACTAAGAAAATTCAGATTCAGCCTGATTGGGGGGAAACCCGTGGTTGTGGGAGTGGGGTCTGAGGGGATCGTAGAAGCGGGGATGTAGGTGACGCGGCTCTGCTCGAGTGGAACAGGACACCCCTGGATACGCCCCGCAGCCGGACGGCGTCCCGCAAGGTGTCAATGGCCAGGAAACGGTCGATCTTCGCGGAAACCCGGCAGGCAATGACCTTTCTGGCGTACAGGTCCACAATCGCGCAGGGGTACTGTTGTTCGTGGACATATGTGCTGCACCTTTCACTCGTTTGCCTGCCTCCTATTCTATCACGCGTGTCCACTTTTTTAGTGTACATCCACGACCACATTGATGTGTTTGAAACGGAGGGTAAGGGTAAAAACCGCACCCGGCGGATCGTGATCTACTACCGCTTCGTGGGGTATATCGAGTGGCCGGCCCCTACGTTCCGGCCGAACTACAAGGCCGATACCCGGAAGGGCATTGCCGTGAAGTATCTCACCTAGCCCCGAACGGCATAGAAAGTGAGCAGGCATCTACGCCTACCTATACATAGAAAAAATCGAGTGTCCATAACTCAAATCCGTTATGAACACTCGAAATGGTGCGGATGACGGGACTCGAACCCGTACGGCCATGGGCCACTAGCACCTCAAGCTAGCCAGTCTACCAGTTCCAGCACATCCGCATATTCCATTGACCAGGCGCTTTTCGCGCCGGTAAAGTCTATTATAGTCCCGCGATACTTTTTTGTCAAGAGCGAAAAAAACTGTTGACAACTGCCGCCCGCCGTGTTATCATGTGCCTTGCGTTGAGAAAATGTCGGCATCCTTTGCGCGAGTGGTGGAATTGGTAGACTCGCTGGCTTCAGGTGCCAGTGCTCGCAAGGGCGTGCGGGTTCGAGT
>CAYPEE010000067.1:0-9687 GCA_964409665.1 uncultured Oscillospiraceae bacterium
TCCACCCGCTTGCCGTCCACCACCAGTTCGTAGGAGTCCAGGTCGATGATGAGGGACTTGGGTTTGTCGAACACCAGGCGGCGGCCGGCGGGCCCCTCCTCGCTGCCGGCGCGGCGGAGGACGGCGTGAACTCTCGCCAGCAGTTCCTTGGTCTCGAAGGGCTTGGTGATGTAGTCGTCCGCCCCCATCTCCAGGCCCTTGACCTTGTCCTCCAACTCGCCCTTGGCGGTGAGCATGATAATGGGGGTTTTAGAGGTCTGCCGGATCTTCTGGCACACGGTCCAGCCGTCCATGCCGGGCAGCATGATGTCCAGCAGCACCAGGTCGGGATGGAAGGACTGGAATTTTTCCAGACCCTCCACGCCGCTGCCGGCGGTCTGGCACTCCATTTTCTCCTTCTCCAGATAGAGGCGGATCAGATCAGCGATATTCTTGTCGTCCTCGACGACCAAAACTTTTTGGGGCATGGATGACACCCTTTCTGCGGTAAATTTTCACAGGGATCAGGATCGGATCTTCCGGGGGCATGGCGCGTCGGACGCGGAAAAACAGTGGGGTCAATGGCGGATCGCGGCCCGTTCTCACAGCACATAGGAGCGGTCCACGCCGATGTCCGGCCGGCAGCGGGGTTCCCGCTCCGCCAGTTTGGCGGTGAGGGCGGCGCGGATCTCCCCGTCGGTGAGTTCCGCCGTATAGGGGATCACCACGTCGAACCGCAGATCGATGGGGTCCTCCCCCTCGCAGCGGAGGTCATGGATGGTGGCGGCGGGGTGCAGTTCCCTCGCGGCCTCCTCCGCCAGGGCCCGAAGGCGCTGGAGCTGGGGGCCGTCCGCCCCCACCGGGTCCATGTGGATAACGGCGTCCAGGCCGAACCGCTCCCTCAGTTCCCGCTCGATGTGGTCGATGACCCCGTGGATGGCCGTCAGGGAGGAGTTCTCCGGCACCTCCGCGTGGACAGTCATCATCCGGCGGCCGGGACCGTAGTCGTGTACGACCAGATCGTGGACCCCCAGCACCTCCGGGTGGGAGAGAATGAGGGACTCGATCTCCGCCACCACGGCGGGGTCGGGGGGCTCCCCCAGCAGGGGGCTGATCGTCCGTTTGGCCGCCGTCCAGCCGGAGCGGAGGATCAGGGCGGCCACCGCCAGGCCCAGCACCCCGTCGATCCGGGGGCCAAATACCGGCGTCAGGGCCAGGCCGATGAGCACCGCCGAGGTGGCCAGCACATCCCCCACGGCGTCCGCCGCGGCGGCGTCCAGGGCGGGGGAGTCGATCTTTCCGGCCCAGTATTTGTCGAACCGGGCCAGGACCCCCTTGGCCAGAATGGACAGCGCCAGGATCACCGCCGCCGGGGCGGTGAGCGCCGTCCTCTCCGGGCGGACGATCTGGAGGATCGCGTCCCGGGCCAGTTCCACTCCCACCAGCAGGATCAGCAGGGACACCCCCAGGCCCGCCAGGTACTCCATCCGGCCGTGGCCGAAGGGGTGCTTCTCGTCCGCCCGCTGGGCGGACAGCCGGAAACCGGCCAGCGTCACCAGGGAGCCGGCGGCGTCGGACAGGCTGTTGAAGGCGTCCGCGGCCACCGACACCGCCCCGGTGAGCGCGCCGGCGATCATCTTGACGCAGAACAGCGACAGATTGACGCCCACCCCCACCCAGCCGGCGAAGGCGCCTTTGGATTGTCTGATTTTGCCGGCGTCGTCCATAGGGACCTCCCGTAATAGAACGAATGTTTTGCGCGGAACAGGGCGGTGCGGTTCTATCATAGTATCCGCCGCCTGTCCCCTATGACAGGGGCGGGATCCGGGAGACGCCCGCGGGCGGTTTTTTCTTTTCGGGTCAGGAATTCGGGCGGCGGGCCCGCACCACCGACAGAGGGGGCATCCGCCGGGGGAGTTTGAGGCGGAACAGCGTCTTCGGGGTCCTGACCTCCCGGACGGCAAGGCCGTCCCCGGCGACCGGCATGGGGGCGGTAAAGGGGACGGCGGCCACGCCGGGGCCCACCACCTCCACCGCGTCCCCGGCGGAAAACTTGTTCCGCAGGGAGAGCAGGGCGGTGCCGTCCCCGCCGCAGCTGATCACCACGGCCAGCGCCTGCCAGTCCCGGATGTAGCGGGCGTCCCCGGTGTACTGCCCCGGCTGGCCGAACCAGAAACCGGTGGAGTAGGGCCGGTGGCTCACCTTGTCCACCTCGGCGCGCCAGACGGGGTCCAGGGGCCGTCCCTCCGCCGCCGCGTCGATGGCGTGGCGGTAGGCGGCTGTGGTCATGCCGGTATAATAGGCGCTCTTGGCGCGGCCCTCGATCTTGAGGGAGTGGAGACCGGCGGCCATCAGTTCCGGGATATGGTCGATCATGCACATATCCCGGCTGTTCAGGATAAAGGTCCCGCCGCCCGCCTCGTACACGGGGAAATACTCCCCGGGGCGCTTTTCCTCCATGAGGGCGTAGCGGTAGCGGCAGGGTTGGGCGCAGGCCCCGCGGGTGGCGTCCCGCCCGGTCATATAGTTGGAGAGCAGACACCGGCCGGAATAGCTGACGCACATGGCCCCGTGGACGAAGCCCTCCACCTCCAGCCCTCTGGGGGCTCTGGCGCAGAGTTCGGCCACCTCGTCCAGATGGAGTTCCCTGGCCAGGATGACCCGGCTGGCCCCCATCTCGTGCCAGACCCGGGCCATCTCGTAGTTGGTGACGCCGGTCTGGGTGGACATATGGACCTGGAGCCGGGGGGCATACCGTTTGCAGAGGGACAGCACCGCCGCGTCCCCGGCGATGACCGCGTCGGCCCCGGCGGCGTCCAGAAATTCCAGCCAGGCGGGGAGTTTTTTGATCTCGTCGTTCCGGGCCATGGTGTTGCAGGTCACATGGACCCTGACCCCGTGGGAATGGGCCAGCGCGACGGCCCGGGGCAGTTCCTCCTCTGAAAAGTTGCCGGCGAAGGCCCGCATCCCGAAGGCGGGGCCCGCCAGATACACCGCGTCCGCCCCGTAGGCCAGGGCCATCTCCAGCCGCTCCATGTCCCCGGCGGGGGAGAGGAGTTCCGGCTTAGTCCCCAGATTCACGGTTGATCCGGTCGATGTTGGCCTGGTGCTCGGCCAGAGTGCGGGCATACACATGCTCGTTGGTGGCGGGGTCCAGCACATAGTAGTAATAGCCGGCGCCGTCCGGGTTCATGGCGGCGTACAGGGCCTCCATGCCGGGGTTGGTGATGGGGCCGGCGGGCAGGCCCGGGTACAGATAGGTGTTGTAGGGGGAGTCGATGAGTTTGTCCTCCTCGACGGGCTGTTTGCCGCCGTTGATATAGGCCAGGGTGGCGTCGATCTGGAGGTAGCCCGCCGTCTCGGCGTCCGGGTTTTCCAGGCGGTTGCGGATGACGGAGGAAATGGTCTTGTAGTCCCTGCCGTCGGTCTCCTTCTCGATGAGGGAGGCGATGGTGACGATGTCGTGGAGAGAGTAGGGGCTCTCCTCGGTGAAACTGTCCAGATACTCCTCCATCTTGGCGTCGAACTGTACCAGCATTTTGTTGATGACGTACAGCGGGTTCTCGCCCATATAGAAGGTGTAGGTGTCGGGGAACAGGTAGCCCTGCAGCCGGTGATAATCGCCCAGAGGCTCGTGGCCCCGGAGCCAGTCAAAGGCGTAGTCGTGCTCGGCGGCCGTGGCTTGGAGCTGATCGACCGTCGTGACCCCCTTTTCTTCCAGCAGGGCGAAGATCTGATCCAGGGAATAGCCCTCCGGGATGGTGACGTTCACCGTCTGCCGGGTGGAGGAGGAGGAACTCATATTCACCACCAGGGCCCGGTAGTCCATCTCGGTGTTCAACTCATAGGTGCCGGGGACGATCTTCCGGTCGGCGTGGGAGAACGAGGCGTACAGCTTGAACAGCCACTTGTACTCAATGAGCCCCTCGTCCTTCAGCTGGTCCACGATGGCGGATATATCCGCCCGGGTGGCGGTGGCGGGCTCGCCGTTCTCGTCGGTGGTCTCCACCTCCACCATGGAGGACTCCGGTACGGAGATGATGACCGACGCGTATTCCTTATTGAGGCCCAGCAGGTCGCAGGCCCAGATCCAGCCCATGGTGGAGAGGATGCCGGCCAGACCGATGACCACCAGCACATACAGCAGGGCCCCGGCGACCCTGGCGCCGCCGCTGCGCTTCTTCACCCGGCGGGACCGCCGGCCGCCGGAGGCACGCCGCCCCTCGGATCTCCGGCCGGAGGCGCGGGAACGGGCGCGGTCGTTTTCTGCCATGGGGGATCACTCCTTTGTAACGGGGCGGCGTGTCACCGGTCCGGAACACGCCGCATAGTATGACATGGAAACGGGAACGGAGGCCGGCTCCGGCGCCGCCGGAACTGAACATTCAGCGGGCGCGGCGTCTGAGCCGGTCCCTGTGACCGGGAATCTTATGTGAGGTGACAAAATCATGTGTTGTGGTAACAATGGCGGTTTCGGCGGGGGCTGCTGGTGGATCATCATCCTGATCCTCATTCTGTGCTGCTGCTGCGGCAACAATATGGGCGGCAACAACAACTGCTGCGGTAACAACTGCGGTGGCAATGGCTGCGGCTGCAACGACGGCTGCGGCTGCTAAGGCGTCTGTCCGGGGCGGGGGAGCGCGGCTTCTCCGCCCCCTGTTCTTGTCCGCGGGGAGGACAGGCTCTCAGTCCGTCAGCACCAGATCCACCGGGCGGTCAAATCTGTCCCTGGGCAGGCGGTCCACCAGGCGTTCCGCGGGGCAAAAGCACACCGAGAACCCCGAAAACTCCGCCAGGAAACGGTCGTAATAGCCGCCGCCGCGGCCCAGGCGGTAATTCTCCCGGTCACAGAGGACGTGGGGAACGAGCGCGGCGCCGATCTCCGCCGCCGTGACCACGGGGCAGCCGGGGCCGGGGGCGGGGACGCCGTATCTGCCGGGGAGCAGATCGGTCTGAGCCGCCACCAGACGCAGTTCCAGCCGGTTCCCCGGCAGGCACACCGGGTAGGCGGCCCGCCTGCCCGACTCCAGCAGGGCCCGGAGCAGGGGGCGGGTGTCGGGCTCGGCGCCCACCCCGTCAAAGAGCAGCACGGTACGCGCCGCCTTTACCTGGGGGAGGGCCAGGAATCGCCCCGGCAGACCGGCGGCCTCGGCCCTGGGGAGAGAGGCCGCCCAGCGCCGGAGGGCGGCTTTCTCCTCTGAGATCGTCACTCGCCGTAGTGGAGATCGGCGCGGACCCGATCTGCCTTGGCGGTGCCGGAGAGCATCTCCACGATGGCGAGGCCGAAGTCAAAGGCGGAACCGGCGGCCCGGCCGGTGATAAGCCGGTCCTGGGCCACCACCGGCCGGTCCATCAGGGGAATGGCGCCGGCGGCGGACAGTTCGCGCTCCATGCCGGGGTAGCACACCGCGTGGGCGCCGGAGGGAAGCAGCCCCGCCCTTGCCAGCAGGGTGGGGGCGGCGCAGATGGCGGCCAGCCAGATCTGGGAGTCGCCCGCCGCCCGGCGGATCAGTTTCATGGCGGCGGGGCTTCGCTCCATAGCGGAAACTCCCCCCAGGCCGCCGGGGAGGATGAGCATATCGCCGGCAGCCAGATCGACCGCCGCGGCGGGCAGGTCCGCCTGGACGGTGATGCCGTGGCCGCCGGTGACGGTGCGGCCGTCCACGCCCGCCAGGGTCACGGGCAGGTCCGCCCGGCGGAGCACATCGGCAGTGACCAGCGCCTCGCACTCCTCAAAGCCGGCGCCCAGCAGAATGTAGATCATATTTGTCACTTTCCTTTCAGGCGGGCTCCCAGAGCCTGCGCCAGAATCAGGGGCAGCTTGGCCATCCGGCCAATGCGGGAGGGCTCCTTGTACAGCCGGTAGAGCCATTCCAGACCGAGTTTCTGCATCTTTTCCGGGGCCCGCTCCACCTTTCCGGCGAACACGTCCATGGCGCCGCCCAGACCGATATACAGTTTCGCGCCCGCCTCGGCGCCGTGGGCGGCGGCCCACTCCTCCTGTTTGGGAAAGCCCAGACAGACGAAGACCACGTCGGCCCCGGAGGCCCGGATGGCCTCGACGGGAGAGGCGTCCTCCTGGAAGTATCCGTCGTGGACGCCGCAGATATTGAGGCCGGGGTATTGGGCGGCCAGCCGCTTTGCGGCCTCCTCCGCTACGCCGGGCTTGGCGCCCAGCAGAAAGAGGCGCCTGTCCGTACCGGCCAGCCTGCCCATCAGCGCGGAGGCGAAGTCCACGCCGGTGACCCGGCCTTTCAGAGGGCGTCCGAGAATTTTCGCGGCGTAGATGACGCCGATGCCGTCGGGCAGGACCAGATCGGCGTCCGCCAGCACCCGGGCGAATTCCGGGTCCTTCTCCGCCCGCTGGATCATCTCCGGATTGGGGGTGACCGCCAGGTGGGGCCCGTCCTCCTCCAGCATGGCCAGGGCCCGGTCCACCGCCTCCTCCGGCGTGATGTTGTCAAAGCTGACGCCCAATACGTCGATCCGCATTGCCGCCGCTCCTTTCGCCCGGTCACAATGACCCGATTCTGGGGTAGTATATCACATCAAAACGGAAAAGTCCACCTTTGCGCGCAAGGATTTACAGATGGGTCACAACTTTGCGGGGAAACGCGGAAAAAATTCTTGACAAAAGGGGGATTTGCGGATATAATACAATTCCGTTGAGCGGTTCCCGCCCGGCGGGACCGCATACGGACGATTAGCTCAGCTGGTATGAGCATCCGCTTGACGTGCGGGAGGTCACAGGTTCAAGTCCTGTATCGTCCACCAGGGCCACCGGAAATCACAAGATTTCCGGTGGTTTTCGTTAATTTTCAGAACTTTTTTCGTTAGATTGTTTTTGCGCGATTTTTCGTGTGTTCGTTTGACCGCATAACTGACCACAGACAGAAAAATGCCCCTCCGGGGCGGGAACCCGGAGAGGCGTAAAGAGGGATGTTATGGGGCGGCGGGATGAGGACGTTTGATTCCGCCTTCAGTCATTGCGAATAAAATGCTTCCTACCTCAGTTTTAACCCATCCTCAAACGCGTTCCCGACTTTCCCGCCCAGCGCCAGATAGTCGTTATTCACCGGGTCGAAGGTGATAGGCCGCAGCTTGGCCGGGTCGATCCTGCCGTCGGTCAGCACCGACTCGTCGGCGCACACGTTGACGATCTCTCCCACCAGCCGGCAGGTGTCGGGGTCGTAACTCTTGAGCCTGCACTCCATAGTCATGGCCAGCTCGTCGATGAGGGGCGCGTCCACGAACTCGCTCTTGCCGGTGTGGAAGCCGCACCGGGCCAGCTTGTCGGGCACGTCATTGCCGGACACCACGCCCACATAGTCGCACTCCGTCACATGGGCGGCGTCGGCCATGCTGACGGTGAAGGCTTTCCTGGCCAGAATGTCGCGGGTGGTCTTGTGGCCGGCGCTGATGCAGAAGGAGATCTCCTTGTCGTCGCTGATGCCGCCCCAGGCGGCGTTCATGGCGTTGGGAACGCCGCTTTCGTCATAGGCGGCCAGGATGAACACGGGCTGGGGATAGCAGATGGGCTTGGCGCCGAAGTTTTTTCGCATGGGGGTTACCTCCTAATCGGGTTTGATTGATAAGCATTATACCGCGATTTTGCCCGATTTGCAATTCTTTTTCTGCTCTGTCCGGCCTTATCTTTGATCCGGCGGTCCGATTTTTGACCCGCCGCCAGCTATCCCGCATACCAGAAGGACGCGGAACTGAGAGAATGAACCCAGGACTGCGCCTTTGTTTGTTTTCACGATCCAAACTTATCACGGGGCGCGGTCCAAAGGAGCGCTTTGAGTGGTTGTGACACCGACTTTTGACAGGAGGGAAACGAAAATGCAATCGCTGATCGTCTACTTTTCTCTTGAGGGGAACACAAAATGGGCGGCAACACAGATTGCCGGCCAGACCGGTGCGGACGTCCTGGAGTTGGTTCCGAAGAAAGCGTATCCCAGCGCGGGGTTCGGGAAGTTCTTCTGGGGTGGCAAGAGTGCGGTCTTCGGGGAGAGCCCGGAGCTGGAGCCCTATGACGCCGATCTGTCCCAGTATGAGCGCGTTATCTTGGCGACACCAATTTGGGCAGGAACCTTCGCGCCGCCCCTTCGCACATTCATTCAGTCCGCGAACCTGTCCGGTAAACATCTGGCCTTTGTAGCCTGCAGCGGCGGGGGTAGCGCAGAGAGAGCGTTCTCACAGCTGAAGGCTCTGACGGGAGCACCGGAGGACGCGCCCGCCCTGCACCTCGTTAGCCCGAAGGCCCGGCCCTCGGACGAAAATGCGTCCGCCATTGCGAAGTTTTGCGATGAGTTGAGCAACAAGGAGCGATACCCGTGCTGAGTCCCATCGACGCCCTGCTGGCCACCATGATCGAGTACGAGTCGCCCGACGTTCAGCGGGAGGTCTACCGCAACATTTTTAGGATCATGGGAAAGTCTATGCCCGCATTTGGAAGGCCGGCAAGGGCGGCCTGGTCCGCAACGACCTGGGCATCGCCAAGCGGCAGTCCGAGGCAGGAGCCGCCGCCTGCGGCGTATAGGGTTCCTGGGAATTTGGCGACGGCGGGGAGTTCAAACTGCGCTGAATGCAGCGCCTCAACATAAGCAGAAGGAGATTCTTCGCTGACCCATCATCTGGAGCAAAATTCATGGCGTCACCCGTGCGGAGATCGCCGCTGTCGTGACCCATGTGGGATTCTATGTGGGTTGGCTCAAAGCATGGGCGGTATCCCGCTTGGCAAAGAGGTGTGGGACGACTGAACGAAACATACAGGTAGTTGCTGCATAGCAACCCTTCTTATTTCTTTGATTCCTTTTCCAGCATCGCGGCCTCGCGGGGTTTGCCCTCTGAGATTAGCCGCTTGGCCCCCGCGATCTCTTCCCTCATCTGCTGGATCAACTTAGCCAGTTTCTCCTCGCATTCGGCCTCGGCCTTGGTGTAGACGTTGCGTGAATGCACCTTCCCATCCGGCCATTTGGGGGAAAACCTACCCTCCCACAGGTGGTCGTTAAGGCAGGACACGCCCGCTCCAGCCTTGCAGGTCTTGCCCTTGTACGGCTCAAAAGCGGGCTTCTGGCGCATTTCAGCGGTTTGAGCGGATACACCCCACCCCCCGGCGGTGTGCTCAAAGAGCGTGGGAATATCCCGCCCGCTGTTGAAGGAGATGTGTTTTTCTCTCCTTCTTCGCGGGGAACATCCCCAGTTTCCGCATGACGCGGTATAAACTCTCCGAGCGCCGGGCATAGCCCCGCCTTGTCCAACTTCTATTGTAAACCTACACGCCGGAATTGCGAAAAAGGATCATTTTCCCATTGACAAATGGGACACAGTGCTGTATAACATTTATGTTATTTATGCGGTATGTCAAGAGGACTGATATGAAAGGGGGAAAACAGTATGGAAAAGCGGAACCGTAAACTTGCGTTACTGCTTGCGTTGGCGGTATGCTTTATCATGCTGTTTTCCGCTTTTTATATTGCGGCGGAGGCGGACCACGACTGTATCGAGGAGAACTGTCCGATCTGCTATCAAATCAGCGTATGTGAAAATACTCTGAAATCTCTTGGATACGGTGTTGTTGCGATTGTTGCCGCTATCGCACTGACATTTTCTGTTACAATTCTCTCCAGTCAGCCGAAAACACACCTCAGAGAGTCCACACTTATTACATTAAAGGTCAAACTTTCAAATTGAATAAGAACTGAT
>CAYPEE010000068.1:0-9670 GCA_964409665.1 uncultured Oscillospiraceae bacterium
TGTTCAGACGATGCGCCTTTTGGGCAGAAATATGGCTTGGATGAAAAAGGACGCCAACCCCCAGGTGGTCCTCAACCGGCTGTACGCCCAGACGGCGCTGCAGTCCAACTTCTCCATCACCCTGCTGGCCCTGGTCATGGTCAACAACCAGAGGCAGCCCAAGGTCCTCACCCTCCGGGGCATTCTGGACGAGTATATCGCCTTCCAGGAGGAGGTGCTGGTCCGCCGCACCCGCTACGACCTCCGTAAGGCCCAGGAGCGCGCTCACCTGCTGGAGGGCCTGCTCGTCGCTCAGGACAATATCGACGAGGTCATCCGCATCATTCGCGCCAGCTACGACAACGCCAAGCAGCGTCTGATGGAGCGTTTCGGGCTGGACGACGTCCAGGCCCAGGCCATCTGCGATATGCGCCTTATCTCCCTTCAGGGCCTCAACCGGGAGAAACTGGAGAGCGAGTATCGGGAACTGGAGGGGAAGATCGATTACTATAACCGCCTCCTGGCCGACGAGTCCATGCTCCGCCAGGTGCTGAAGGACGAACTCATAGAGATCCGGGACAAGTACGGCGACGAGCGCCGCACCGAGATCGGCGTGGTGGAGAACGACCTGGACATCGAGGACCTGATCGCTGAGGAGCAGTCGGTGTTCACCATGACCATGGGCGGCTACATCAAGCGCACCAGCGCCAGCGAATACGCCGCCCAGGGCAAGGGCGGCATGGGCCGCAAGGGCATGGCCACCCGGGAGGAGGACTATGTCACCGACGTGTTTACCGCCTCCACCCACGACTATATCCTCTTTTTCACAGACAGGGGCCGGGTGTTCCGCAAGAAGGGCTACCAGATTCCCGAGGCGGGCCGCACCGCCCGGGGCACCAACATTGTCAACGTGCTTCAGGTGGAGCCGGGAGAGAAGGTCTCCGTGATGCTCCACACCAGGGACATCACCACCGAGGGCGACAGGTACCTCACCATGTTCACCCGGAACGGCACCGTCAAACGGATCGACGCCGCCAGGCTGAAAAACCTCCGCAACAACGGCCTGCGCGTCATCACCCTGGACGAGGGGGACGAACTCATCACCGTCAAGGAGACCGACGGCAATATGGACCTGCTCATCGCCACCCGCGGCGGTATGGCCGTCCGTTTCCCGGAGAGCAAAGTCCGCCCCCTGGGCCGGCAGGCCATGGGCGTGCGGGGCATCCGCCTCCGGGAGGGCGACTATGTGGTGGACGCGGCGCGGGCCTGGCCCGGACGCACGGTGCTCACCATCACCGAGAACGGTTTCGGCAAGCGCTCCCCCGTGGAGGACTACCGGCTCACGGACCGGGGCGGCTTGGGCATTAAGAACTATCAGATCACCGAAAAGACCGGCAAGGTGGCGGGGGTCAAAGTGGTCACCGGCGAGGAGGATATCCTGCTTGTCACCCAGTCCGGCACGCTGATCCGCACCCCCGCGGACGGCGTCCGGCTCACCGGCCGGGCCGCCCAGGGCGTCATCGTCATGCGCTTCAAGGAGGAGGGCGACAAGGTCATCGATATCGCCCTGGCCGACCGGGAGGAGCAGGCGGAGAGCGCCGCCCCGGAGTCCCCCGCGGAGGAGTAGAGAAGACGGGCGCGGCTGCGGATCAAACGGCGGCCGCGCCTTTTTTCCGATGCCGCCGGGTCAAAATGTGTTTGACTTTTGGGCGAATATCATGTACCCTTGGAGATGGAAGTTCCGGAAAAGGGAGACACCTATGAAGACAGTGACCCTCTACACCGACGGCGCCTGCTCCGGCAACCCCGGCCCCGGCGGCTGGGGCGCCATTCTGATCTATGGCGGCCACAAAAAAGAGCTCTCCGGCGGGGAACCCTCCACCACCAACAACCGCATGGAACTCACCGCCGTTATCCGGGGGCTGGAGGCCCTCGTCGAGCCCTGCGCGGTGGAGCTGTGGTCGGACAGCAAGTACGTCATCGACGCGCTGGACAAGGGTTGGGCCAAAAGCTGGCGGGCCAGGGGCTGGGTCAGGGCCGACAAAAAACCCGCCCAGAACCCCGATTTGTGGGAGCGGCTGCTGGACCTGTGCGAAAGGCACACGGTCCGTTTCCACTGGGTCAAGGGACACGGGGAGAACCCGTACAATCAGCGCTGCGACGAGATGGCGGTGTCCCAGTGGCGGAAGCTGAAAAAGTAGTATCCCAACCCCGCGAGGGGATATTATAGAGAGAAGGGTTTTATTATGGGCAAGTTTGTCATCAGCACCACCAAGAACGGCGAGTACACCTTCAACCTGCTGGCCGCCAACGGCCAGACCATCCTCTCCGCCTCCGAGACCTATTCCTCTCTGGACGCCGCGAAGAACGGCTGCGCTTCCGTGGCCAGGAACGCGGCGGCCCATGTGGAGGACCAGACCCAGGAGGGCTGCGAGACGCTGACCCACCCCAAGTTCGAGCTGTATCAGGACAAAGCCGGGGAGTACCGTTTCCGGCTGAAGGCCCGCAACGGCGAGAATATCGGCCGCAGCGAGGGCTATAAGGCCAAGGCCAGCGCTCTGAACGGCATCGAGTCCGTGGGCAAAAACGCTCCCGACGCCCCTGTGGTGGAGGGGTAAATAGGATTTTTTCGCGCGAAAGGGCGCCGGCCACTGGCCGGCGCCCTTTTCCTGTCTGTTATATTTGATAAAAAAATCACTCGTCGTCCTCGTGGGCGGTGACCGCGATGGACAATTCCTCCAACTGCTGCTCGGTGACCTGGCCGGGCGCGCCCATCATCACGTCCTGGGCGTTCTTGTTCATGGGGAAGGGGATGACCTCCCGGATGGTCTCGGCCCCGCACAGCAGCATCACCATGCGGTCCACGCCCGGGGCGATGCCCGCGTGAGGGGGCGCCCCGTAGCAGAAGGCGTTGTACATGGCGGGGAATTTGGCCTTCACGTCGTCCTCGCCCAGCCGCACCAGACGGAATGCCTCAATCATGATCTCCGGGTCGTGGTTGCGCACCGCGCCGGAGGACAGTTCCACGCCGTTGCACACCAGGTCGTACTGGTAGGCGGTGATGGTCAGCGGGTCCACCTCGCCGGCGGCGGCCCGTTTCAGGATGTCCAGCCCGCCGTTGGGCATGGAGAAGGGATTGTGGCAGAACTCCAGCTGACCGGACTCCTCACCGATCTCGTACATGGGGATGTCCACGATCCAGCAGAACGCGTACCGCTCCCGGTCCATATGGCCGGGGCAAAAAGCGCCCAGCATACCGCGCAGGATGCCGGCGGTCTTCTGGGCGGTGAGCAGACTGCCCGCGGTCAGACCCACGAAACAGCCCTTTTCCAGCCCAAGGGCGGAGACCGCCCGCTCCTTGACAGGCTGCACGAACTTGGCGATGCCGCCCACGATTTCGCCATTCTCGTCATACCGGAACCAGTAGACTTTCTGGCCGGACTGTAGTTCCGCCTCGGCGCACAGCCTGTCGATCTGCTTCCGGGTGCCCTCGAAATCGGGCACCACCACCGCCTTGACGGTGTTCCCCTCGAAGGGCGGGAAACCGCAGCCGGACAGCAGTCCGGTGGCGTCGGTCAGTTCCAGATCGATGCGCAGGTCGGGCTTGTCGGTGCCGTACCTGTCCATGGCCTCCAAATAGGGGATGCGCTGAAACGGCGCCTCGGAGGCCGTATCGTAGATCCCGTATTTGGCAAAGATGGGGGGCAGCACGCGCTCCAGCACGGCGAACACGTCCTCCTGGCCGGCGAAGGCCATCTCCATGTCCAGCTGATAGAACTCGCCGGGGGAGCGGTCGCCCCGGGCGTCCTCGTCCCGGAAGCAGGGGGCAATCTGGAAGTAGCGGTCAAAGCCGGAGGCCATCAGCAGCTGCTTGAACTGCTGGGGGGCCTGGGGCAGGGCGTAGAAGCTCCCCGGGTGCTTGCGGCTGGGAACCAGGTAGTCCCGGGCCCCCTCCGGGGAGGAGGCGGTGAGAATGGGGGTGGTGATCTCCAGAAAGCCCTCGTCGATCATGGCGGAGCGGAGGGCGGCCACCACCTGGGAGCGCAGGACGATGTTTTTCTTCACATCCGGATTGCGCAGGTCCAGATAGCGGTACTTTAGCCGGATGGACTCGTCGGCCTCTTTGGACCGGTTGATCTGGAAGGGCAGCTCGTTATACCGGCAGCGGCCCAGCACCTCGATCTTTTCCGGGGCGATCTCAATGTCGCCGGTGGGCAGCTTGGGATTCTTGGAGTCCCGCTCCCGCACGACGCCCTCCACCGAGATGGTGGATTCCTTGTTGATCCCCTTGACCACGGCCATGAGTTCCTCGCTCTCGATGACCACCTGGGTGGTCCCGTAGAAGTCTCGGAGGATGACGAAGGCGAGGTTCTGCCCCACTTCCCGGACGTTCTCCATCCAGCCCGCCAGCTTGACCCGCTGGCCGATATGCTCCATACGAAGTTCGCCGCAGGTGTGGGTGCGCATCTGAACCATAATAATCAACTCCGATTGGCAATATTGTATGAGTAAAATACAAAAAGGAATCTGTTTCTCCAGCATTTCCGCTGTTGGAACGGCCAAGACTGTGGCCTTAAACGGCCTCTTCCTTATCTCGGATCGGCTTTGCCTCCGCCCGTCCGGCGATCCCCGCCTTCACCAGGGCGATGGCCTCCTCCGCCGGGACCGTCCTCTGTTCCCCGGTGGACATATCCTTCACGGACACCGCGCCCCGGGCGATCTCGTCCTCCCCAAGGAACGCCACATAGGGGATCTTCAACTTGTCCGCGTATGACATCTTCTGTCTGAATTTCCGCTGCTCGGTGTACAGCTGTGCCCGGACCCCCGCGCCCCGCAGGGCGGTGGCGAAGGCGATGGCCGGGGCCAGGTCGCCGGTCATGGGCAGGATCAGCACGTCCGCCGGGGCGGTGTTCATCTCCCCGTTGAGATAGCCCTGCTCCTCCAGCACATAGAACAGCCTGGTGAGGCCGATGGAAATTCCGACTCCGGGGAGTTGTTTATCAGTATAATATTCCGCCAGGTTATCATATCTACCCCCGGAACACACGGAGCCGATCTCCGGATGGTCCAGCATGGCGGTCTCATAGACGGTTCCGGTGTAGTAGTCCAGCCCCCGGGCGATGGTCAGATCCACGGCAAACTTCTCCTCCGGCACTCCGAAAGCGCTTAGGTATTTCACCACCGTGGCCAGTTCGTCCAGACCGGCGTCGAAGGTCCCGTTCCGCCCCCGGTAGCGCTCCAGGCCGGCAAGGACTTCCCCTTGACTGCCCTTGATTCCGATGAAGTTCAGGATCTCGTCGGCCTGGTTGTCGGTGAGACCGATCTCCCCGCCGGTGAGGAGTTCCGCCACCTTGTCCGCCCCGATCTTGTCCAGCTTGTCCACGGCGCGCATGATGTCCCCGGATCTCTCCGACAGCCCCAGCATTCCGTAGAGTCCGTTGAGGATCTTCCGGTTGTTCACCCGGATCTGGAACCGGCGCAGGCCGAGAGCCGTAAACGTGCTGCAGATAACGGCCGGGATCTCCGCCTCGTTGACGATGTCCAGTTTCCCGTCCCCGAGCACGTCGACGTCCGCCTGATAGAACTCCCGGAACCGGCCCCGCTGGGCCCGCTCCCCGCGATACACCTTGCCGATCTGGTACCGGCGGAAGGGGAAGGTCAGTTCCCCGTAGTGGAGGGCCACATATTTGGCCAGAGGCACCGTCAGATCGAACCGCAGGGCCAGGTCGCTGTCCCCCTTGGTAAAGCGGTAGATCTGCTTTTCGGTCTCCCCGCCGGCCTTGGCCAGCAGCACCTCGCTGGCCTCGATGACGGGGGTGTCCAGGGGAGTAAAGCCGTACAGGGCATAGGACTGCCGCAGCAGTTCCGTCATCTTTTCAAATTGCGCCTGTTTCTCCGGCAGCAGTTCCATAAAGCCGGAGAGCGTCCTCGGTTTCAGCTTCGCCATAGCAAGTCTCCTTGGGGCGGCTGCCGGGCAAAAGGTATGCTCCCATCCCACAGCCATGAGACGGGAACATTGCTGTGTCGCGGCGGCCCTGTGATAACTAAAAGTAGAATAACGCGAAGAAACAACGAGCAGTTTATACCCGCAGAGGGGTGGTGGGCTTGATGAGCTCCCGCCAGTCCAAATCGCCCCGGGCCAGGCCGTGCATGAGCATTTCGGCGGTGGCGGCGTTGGTGGCGATGGGCACGTTGTGCTGGTCGCACAGCCGGGTGATGTAGGCCAGGTCCTGGTCCAGTTCGTCGGAGGTGGGGTCGTTAAAGAACAGGACCATGTCGATCTCGTCGTAGGCGATGCGGGCGCCGATCTGCTGGCAGCCGCCGTGGGCGTGGGCGAGGAAGAGCTGGACGGGCAGACCGGTGGCGTCGGCCACCAGGCGGCCGGTGCGACTGGTGGCGCACACCGTATGCTTGGACATGATGCCGCAGTAGGCGATGCAGAACTGCACCATCAGTTCCTTCTTGTTGTCATGGCTCATCAGCGCGATGTTCATGGGATCGTTCCTTTCTATGGAGATGTCAGCGGATGCGCAGCAGCGGCGTCCGCTGGCCGAGCAGACGTTTGGCGATGTTCAGATAGGCGGGGGAGGCCCCCTTCCAGGTGGCCAGCGCCATGGGTTCCCCCGCGGCGGCGGCCACGGTCACATGGGGATCCTCGGGCACCACCCCCAGCAGAGGCAGACCGGCGGTGTCCATGGCGTTGTCCAGAGAGGTGCGCAGAGTGCGGATGAGGCCGGGGTCCACCCGGTTCATCACCAGGTGGATGTCGCCCACCCGTCCCATCAGTTCGCTGACGGTGCGCTGGGCGTCCCGCAGGGCGGCGGCGTCCACGGAGGACACCACAATGGCCCGGTCGGCGGCGGCCAGGGCCAGCTGAAAGCCCCGCCCCAGCCCGGCGGGGGAATCCATCAGCACAAAATCGAAGCAGTCCTTTGCCTCCCCGATCACCGCGCGGAACAGGTCCTCATCCAGCCCCTGGTCGGACAGGGGGGCGGTGAGCAGGTACATTCCCCGGATATCGGGGTGCTCCACCGCCGCGCCCAGCAGGGAGCAGCGGCGGGCCATCACGTCGGAGAAGTCCATTACCGCCCGGTCGGAGAGGCCCAGCACCAGATCCAGGTTCCTCAGGCCGATGTCCACGTCCACGCACAGGACCCGCTGGCCCAGAGCCGCCAGGCAGCCGGCCACCCCGGCGGTGACCGAGGTCTTGCCGGTGCCGCCCTTGCCGGATGTGACCATGATAGCGGTGCCCATAGGCGTCCTCCTCCCAAGATGATAGCACGGTTTTTCGCCAATTGCAACCAAAATTTCAAAAAGTCTGACGAAAACGGGGGCTTTTTGTGGAAACGCACCGAAAAATGGGGGAAATCCGTACTTATAAGGGGTGACTTTGGATTTTAGCCCAGCGGCGCGGATACCGCTCCGGAGAGTCGGAAACTTTTTCCACCACCACGAGCCGCCGGGCCCCGCTCCGGCCGGGGATGGCGTAGGGGTACGCCCCCGCCGCCCGTCCTCCCAGCAGGGCGATGGCGTTTTGCGCCCGCTCCAGCTCGGAATCGGCCTCCGGCCCCTTCATGGCCAGGAATTTTCCCCCGACCTTGACGAAGGGCAGGCACAGTTCGCACAGCACCCGCAGTTCGGCCACCGCGCGGGCGGCGGCAAAGTCGAAAGCCGCCCGGAGGGCGGGGTCGCGCCCCGCCTCCTCGGCCCGGGCGTGGAGAACGGTCACTCCGGCAAGGCCCAGCGCGCCCGCCGTCTCCTCCAGCCAGTCCAGCCGCTTGCGCAGGCTGTCCAGCAGAGTGACGGACAGGGAGGGCGTCAGGATTTTCAGCGCCAGGCCGGGAAAGCCCGCCCCGGTGCCCACGTCGATGAGGGTCTTTCCCTCAAAGTCCGCGAAGCCGAGCAGGGCGGCGCAGTCCAGCATATGGAGGGCAGCCACGTCCTCCGGCGCGGTGATGGCGGTCAGGTTCATCACCCGGTTTTTCTCGATGAGCCGCCGCCCGTACTCCGCCAGCAGGGCGGGGGAGCCGGGGCCGGCCCTGGCGGCCAGTCCCATCTGCTCCAGCCCCGCCCGGATGAGCTGTTCCATGGCGCCTATCCGGCAAAGGCGGCGATCAGCGCCGGCACCCCCAGGAGCAGCCCCAGGGCGGTCCCGGCGGCGCAGACGATCAGCGCGACCACACCGCCGATCGTGCCGCCGTATGCGGTGCCCAGTTTCAGCCGCCGGGCCACCACCACGAACAGCGCCACGCACACCGGCACCAGGAACAGGGGAAAACTCCCCGGCAGGTCCCTTCCCGGGAAAAACAGGGCGAACCACAGGATGCCCAGGATCATGAGCACATAGGCGACTCCCATCCAGGCGGCGGCCCGTTTCTCAAAGGATGCCGGTTCGTAGGAGGGTTTTTCGTCCTCTGCGGCGTTGTCGTCCCAGGTTTCCGGGGGTTCGCGGTCCAGATCAACCATGAATAAACTCCTTTGTCGCCCTTCCTCCACGGGGGGCGCGTTTTACTGCCGGTTCTCCTGATTCTCTTTCAGCAGGTCCCGGATCTCGGTGAGCAGCTTTTCTTCGGCGGAGGGCTCCGGGGGAGCGGCGGCCGCCTCGGCCGCTTCCGCCTCCTCGTTCTTCTTGGCGGCGCTCATGACTTTGTTCACCGCCTTGACGATGAGAAAGACCACCAGAGCCAGGATCAGGAAATTGATGATGGCGGAGATGAAGTTGCCGTAGTTCAGGGTGTTGGGCTCGGCGCCGTCGGCCAGCGGGAAGATGGAGGGCAGGGTGACGGTCATGGAGGAGAAGTCCACGCCGCCCAGGAAGATGGAGACAATGGGCATGATCACGTCGTTGGTGAGGGAAGTGGTGATGGTGGAGAAGGCGCCGCCGATGATGACGCCCACCGCCAGGCCCAGCACGTTGCCCTTGTTGATGAACGATTTGAATTCCTCTAAGAATTTTTTCATAAGTAAAGTCCTCTCTCTGTGATCAGTTTCGCCTCAATCGCCCTCCGGGGTGGTGGAGGGGATGATGTCCGCCAGGTTCACGCTGTCGTCGAACATTTCGGCCTCGGCGGGTTCGGCGCCGGCCTGGGCGCCGGTATCGGGTCCGGCGTCTCCGGCGGACGCCTTCGGGCCCAGACCGGGCAGAATGGACACCGACAGACTCGTGTCGCCGCCCTCGGGGTCGGTGGTCTTGACGGCGGTCCACGCCAGGGCCTTTACGGTGGTCACGCCGGCCTCCTCGTCCTTCTCCACCTTGTAGGGGATGAGGGACGCGACTGCCGTCGCACCCGCGACAGCAGCCAGAACTTTCCAAATTTTCATGTTGATTTCTCCTCTCGATATGATTTCTTGTATGGATATCCGGATCGGGTATGCGCTCAGTGTTTGGGGGTCAGGACTTTGGTGCCGCCCATATAGGGCCGCAGGACTTCGGGAATGGTGACGCTGCCATCGGCCCGGAGGTTGTTCTCCAGCAGGGCGATGAGCATCCGGGGCGGGGCCGCCACGGTGTTGTTCAGCGTGTGGGGCAGGTACGTCCCCCTCTCGCCCTTGACCCGCATCTTCAGGCGGCGGGCCTGTGCGTCGCCCAGGTTGGAGCAGGAGCAGACCTCGAAATATTTTTTCTGCCGGGGGGACCAGGCCTCGATGTCGCAGGACTTCACCTTCAGGTCGGCCAGATCGCCGGAACAGC
>CAYPEE010000069.1:0-583 GCA_964409665.1 uncultured Oscillospiraceae bacterium
TGGGCCTGCGCCACCACCTGGAGACCATTCGGGTGCTGGACGACCACGGCGTGGTGGTCCCCGGCTACGGCAAATACTCCGGCATGGACCGCTACGAGGCCCGCAAAGCCATCGTGGAGGACCTGGAGGAGCAGGGCTATCTGGTCAAGGTGGAGCCCTACTCCCACAACGTGGGCACCTGCTACCGCTGCCACAGGGACGTGGAGCCCATCATCTCCGCCCAGTGGTTCGTGAAGATGGAGCCTCTGGCGAAAGAGGCCCTCCGCGTGGTCAACGAGGGGGAGGTCCGGTTCGTCCCCGACCGCTTCGCCAAGACCTACACCAACTGGATGGAGAACGTCCACGACTGGTGCATCTCCCGCCAGCTGTGGTGGGGCCACCGGATCCCCGTGTGGTACTGCGCCGACTGCGGCCATATGACCGTCAGCCGGGAGGACGCAGTCCGCTGCGGGAAGTGCGGCTCCAAAAACATCGAGCGGGACCCCGACGTGCTGGACACCTGGTTCAGTTCCGCCCTGTGGCCCTTCTCCACCCTGGGCTGGCCGGACGATACCGAGGACCTCAAATACTTCTACCCCACCGA
>CAYPEE010000069.1:628-9615 GCA_964409665.1 uncultured Oscillospiraceae bacterium
GGTACGGCGCAGACGCGCTGCGTTTCAACCTGATCACCGGCAACGCCCCCGGCAACGATATGCGCTTCTATGTGGAGAAGTGCGAGGCCATGCGGAACTTCGCCAACAAGATCTGGAACGCCAGCCGGTTCGTCCTGATGAACCTGGCTACCGACCGGCCGGGCCTGCCCGGGAAACTGGAGCAGGAGGACCGGTGGATCCTGTGCCGCCTGGGCGAGGTCATCCGCGAGATGACGGAGAACATGGAGGCCTATGAACTGGGGGTGGCCGCCGCCAAGGTGTACGACTTCATCTGGAGCGACTTCTGCGACTGGTATATCGAGCTGACCAAGGCCCGCCTGCAGGGGGAGGACCCCGCCGCCAGGGAACAGGCCAGCCGGGTGCTGGTGTACGTCCTCACCGAGACGCTGAAACTGCTGCACCCCTTCATGCCCTTCATCACCGAGGAGATCTGGCAGGCGCTGCCCCATGAGGGCGATTTCCTCATGCTCCAGTCCTGGCCCCGGGCCGACCCCGCCTGGGCGGACACGGAGGCCAGAGAGGCCATGGAGGCGGTCATGGACGTCATCCGGGCCGTCCGGGCCCGCCGGGCGGAGAGGAACGTGCCCCCGTCCCGGAAGGCGGCTCTCACCGTGGTCACCGGCGCAGCGGAAATTTTTGAATCCGGCGTTTCTCATCTGAAACGGCTGGCCTGGGCCTCCTCGGTGGACATTCGCACAGAGGACCTGGCGGACACCGCCGGCATGGTATGCGACGTCACCCACATGGCCAAAGTCTATATGCCCCTGGCCGATCTGGTGGACATGGAGAAGGAGCGGGCCCGCCTCACCCGCGACCTGGGCCGGAGACAGGGCGAACTGAAGGGCCTGGAGAGCAAACTCGGCAACCCCGGTTTCCTGAACAAGGCCCCCGCCGAAGTGGTGGCCGCCGAGAAGGACCGGGCCGGAAAACTCAGGGCCCTGATCGCCCGGATCGAGGAGCAGCTGGAGGCCATGGCCTGACAAAATTTCCCCGTCCCCTCCCCTTCAACAAATTGCGACCGGACCGAAATACTATAATAAGCGCGATACGGGACTTTCCCCGTACCGCGCTTATTTTTTTACCGAGGAAGTGGACAAGCCATGCCCATCACCGTGACCGGACAGGGAAACGCCCTCACCGCCTCCCTGTCCGGAGAAATCGACCACCACGGCGCCAAAACCATGATGAACGAACTTGGGGAACTCATCGCCCGGCGGCTGCCCCGCCACCTGGTGCTGGACCTGTCCGGCGTCACCTTTATGGACAGTTCGGGCATCGCCGTGCTGCTGCGGACCCTGCGGGAGATGAACCGTCTGGGCGGCTCCCTGCGGGTGACCGCCATCCCCGCTCAGGCCCGCCGGGTGCTGGACGCCGCCGGCGTGGGCCGCCTGATCACGCTTGACTGAGAGGAGGTTTACATAATGAAACTGCAATTACTGGACCAGGCCACCGTCGTATTCTCATCCCGCTCGGCCAACGAGGGCTTCGCCCGGGCCGCCGCCGCCTGTTTCGCCGCCCGGCTGGACCCCACCCTGGACGAACTGGCCGACGTGAAGACCGCCGTATCCGAGGCGGTGACCAACGCCATCGTCCACGCCTACCCCGACCGGCTGGGAAAGGTGACCATGCGTCTGCGCCTGTACGCCGGAAATCTGCTGGAGGTGCAGATTAAGGACACCGGCGTGGGCATCCCCGACGTGGAGAAGGCCCGGGAACCCCTCTACACCACCGGCAGCGAGGAGCGCTCCGGCATGGGCTTCACCATTATGGAGAGTTTTATGGACGCGCTGAACGTGCGCTCGGCGGTGGACAGGGGCACCACCGTCACCATGCGGAAGCGGTTCGCCCGCCGGCACGGGGCGGCGGGGTGATGCGCGGTCTGGACGCCCCCGCCCTGCTGGACGCCGCCCGGGCCGGGGACAACGACGCCTGCGAGCGCCTGCTCACCGACAACAGCGGCCTCATCTGGTCGGTGGCCCGGCGGTATTACGGCCGGGGGGTGGATCCGGAAGACCTGTACCAGCTGGGCTGTCTGGGCTTTTTGAAGGCGGTCCGGGGGTTTGACCCCTCCTACGGCACCCAGTTCTCCACCTACGCGGTGCCCAAGATCGCGGGGGAGATCCGCCGGTTCCTCCGGGACGACGGGGCGGTGAAGATCAGCCGGGGAGTGAAGGAGCGGGCCCAGGACCTGCGCCTCAAACGTCAGGAACTGTGCCAGCGCCTGGGGAGAGAGCCCACCGTGTCCGAACTGGCCGACGCCGCCGGACTGGAGCCGGAGGAGGTGGCCGCCGCCGAGACCGCCGCTCTGAGCGTGGCCTCCCTCCAGGAGGAGACCGGAGAGGAGGGGCTGTCCCTGGAGTCCGTGCTGGGGGACGAGGGCATCGAGGACGAACTCATCGAGCGGCTCACCCTGCGCCAGGCCATCGACGAGCTGCCGGAGCGGGAGCGAAAGGTGATCCTCCTGCGTTTTTATAAAAATCTCACCCAGGACAAGGTGTCCAGAGTGCTGGGGGTCAGCCAGGTGCAGGTGTCCCGCATCGAGCGCAAGGCGGTGGAACATCTGCGGGAAGCGCTGACCCAGGATTGAAAAGGCCCCCTCCGGGGCCTTTACTTTTTTCCCCTTCCGTATTATAATGCGTACTGCGCAAAGCCGCAGGCCCTGTTCCGGCGCGGCGGAGCTGTGGAACGACCGCCGTTGACCACCCGTGCTATAATTCGATACAGAAAGGGGCGAGCACATGGCGCCCAGACCCAACACCCTGTATATCGTGGTGCCCTGCTATAACGAGGAGGCCGTCCTGCCGGAGACCGCCAGGCGCCTCCGCGCCAAACTTCAGGCCCTCATCCAGGCGGGGACCGTCGGCCCCAAAAGCCGCGTTTTCTTTGTGAACGACGGCTCCAAAGACGCCACCTGGGAGATCATCTCCGGGCTGCACGCGGCGGACCCCATCTTCTGCGGGGCGGACCTGTCCCGGAACCGGGGGCACCAGAACGCCCTGCTGGCGGGGCTGATGACCGCCAAAGACCGGGCGGACATGGTCATCTCCATGGACGCGGATCTCCAGGACGACGTGGAGGCCGTCGACGCCATGGTGGAGAAGTACATGGCCGGGGCCGACGTGGTCTACGGGGTGCGCTCCTCCCGGAAAAAGGACAGCTTTTTCAAGCGCTTCACCGCCGAGAGTTTCTACCGGCTCATGGACGCCCTGGGGGCGGAGACGGTGTTCAACCACGCCGACTACCGCCTGATGTCCAGGCGGGCGCTGGACGGCCTCGCGGAGTTCAAAGAGGTCAACCTGTTCCTCCGGGGCATCGTGCCCATGGTGGGGTACCGGTCCGACGTGGTGGAGTACGAGCGGGGGGAGCGCTTTGCCGGGGAGAGCAAGTACCCTTTGAAAAAAATGCTCTCCTTCGCCATGGAGGGGATCACCTCCCTGTCGGTGAAGCCCATCCGCGTGATCACCGGCCTGGGCTTTCTCGTGTTTCTGGTCTCCCTGGGCATGATCGTATACAACATCATCCGCTGGGCCACCGGCAACACGGTGGCCGGCTGGGCCTCCCTGTCCTGCTCGGTGTGGTTCATCGGCGGGCTGATCCTGCTCTCCCTGGGCGTGGTGGGGGAGTACATCGGCAAGATCTACCTGGAGGCCAAGGGCCGGCCCCGGTTCCTCATCCGGGAGTTGCTGGAGGACGACGATGAAAAAACTGCTTAAACTGTTCGATGTCTCCATGCTGAAGTTCCTGCTGGTGGGGGTGCTGAACACGCTGGTGGGCTCCGGGGTCATGTTCCTGCTGTACAATCTGGCCCATGTGCCCTACTGGCCGTCGGTGTGCGCCAACTACGTGGTGGGGAGCGTGGTGAGTTATTTCCTCAACAAGTATTTCACCTTCCAAAACCGGGAGCGCTCCTGGGCCCAGGTGGTCCGCTTTATCATCACGGTGGCGGTGTGCGCCGCCATCGCCTACGGCGCGGCTCAGCCGCTGGTGCGCTGGGCGCTGCGCGGTTTCAGCGGGAAGACGCAGGACAACGTGGCCATGCTGGTGGGGATGTGCCTCTATACGGGCCTGAACTACTTTGGCCAGCGGTTCTTCGCCTTCCGGGAGAAGAAGGACTGATCGCCCCCTCTTTGCGAACAAATTGAAAATTTGTCGGAAAAAACTTGCATTTTTCCCGGAAAGCGCATACAATATCAGGTGTGTAACCTTACGGGCCGCCACACCCTAAAAAAATACAACGTCACAAGGAGGATCTCTATTATGGCCATCGATTTTGAAAGCCTGAAGGACAGCGTCATCGCCGCGGTGCAGACCGGCGCCACCAAAGCCAAAGAACTGGCCGGGACCGGCGTCGCCAAGGCCAAGGAGCTCAGCGAGATCAGCAAGCTGAAGATGCAGAACTCCGTGGAGCAGGACGCCATCCGCAAGGACTACGCCGAACTGGGCAAGCAGTACTACGCCGCCTACGGCGCCGACCCCGACCCCGCCCTGGCCGGCCTGTGCCAGAAGATCACCGAGTCCATGGGCAAGATCTCCTATAACAACGAGCGCATCGCCGACATAAAGGCCGCCGGCGGCTCCGATCCGGAGGGCGCGGCCGACGAGGCCATGGAGAAGGCGGGCGACGCCCTGGAGACCGCCGAGGCCGCCGTGGCGGAGAAGGCGGAGGAGGTCAGGGAGAAGGCGGAGGACGCCGTGGAGACCGTCGAGGCCGCCGTGGAGGAGAAGACGGAGGAGGTCAAAGAAGTTCTCCATGACATCTCCGAGGCCCCCTGCGCCGACGCGGGCGAGGACGGCGGGAAGGACGAGTAAGGGCCCCCATCTATACCGGTCATAAAAAGGGCCGGCTGCGTTTTCGCAGCCGGCCCTTTTTGTCTCTTTCACCGGGGGCGCTCCGCCAGAGGCAGGGCCACCGCCGCTTTGAACAGGTCCCCGTCGATGTCGATGGAGAAACGCCCCTTCTGCAGTTCCGTGAGGGACTGGACGATGGACAGCCCCAGTCCGCTGCCCTGGTTGGTGCGGGACTCGTCCCCCCGGACGAACCGCTCCATCAGCCGGTCGGCGGGAATGTCCAGGGCCTCCCGGGAGATATTCTTCACCCACAGTTCCGCCCAGCCGTTCCCCGTCCGGAGGTCCAGATAGACCCGGGTGTTCTCCAGGGCGTACTTGGCGCAGTTGGTGAGCAGATTGTCCAGCACCCGCCACAGATGGCGGCCGTCGGCCATCACCCACACCGGCTCCCCGGGCAGGGAGCGCACCACGGTCAGGCCCGCCGCCTCCAGCCGCTCCCCCACCTCCGCCAGGGCCTGGTCGATGAGCTGGCCGTAGTCCAGCGGCTCCAATGTCACCGCCAGATTGCCGGTGGACGCCTTGGACGCCTCCACCAGATCCTCGGTGAGTTTTTTCAGCCGCTGGCTCTTGCGGTCCAGCACCTCGATATACTCCAGAGCCTGCGCGTCGCCGATGGGCCGTGTCTTCAGCAGTCCCACGTAGTTGATGATGGAGGTCAGCGGCGTTTTCAGGTCGTGGGACACGTTGGTGATGAGTTCGGCCTTGAACCGCTCGCTGTTCACCTGCCGCTCCGCCGCGGCGGAGATGGCGTGGCCCATGTTGTTGAGTTCCCCGGCGTGGGCGCGCAGGTCGGGCAGCATCCGCCGCCTGTCGATCTGATAATCGGGGTTTCCGCCGATGATCTCGCGGGCCCCCTGCCGGACGCGCTTCCACTGGGCCGCCCAGACGATGAGATACAGCGCCCCGGCGGCGCTCACGGTCAGCCACAGCAGGAGGACGGCGGTGCCGCCGCCGTAGACGATATCCGTCATGACCCACAGGCTGAACAGCAGATAGGCCACGCAGGCCGCGATGGCCTTCCAGACCAGGGGCACGGCGGACAGCGCCGCCCGAAGGGTCCGGCCCAGGGCCTGGAGTCCCCGCCGCAGCAGGGCGCACCCTCTCCAGATGAGGGTGTTCCGGAACAGGGTGCGGGCCTTGCACCGGGCGGCGAAGGTGACGAGGCCCGCCAGCGCCAGGGCGGACGCCGCCGCCCCTATGACCCCCGCGCAGGTCAGACACAGCTCTATGGGCCAGTGCCAGTGCTGGAAAAATCCCGGATAGACCAGCCTCCAGCACAGCGCCAGCCCCAGGATCAGGACGAGGAGTACCGCGTCCCCCGGCAGGCGGTGGAGGCCGTGGAGACAGATGCCCTCCACCCCGGCCTTGTGGCCCGCGCAGGCGCACAGGAACACGGCCAGAGCCAGCCCCGCCGCCAGCAGGACGGCGGTCCAGACCGCCGGCCCCTCCCACCGCCCCTGGAGGGCGCGGGCCTCAAGCACCAGGGGCTTATACTGGTCCGCCGCGGGAACGGTCTCGTCCACCCACAGATACAGGCGGCCGTAATGGGCCCCGTCCGTCCAGTAGCCGTCGTAATAGTCGAGGCAGGTCGCCCCGTCCAGCGCCTGATTGTCCGCCGTACTCTGGGCCAGCGTATCGCCGTTCTGATCCACCAGCCGCCAGCGCAGATTGGAGTTTGCCGGGTCGAACCGCTCCCGGAGGGCCGCCAGCCGGGCGGCGTCGGCGGCGGACAGGGCCTCCCCGTTCTGTTTCGTCCCCAGGAGCCGCACCAGCTGCTCCACGTCGCTCCTGTCGTCATTGAGCCGCCGCGCGATCTCGTAATAGGACGAGACGCCGCCGGAACCCCACAGCAGGGCTGCGTTGGCGCACTGATACCAGATCAGCATGGCCGCCCCGGCGAAGGCCGCCGCCGCCAGCAGAAAGGCGGCGGCTTTTACCGCGAAATTTTCCCGCAGCTTCATTTCACATCTTCTCCATCTTATAGCCCAGGCCCCACACCACCCGGATGTACCGGGGGTTGGCGGGGTCGATCTCGATCTTCTCCCGCAGATGGCGGATGTGGACCGCCACCGTGTTCTCCGAGCCGTAGGCCGGGTCGTTCCACACCTGCTCGTAGATCTGCCCGGTGGAGAACACCCGGCCGGGGTTCTTCATCAGCAGGCGCAGGATGTTGTATTCCAGCGGGGTGAGGGCCACCGGCTCCCCGTCCACCGTCACCGTCTTGGCGCCGTCGTCCATGGTCAGGGCCCCGTTGACGAGCACGCTGCTCTCCGCCTCGGGCTGGGGCTTGCCGCCCAAAAGGGTGTAGCGGCGCAGCTGGCTCTTGATCCGGGCCATCACCTCGATGGGGTTGAAGGGCTTGGTCACATAGTCGTCCGCGCCGATGTTCAGCCCCAGCACCTTGTCCGCATCCTCGCTCTTGGCGGTGAGCAGGATGATGGGAATGTTGCCCCCCTCCTCCCGGAGGCGGGCGGTGGCCCGGATCCCGTCCAGTTTTGGCATCATCACGTCCATGAGGACGCAGTCGACGCCCCCGGCCCGGACGGCGGCCAGGGCCTCCTCGCCGTTATACGCCTCCACCGTGTTGTAGCCCTCGCTGGTGAGGTAGATGTTCAGCGCGGAGACAATGTCCCTGTCGTCGTCGCAGATCAGTATGGTGTACATGGGCGCTCCCCCCTTATGATCCCTTCTATCCTACCAGTCCGCCCATTAAGCCGCAAGGGGCAATTTCCTTAAAAAATGTTTAAGGACAGCAAAAGAGCCGCCCGAAAGCGGCTCTCTTAGGGCAGGTTACGCTGTCCGGGCCCGCAGGCCGTACATGGCGGCCAGCCGGGCGAACCGGGGAATGGCCTTTTCCACCCGCTCCGTCGGCACGCAGTAGGCGATGCGCACATAGCCGGGACAGGCGAAGGAGGAGGTGTCCGGAAAGAGCAGGTCCAGTTCCATGGCCTTCTTGGAGAAGGCGGCGGCGTCTGGCTCCGGGGACTTCATCAGCAGGTAGAAGGTCCCGTCGGGCCGGACGCACTCGAAGCCCATGGCGGTGAGGGACCCGTACAGCCGGTTGCGGTTGACGGTGTAGGAGGTCAGGTCGCTCACCATCCCGTCGCAGGCGGCGGCCACCTGCTGGAACAGGGAGGGCGCGTTGATGTGGCCGGTGCACCGGCCCGCCCCGGCCACCGCCTGGAACACGGCGTCGTGGTCCTCCATGGCGGGAGGCACCAGCACATAGCCGATGCGCTCCCCGGGCAGGGAGATGGCCTTGCTGTAAGAGTAGCAGACCAGGGTGTTCTCATAGATGGCGGGGAGCCAGGGGACTTCCACGTTGTCGTACACGATCTCGCGGTAGGGCTCGTCGGAGATGAGATAGACGGGCGCGCCGAACTGGTGGCTCTTGCGGCGGAGGAGAGCGGCCAGCGCCTCCATGTTCTCCCGGGGATACACCACCCCGGAGGGGTTGTTGGGGGAGTTGATGACCACGCCCTTGACGGAGGGGTCCAGGGCGGCCTCGATGGCGTCCACGTCTAACAGGAAGGTCCCGCGGTCGGCGGGGACCTCCGCCACCTCCGCCCCCGCGCCGCGGATAAAGACGCGGTACTCGGTGAAGTAGGGGGTGATGACCATGAACCGGTCGCCGGGGCGGGCGAGGCCCTTGAAACAGGCGCACAGGGCGGGGGCCGCGCCGCAGGTGAGGAACAGGTCCTCCGGGCGGCAGCCGGCGTTGAACCGCCGGTTCAGGGAGACGGCGATGCGGGCGCGGACGTCCAGGTCACCCGCCGCGCTGGTGTAGCCGTGGATGGAGTCGGCCATGGGGCCGGAGAGGATCTCCCGGATCACTTCGTTCACCTGGGGCGGCGGGGGGACGCTGGGGTTGCCCAGGGCCAGGTCCAGCACGTTCTCCTCCCCCACCACGGCGGCCCGTTTCTTCCCGTATTCAAACAGCAGCCGCATGGGGTTGCCCGCGGCGCCCAGCTGGCGCATGGCCTCTGAAACCATGAGAAATCCCGCCCTTTCGTTCTCCGCGCCCATTCTGTGGAGTAAAGCAATAAAGCGCTGGGGGTATTGTACTATATCTTTTCCCTCTTTGCAAGGGGGAAACTCCATCAGATTCCCGCAAAAAT
>CAYPEE010000070.1:0-9376 GCA_964409665.1 uncultured Oscillospiraceae bacterium
CCTCCACCTTGGCAAGGTGGCGCTCTACCAGATGAGCTACACTCGCATAGATGCCCAGGGCCGGAATTGAACCAGCGACACGCGGATTTTCAGTCCGCTGCTCTACCAACTGAGCTACCTGGGCGTATGGAATTGAGCAGTGGCGACGCGGATGGGACTTGAACCCACGACCTCCGGCGTGACAGGCCGGCGTTCTAACCAACTGAACTACCGCGCCACATACGCTCTCCCGCGGGAGTGGTGGGAACAACAGGGCTCGAACCTGTGACCCCTTGCTTGTAAGGCAAGTGCTCTCCCAGCTGAGCTATGCTCCCTCGCGGCCCTGCCGCTTGTCAGACGGCGCTTGCTATTATAGCAAAGTGAGGGCGGAAATGTCAAGCGGGAATTTGAAAAATTTCCGGGAAATCCGGGACGGCTTTTGGACGGGGAGGGGGGCCTCAGCCCTCCGCCTCCGCGATCAGCTTTTTCAGGTCGTCCCCGCTGAAACGGTAGACCCTGTCGCAGAACTGACAGGACACCTCCGCGCCGTTCTGCTCACGGAGGAGGGAGCGCAGTTCCCGGGCTCCCATGCTGATGAGGGCCCGGCTCACCCGCTCCTCCGAGCAGTAGCAGCGGTACTCCACCGGGGCCGTCTCCAGCGCCTCCAGTTCAAAGTCCGCCAGCGCCTCCCGCAGCAGGCCAAGGGGATCCATGCCCGCGTCCAGACGGGCGCTCACCGGACCCAGCCGGGCCACCCCCTGTTCGATGGAACGGATAACGCTCTCGTCCGCGCCGGGCAGCAGCTGAATGAGATAGCCCCCCGCCGCCTTGACGGTCTGGTCCCGGTCGATGAGCACCCCCAGGGCGCAGGCGGTGGGGATCTGTTCGCTCTCCGCGAAGTAGGCGGCGATGTCCTCGGCGATCTCGCCGCTGACGAGCCGGACCGAGCCGATATAGGGGTCCTTCAGGCCGATGTCCCGGATGACGGTGAGTTCCCCGTCATGGCCCACGGCGGTCCCCACGTCCAGCTTGCCCCGGGCCTTGCGGGGGACATCCACGGCGGGATTTTGGACGTAGCCCCGCACATTGCCCATGCTGTCCGACACGGCGGTGAGGGAGCCCAGCGGCCCGCCGCCGTTCACCCGCAGAGTGACGGAGGCGTTGTCCTCCTTCATGACGGCCCCCATCATGGAGGCGGCCATCAGCAGGCGGCCCAGGGCGGCGGCGGCCACCGGCCAGCAGCCGTGGATGGCTCTGGCGCGCTCCGTCAGGCCGGCGCCGGAGATGGCCATGGCCTTGACGGGGGCGTTTTTCGCGATGGCGCGGACGATCTGATCCATAGAGATCCTTCCTTCTCTAAGGCTTTTCCCCGGAGGGGGGAGGTCCTTTCACGGCGGCGAGGAAAACGCGCTCCGCGCCCTCTTTGGGCGGGCGCATGGTCTTGTCCCCGTAGATCTGGACGGAGGGGAAACCCGCATCCAGAAGATCCCGCTCCAGTTCCCCGGGGGTGTAGGCGTACTCCTCGTGGTACTCGCTGGCCCGGTCCCAGGCCCCGTCGGGCCGCAGGGTGAACAGGTCGATGCCATAGCCGCAGATCCTGCGTTTGGGGGAATACTCCCCCCGCCAGACGCACAGCAGGCCGTCGGACTCGTCGAGACAGAGCTGGCCGTCCGCCGACTCCAGAGCCAGAGGGGTCTTGGCGTCGAACAGAAACAGCCCGCCGGGGGAGAGGGACTCGTATACCCGGCGGAAGGTCCGCCCCAGCGCGGCGGGGCGGGTCACATAGTTGACGCTGTCCAGGCAGCAGATCACCGCGTCGGCGGGCTGGGGCAGCCGCAGCCGGGACATATCCTGGCACACCAAGGTCACGTCCAGCCCCTCGCGCTTGCCCGCGGCGACGGACAGCATCTCGGGGGACAGATCCATGGCGGTGACCCGGTAGCCCCGGCGCGCCAGCAGGACGGCCAGGGTGCCGGTGCCGCAGGCCAGTTCCGCCACCGACCGGACGGGACGTTTCAGCCGGCGGAAGTGCCGCTCGATGTAGTCCGCCCATTTGTCGTAGTCCACGTCCCCGGTGAGGCGGTCGTAGTACTCCGCCAGGGCGGTGTAGGCGTCCGTCATGTTTTCAGCCGGGGCAGGATGGCCTTGTAGCCGTCGGCGCCGTACTGCAGGGCCCGGTTGACCCGGGAGATGGTGGCACTGGAGGCCCCGGTGCGCTGGAGGATGTCGTGGTAGATCAGCCCCTGATCCAGAAGCTGGGCCACCTCCAGCCGCTGGGCCATGGCCCGCAGTTCGGAGACGGTACACAGGTCCTGGAAAAAGGCGTCGCACTCCTCCTCGTTTTTCAGCGAGAGGACGGCCCGGTAGAGGAGGGCGCGGCGCTGTTCGTCCTTTTGCATGGCGGGTTCCCCCTGTCTTTGGGATATAAGGGCGGTTTGTTCCCTGGGAAAGATTTTACTACTTTCGCACACGAAAGTAAAGAAAAATCGTAAACCTGAGAAAAAGACTTGCGCGCCGCCGAAAAGTTTCCTATAATAAAGAGGCTGTGCGCGCCGGAAAAGGCAAACCCCCGCGGTTGCGAATCCCGGGGCGCGGAGGTATCCTATGGTAAAAGCGATCGTGGGCGCCAACTGGGGCGACGAGGGCAAGGGCAAGATCACCGATCTGCTGGCCGAGCGTTCCGACGTGGTGGTGCGTTTTCAAGGCGGGGCTAACGCCGGCCACACCATCATCAACGAATACGGGCGGTTCGCCCTGCATACCCTGCCCTCCGGCAGTTTCTATCCCCACGTCACCAACGTCATCGGCAACGGGGTGGCCCTGGACATCTCCAAGCTGGCCGCCGAACTGGCCGGCCTCGCCGGGCGGGGGGTGCCCGCCCCCAACCTGATCGTGTCCGAGCGGGCCCAGCTTCTCATGCCCTACCACGTCCTCCAGGACGGGTATGAGGAGGAACGCCTGGGCGGGCGGGCCTTCGGCTCCACCCGGAGCGGCATCGCGCCGTTCTATTCCGATAAGTACGCCAAGACGGGCATTCAGGTCTGCGATCTGTTTGACGAGGACCGCCTCCGAGACCGCCTCCACCGGGCGGTGGAGGTGAAGAACGTCCTGTTTGAGCATCTGTACCACAGGCCCGCCCTGGACGAGGACGCCCTGTACGGCCAGCTTCTGATCCTCCGGGAGCAGATCGCTCCCTATGTGGGGGACGCGGTGTCCTTCCTCCATGAGGCGGTCCAGTCCGGCAAGACCGTCCTGCTGGAGGGCCAGCTGGGCTCCATGAAGGACCCGGACCTGGGCATCTTCCCCATGACCACCTCCTCCCACACGCTGGCCGGCTACGGCTGCGTGGGGGCGCCGGTGCCCCCGACGGCCATCGAGGACGTGATCTGCGTCACCAAGGCGTACTCCTCCAGCGTGGGCTCCCGCGCCGAGCCCTTCGTCAGCGAACTCACCGGCCCGGCCGGGGATGAACTGCGCCGGCGGGGCGGCGATCAGGGCGAGTTCGGCGCCACCACGGGCCGTCCCCGCCGGGTGGGCTGGTTCGACGCGGTGGCCACCAGGTACGGCTGCATGGTCCAGGGGGCCACTCAGGCCGCCCTGACCTGCCTGGACGTGCTGGGCTATCTGGACGAGATCAAGGTGTGCGTGGGCTATGACATCGACGGCGCGGTGATAGACAGATTCCCCACCACCCCCGCTCTGATGCGGGCCAGGCCCGTGTACGCGGCGCTGCCGGGCTGGAAGCGCGACATCCGGGGCGTCACAGACTACGCCGCCCTGCCGGACAACGCCCGGCGGTATGTGGAGTTCCTGGAGGAGCGCATCGGCGTGCCCATCCGGCTTGTCTCCACGGGGCCCAAACGCCATGAGATCGCCATGCGGTAAGTTTTCCGGGAGGCTCCGCTTTCGCGGGGCCTCTTTTCACGCAATTCCGCCCGGTTCATACAATGGGAGTGGAGGGGGCAGACCCTATCCGCGCCCCTATCCCATCAACCATTGGGAGGTACGAATATGGCTGAATTGAACGAGCCCGGCTCCATCACCGATACCGCCGGTATCCGGGAGGCCGTGTGCATCCACACCAGAAAGATCTTTGACAGCTGCCGGGACAAGGACTGCGTGGAGGATCTGCGCCTCTATCCCACCGCCAGTTCCCAGGCCGTCATCGACCGGGCCATCAGCCTGAAGGCCGGCCAGGCCGAGCTGCTGTACGCTTACATCGACGTGGAGCCCGTGGGCTTCAACCGGGGGTACTTCACCGTGGACGTGCGGTACTTCTATCGGGTCACCGCCGACGCCTTCGTGGGGGCCGCCCGGCCGGTGTCCATCTGCGGCCTGGCCGTCTTTGACAAGCGGGCCATCCTGTTCGGCAGCGAGGGCTCCGCCAAGGTGTTTTCCTCCAACTGCAGCGCCGACAATCTGGATCAGCAGAACCTGTCGGCCACCAATCTGCCCATCGCGGTGGTCAACTCGGTGGATCCCATCATCCTGTCCATGCGTCTGTCCGACGCCTGCGACGCGCCGCCCTCCTGCGGCGGCGGGGACGGGGCGGAGGTGCCCGCCGGCATCGCCGCCTGTTTTCCCGGGGAGCTGAATATGGGGGGCGAGGGCCGGAGGGTGTATGTCACCCTGGGCCAGTTCTCCATCATCCGCCTGGAGCGGGATAGCCAGCTGCTCATCCCCGCCTACGACTACTGCATGCCCAGCAAGGAGTGCACCGGCGGCGGGGAGGAGGACCCCTGCTCCATCTTCAAGCAGGTCCAGTTCCCCACAGAGGAGTTCTTCCCGCCCAACACCATCGCCCAGCCCGAGGGCTATCAGGAGACCAGAAGCTGCTGCGGGAATATCTGACAGCAGCCGGGACGGCGCCGCGCCAGCGGCGCCGTCCTTTTTTCCGGGGGCGATTAAAATTTGCCGGGGGGTATTCTCATTTTCCGACCGCTGTGGTATAATCCTATTCTGAGATGATATGCGTTTTCAGGAGGCGGCTATGGACCACCTGGGTGAATTATACGAGCGCCTGTCGGCGGCCGCGCCGGCACTGGAGCTGAGAAAAAACGAGCCGCTGAGCCGCTATACCACCTTCCGGGTGGGCGGCCCCGCGGCGCTGATGGCCCTGCCCGGGACCGGGGAGGAGGCCGAACTGGCGTTGAGGACCGCGGCGGAACTGGGAGTGAAACCCTTCTTTCTGGGCAGCGGCTCCAATCTGCTGGCCGCTGACGAGGGCTATCCCGGTTTCGTCGTCAAGCTGGCCGGCCGGTTCGCGCGATCCGCCCCCGCGGAGGGCGGCTTGGAGGCCGGGGGCGGGATGCCGCTGTCCCGGCTGGCGGCCGCCGCCTGGGAGCGGGGCCTCACCGGGCTGGAATTTGCCTCCGGCATCCCCGGCAGCGTGGGGGGCGCGGTCACCATGAACGCCGGGGCCTACGGCGGGGAACTGTGCCAGGTGGTGACCTCCGTCACGGTGATGGACCGGCGGGGGAACGTGGAGACCGTCCCCAGCAGCCGCTGCGCCTTCGCCTACCGGCGCTCCGCCTTTGAGGACGGGACGCGGCTGATCCTGTCGGCGCGATTCGCTTTACAGCCCGGGGACCCGGCGGAGATCAAAGCCAAAATGGACGACCTCAACGCCCGCCGGCGGGAGAAGCAGCCGCTGGAATACCCCAGCGCCGGCTCCACCTTCAAGCGGCCCGAGGGCCATTTCGCCGCCGCCCTCATCGACCAGTGCGGGCTGAGGGGCCTGCGGGTGGGGGGCGCCCAGGTGTCCGAGAAGCACGCGGGTTTCGTCATCAACGCCGGCGGGGCCACCTGCGCCGACATCCTGGCCCTGATGGATCAGATCCGGGCGCACGTATTCCGGGCCACCGGCGTGACGCTGGAGCCGGAAGTGCGGCTGCTGAAATAGAGGGAGGGAACGCACCTTGGAATTTTTGATCGTGTCCGGCCTGTCCGGGGCGGGCAAGTCCACCGTCATGGCCATCTTGGAGGACAGCGGGTTTTTCTGTGTGGACAATCTGCCGCCGGTGCTGATCCCCAAATTTGCCGAGGTGTGCATGGCGGGCACGGGGGCCTATGAGCGGGTGGCCATGGTCTGCGATATCCGGGGGGGAGAGAACCTGGGCGGCCTGTTTGAGGCCTTGGCCGGCCTGGACGCCATGAAGTTCCCCTATAAGATCCTGTTTGTGGAGGCGGACGACGCCACGATTCTCCGGCGCTACCAGGAGACCCGCCGCCTCCACCCGCTGCTGGCGGAGACAGGCGGCCTGATCCAGGCGGTGGAGCGGGAGCGGACCGTCATGGCCCCGGTGCGGGCGCGGGCGGACTGCGTGATCTCCACCTCCTCCCAGCCGGTGAAGAAACTGCGGGGACAGATCTTGGATATGTTCGGGCCCGGCGGCGCCACGGGGACGGAGATGAGCGTCACCGTCACCTCCTTTGGGTTCAAGTACGGCCTGCCCCTGGAGGCCGACCTGGTGTTCGACGTGCGCTTTCTCCCCAATCCCTTCTACGTCCAGGAGCTGAAACACCAGACCGGCCTGGACGCCGGGGTGCGGGACTTCGTGTTCGCCTGCGGGGAGACGGGGGAGTTCATGGACCGGCTCCAGTCCCTGCTGGCCTTTCTGCTGCCCCACTTCGTGGAGGAAGGCAAGAGCGCCCTGGTGATCGCCATCGGCTGCACCGGCGGTCGGCACCGCTCGGTGGCCATCGCCCACGCGCTGACGGAATACATCCAGGGCCTTGGCTATGCCGCCGCCGAGACCCACCGGGATATGACGAGGGCGTGACCATGAAGGAAAAACGGAAAAGCGGTCCCTCCGTCGTGGCGTTAGGGGGCGGAACGGGACTGTCCACCATTTTGAGGGGCCTGAAATTCTATGTAGACGACCTGACCGCCATCGTCACCGTGGCGGACGACGGGGGAGGCTCCGGCGTCCTCCGGAGGGACCTGGGCATGCCGCCCCCCGGCGACATCCGCCACTGCATGGAGGCCCTGGCCGACACCGAGTCCCTCATGCAGCAGCTGCTGGCCTACCGTTTCCCGGACGGGCGGCTGGCGGGCCAGGCCTTCGGCAATCTGCTGCTGGCGGCCCTGAACGGCGTGTCCGATTCCTTTGACCAGGCGGTGGCCCGGATGGGGGAGGTGCTGGCCATCACCGGCCGCATCCTGCCGGTGACCAACGCCTGCGTGCAACTGGAGGCCGCCTTCGACAACGGCGCCAGCGTGTGCGGAGAGTCCAGGATCGCCGACTTCAAAAAGGAGCAGGCCTGCCGCATCCACCATATCCGGCTGCTGCCCGAACATCCCCCGGCCCTGCCGGCGGCGCTGGAGGCCATCCGCCGGGCCGACCTGATCCTGCTGGGCCCCGGCAGCCTGTACACCAGCGTCATCCCCAACCTGCTGGTGGACGGCATCGCGGACGCCATCCGGGACAGCCGGGCGTTGAAGATCTATATCTGCAACATCATGACCGAGGACGGCGAGACCGAGGGCATGACCGCCGCCGACCATCTGGCCGCCCTGCTGGAGCACGGAGGGCCGGGGTTGGTGGATCTGTGCCTGTGCAACTCCGCCCCCATCGGCGGAGAGCTGCTGGCGCGCTATTCCCAGGAGGACTCCGAGCCGCTGAAGGTGGACCGGGCGGAGATCGAGGAACTGGGCGCGGAACTGCAGCTGTGTCCCCTGGTGGAGGACGGCTCCCGGTACGCCCGCCACAGCGCCGACCGGGTAGCCCGGGCGGTGCTGGACCTGTACCATCAGCGGGCGGAGACCCGTATCTTTTGACCCGCGCCCGGGAGAGGAAGGAGTGGAGGAGCCGTGGCCTTTTCCGCCGAGGTAAAACAGGAACTCTGCCGCCAGCCCCTCCGCCGCCGGTGCTGCGCCCGGGCGGAGGCCTACGGCGCGCTGCTCTACGCCAATACCTTCCACAGCCGGCAGGCCCGGATCATCACCGAGTCGCCCGCCTTGAAGGAGCGGCTGCCCAGGCTCTTTTACAAGGCGTTCCGGCTGGACTTCGACCGGGTGCCGGAGGGGGAGGGCAAGGGCGCCTTCCTCATTGAGGACCCGGATAAGCTGAGGACCATTTTCGCCAGTTTTGATCTGGACTGGCCGGGCTCGGTGGCCCTCCACATCAACCTGTCCGGGCTGGAGGAGGACCACTGCCGCGCCGCCTTCCTCCGGGGGGCTTTCCTGGCGGGCGGGTCGGTCACGGACCCCATGAAAAGCTATCATCTGGAACTGGTCACCTCCCACTATTATGTGGGGCGGGAGACGCCCGCCCTCCTCCACGAGGCCGGATTCTCTCCCAAGTTGACCACCCGGAAGGGCAGTCAGATCGTCTACTTCAAGCAGTGTGACCACATCGAGGACTTTCTCACAGCCATCGGCGCCCCCGTGTCCGCCATGGTGGTGATGAACGCAAAGCTGGAGCGGGATCTGCGGGGCAGCGTCAACCGCCAGGTGAACTGCGACAGCGCCAACGCCGACAAGACGGTGGCCGCCGCCGCCGGGCAGCTGCGCGCCATCCAGAGGCTGGAGGGCGCGGGCCGGCTGTCCGCTCTGCCGGACAAACTCCGGGAGGCCGCCCGGCTCCGGCTGGACCACCCGGAACTGGCCCTGTCCCAGCTGGCCGCCCTGTGCGACCCGCCGGTGTCCAAATCTGCGCTGAACCACCGGATGAGAAAGCTGCTGGAACTGGCGAAAGATTTGTAGGGGCCGGCCCGTCCCTCCGCGCGGCAATATAACACGGACGGGTCCTGGACCCGCCCCCACACATCCGAATCACCCCCTAAAAGGAGGTACTGTCCATGTCCTTTGTCCATCTCCATCTGCATACGGAATACTCCCTGCTGGACGGCGCCTGCCGCATCCAGGAACTGGTGGGTCGGCTGAAGGAACTGGGCCAGACCGCCTGCGCCATCACCGACCACGGCGTGATGTTCGGCGCCGTGGACTTCTACCGGGCCTGCAAAGCGGAGGGGATCAAGCCTGTCATCGGCTGCGAGGTCTATGTGGCTCCCCGCACCCGGTTCGACCGGGTCCATGAACTGGATTCCTCCGCCCGGCATCTGGTGCTGCTCTGCCGGAACGAGACCGGCTACCGCAACCTGTCCTACATGGTGTCCATGGCCTACCTCGAGGGATTCTACATCAGGCCCCGCATCGACATGGACCTGCTTCGGGAGCGCCACGAGGGGCTCATCGCCCTGTCGGCCTGCCTGGCGGGGGAGATCCCCCGGCGGCTCCGCGACGGCGACTATGAGGGCGCGAAAAAACACGCCCTGGAGATGCGGGAGATCTTCGGGGAGGACGGCTATTATCTGGAACTCCAGAACCACAGGCTGCCCGAGCAGGAGGCGGTCATCGCGGGCATTTTGCGCCTCCACGGAGAGACCGGCATCC
>CAYPEE010000071.1:0-9229 GCA_964409665.1 uncultured Oscillospiraceae bacterium
CCTCCTCATAGGCGGCCTTCTCCCAGTACAGGCCGATCTCGGGATAGCCCTCGCGATGGGCGATGCGGGCCATGCAGAGGTACATCCCCACCTCGCCGCACTCGCCGTTGAAGTTGGCCATCAGCTGCTCCCTGATGTAGGCCTTGTCCTCGTCGGAGATGTCGGCGTTGTCCTTCACGGTCTTGGCGTAGACGCCGAACTCATGCTCGGCGGCCAGTTTCTGCTCGCCCTCCTGGAGCTGGAACTTGGAGCCGGGAACGTGGCACACGGGGCACTCGGCGGGGGGATTCTCGCCCTCATAGACGTAGCCGCAGACGGGACAGATCCATTTTTTCATGTGTGTTTCCTCCTCATTAAAAATGAATAATAATTAACAGGAATGATTCCTATTAACATTTTACCACAGTTCTCCCGCGTTGTAAAGAGATTTTTGCGCGTTCGGGACGGTTTTCAGACGTCCCCGCGGCCGGCGCCAAAATAAGTTCGGACGCGCTGGAAAAAGATGGGCTCGGGGCTGTCTTTTTCGTCAAAAAACTGGTATACTATCCTTAACGCACTTTATAGAGGGCGGGCGGCCCCGCAAACCCGCAGACGGCCCGCGGAGGAGAACGCACATGAAAAAACACAGCTGGGCGCGCGCCGCCCTGATGGCCCCCGCGGCCACGGCGGGGATCTATCTGCTGTCCCTCCGGGGCAGGAGGGATCATCCCGCGTGGGAGCGGCTCCGCCGGTTCCGCTATGCCCACCGGGGCCTCCACGACAGCGCCGCCGGCGTCCCGGAAAACTCCCTGGCCGCCTTCCGCCGGGCCGCCGATCTGGGCTTCGGCGCGGAGCTGGACGTACACCTGACCAGGGACGGCCGCCTGGCCGTCATCCACGATACCTCCCTGCTGCGAACTGCCGGGGCCGACGTGAAGATCACCGATCTGACGGCAGAGGAGCTGGCCCAGTACCGGCTGGAGGGGACGGATGAGCGTATCCCCTTCCTGGAGGAGGTGCTGCCCATCTTCGAGGGCAAAGCGCCCCTCATCGTGGAGCTGAAGGTGGACGGCAACAACGGCGCCCTCTGCCGGGCCGTCTGCGAGACGCTGGACCGGTTCCGCGGGGACTACTGCATCGAATCCTTCCACCCCGGCGCGGTGCGCTGGCTGAAGGAGCACCGGCCCGAGATCTGTCGGGGCCAGCTCAGCGAGAATTTCTGCCGCAGCCGGGGCACCAACCTGGGCCCCTTCGCTGACTTCGCCATGACCCATCTGCTGCTGAACTGCGTCACCCGGCCCGACTTCATCGCCTACGACTGGCACGGCCGGGAGGGCCTGTCCCCCCGGCTGACCCGGAAACTCTGGGGCGTTCATGAGATCAGCTGGACCGTCCGGGACCGGGAGACCATGGAGCGGCTGGAGCGGGAGGGAAGTCTGATCATTTTTGAGGGGTTTATTCCGTGACCGGTTCGACGGGCAAAAGGAGAGCGCCGGAGCCATTGGCCCCGGCGCTCTTTTTGGAGAGGCGACGCTTTGAATGAGAGCAATATCAATAGAACGTGCAGGTATTGGCGCAGCTGACAAGAGCCACGATGATGGCGTTGATAATCCCGGGCAGATAGGGGTTTCCAGAGGCTTTGTAGATTTTCCGAGAAATCAACACGGATAGAGGCAGGATGGCGACCAACGGGAAGAGCCATACTATGAACAACGGAGACTCTCCGGCGGTGAAAAGGAGGTTGCCGGTGCTGAAGAAATAGATGTACTGGAGCAGTGTCACGATCAGCGCGGGCGCGGCGGTGAACAAAGCTAAAATCAGCGTGTTGACCCACTCTTTCCCAGCAATCTTCCGATAGTTGAAGCAGTTGACAGAGATAGAACTGGCAATATAGAATACACACGACAGAATCATAAACGGGATGGCGATGATTAGGAACTCAGGATTGAAGCGCTTGAACGCCAGTACCCAGATACGGAAGTCCACATGGAAGAAGTAGTCGGCGATGAACACCCAAGCGTAAGAGGCAACGACGACCGTGATGGCGAGCAGAATCGTTTTCAGCAACTTTACGGGGCTGATTTTGATGCCTGTGGCCTCTGTATCCACGGGGGCGTGCTTGTTTATGACATTGGAAAGAATCAGTAATACAATAGTGACAATGCCGCAGACCACAGCCCAACAGGTGATGCCGCGAACTGCCGACTGGTTCAGGAAAGTGCGTTCGTAGGTGGCGGACTTAGTACCCAAGAGGATGGGCAGGTAGATTGCCGCACCGACTATGGCGGCGATGGCCAAAGAGAGCCAGAACCACCACTTCTTCCCCTTATACTCAGGGGCGGTTAAGGTAGTATCGGGGGCCACATTGCTCACCGACTGGAAGAACGGTGTCGTTAGCAATGCGATGGCGCAGTTAATCGCAAACATCACGAAACCCACAATACCCACTACGTTGAAAACGACCTTCCACTGCCATATTTGGTTGGTGGAGGCAATCGGGTTGGGCGCACCAAGCGACTGCTCGAAAAACTCAATGGTAGCTTTGGTAGAGCGGGCAGAGAAGTGGGACCAAGGGTGAATGATTTTATGGGTGTAAATTACGCGCATAGCGTCTTTGCCGTCAATGTTTTCAGTATAGACAGTATTGGCCTCACGTTCAGGCTGGTCACCACGATCTTCCCCAAAGTAGAGGATGGACTGAGCCTCCGCGCTGTGGATATAGTTAGGCTTAGGCTGCTTGACGCCGTTCTCGTCAAAGATGTTGAAACCGAACTCGTCATATTCACCGGCAATCACGCCCACATCGCGGTTACCATATACGTTATCAAATACCCCATCACTGTCGCTGTCGTAGGTGGGGTCCATGCTGTTGACCAAGACTGCTGCGACAAGATTTGTTCCTGCTGCATTATCGAAGTCAACGGAGAAGTTGCAACTGAAGCCACCGAAGGAGTGTCCCGTGACACCGATGCGGCTGTTATCTACATACGGGATGTTGGAAAGGAACAGTACGCCTTGCCATACGCTTGGAATCATGTTCGGTACTCCGGCGGCGATTTCAGAATCGCCGTGGCTTGCCATATCAATGGATAAAACCACATAACCCCGGCGGGCCAGTTCCACAAAGTTCAGGTCTTGCATTTCCTTGTTGTTCAGGAACCCGTGGCTCGTTACCACTGCCGGAGCCGGATTCTCGGCGGTAGCAGATTTTGGTGACAGAAGTAGAGCGCTTTTTTTAATGCCATCAGTATCTACCCATGTTACTTCTTCCACACGAACCCTGCCGCCAGAAGATTGAATCAAGGATGCACCAATCATGCTAATAAGCATTAGGACAATAGCAATACAAATAAATCTTTTTGCCGTTTTTCCCTTGTTTTTCATGGTTTTCTCTCCTTCTCAAAATACAATGCAGCAGATGAATATTTTTGCACGCTACAATACGCTTTTGCCGCATCCACCCCCCTAAAAAAGGGCATAAATCAAGAGCGTAACGATGAAAAGCCGCCACGCTCGTCTCACCTGCTCAATGAGCTGATATCCACTTGTGCGGGTTCATTATACAATTCCCTCATATTTCTGTCAATACCCGATTTTAATTTTGTAAAAACCAGACAAAAACGCCCGTCGTTTTTTGGGACATCCTCCAAAGAAAACTTTTCTTCGCGGGGCCTATTGCAATTCTCCGCCGGGTCTGTTATGATGAATGGGAAGTTGATATCCGTGTGCAGAGTGTTTTTGAGAAACGCAGGGCAACACCGTAACGGTTGCTTTGCGTTCTTTTTATCCCTGTGCGCCTTTGGCGCGGAAGGGGAGGGTGAAAAAATGGAACGAGATCTACTCTTACGGCTGTTGGAGGAGGGCCCGGTGATCGCCGCCGTGAAGGACGCGTCCGGGCTGGACGCCGCGCTGGAGAGCGACGTGCCGGTGGTGTTCCTCCTGGCCAGCGACGTACTCACCGTGGCGGACATGGCGGCGCGGGTCCGCAGGGCGGGCAAGCGGGTGTTTGTCCACCTGGACCTGGTAGAGGGGCTGGCCGCCCGGGACATCGCGGCGGACTTCATCGCCCGCAACACCATGGCGGACGGGGTCATCTCCACAAGGGACTCCCTGACCCGGCGGGCCAGGGAGTTGGGCCTGCTGGCCATCCGGCGGGTGTTCCTGCTGGACTCCATGGCGCTGACCACGGTGGAGCGCCATCTGACCTCGGACTCCACCGACCTGATCGAGGTGCTGCCCGGCCTGATGCCCAAGATCATCCGCCGGCTGACGAAGGTGGTCAAAAAGCCCATCATCGCCGGCGGGCTCATCTCGGACAAGGAGGACGTCACCGGCGCGCTGGGCGCGGGGGCCATCGCGGTGTCCACCACCAATCCGGCCGTGTGGAGTATGTGAGGTCCCTCCAAGGAGGTCATTTTGTTGTACGATGTTGTGATTATCGGATGCGGCGTCGTCGGCGCGGCCACCGCCTTTGAGCTGTCCAAATACCGGCTGCGCGTCGCCGTGCTGGAGCGGGAGAACGACGTGGCCATGGGCGCGACCAAGGCCAACTCGGCCATCCTCCACGCCGGATACGATCCGCGGCCCGGCACCCTGATGGCGAAGCTGAACGTGCGGGGCTCGGCCCTGGCGAAGGAGCTGTGCGCCGCTCTGGATGTGCCGTACCGGCCGTGCGGCTCTCTGGTGGCGGGGATCGGCGGGGAGGACGGGCCCAGGCTGGAGGAGTTGTACCGCCGGGGACAGGCCAACGGCGTTCCCGGCCTGCGGCTGCTCTCCGGCCGGGAAGCCAGGGAGATGGAGCCCAACCTGTCCGGGGACGTGACGGGGGCTCTGTACGCCCCCTCCGCGGCCGTCTGCTCCCCCTGGGAGTTCTGCCTGGCCCTGGCGGAGACGGCGGTGCGCAACGGCGCGGAGCTCTATCTGGACGCCGCCGTGACCGGTATGGACCGGGAGAAGGACGGCTGGACCGTCCACACGGCCCGGGGCGACTTCCGCGCCAGATACGCGGTCAACGCCGCCGGGGTAGACGCCGCCGCCGTTCACGACATGGCCGCGCCGCACGCGTTTGACATCGCTCCCAGCCGGGGCCAGTACTATCTGCTGGACAAGAGCGAGGGGGACCGGGTGAGCCGGATCATCTTCCAATGCCCCGGCGAGCGGGGCAAGGGGGTGCTGGTGGCCCCCACCGTCCACGGCAATCTGATCGTGGGTCCCGACGCCCAGCCGGTGGAGGGCCGCGATACCTCCACCAGCGCGGACGGCATGGCCTTTGTCAGGACTTCCGCCCTGCGGGCCGTGCCCTCCATTGACTTCCGGGCCTCCATCCGCAATTTCGCCGGGGTCCGGGCCAAAGCGGGGGACGATTTTATCCTCCGGGAGGCGGAGGGCGCCCCCGGCCTCATCGACCTGGCGGGCGTCTGTTCGCCCGGTCTGTCCGCCGCGGCGGCCATCGGGGAGTACGCCGGGGCGCTGCTGAGTCGGGCCGGGCTTTCCCTGGTCCGGAAAGATACCTTTACGATGAAACGCCGCCGCACCCGCTTTCAGGGGCTTTCCCCGGAGGAGCGGGCCGCCCTGGTGGAGCGGGAACCCGCCTTTGGCCGGGTCATCTGCCGGTGCGAGACCGTCACCGAGGGGGAAATCCTGGAGGCCCTTCGCGGACCCATCCCGCCCCGCTCGGTGGACGGGGTAAAGCGCCGGGTCAACGCCGGCATGGGCCGCTGCCAGGGAGGGTTCTGCGGCCCCCGGGTGGTGGAACTCCTGTGCGAAGAACTGGGGCTCTCCCACACCGAGATCACCCAGGACCAGGCCGGAAGCTGGCTGCTGGCCCACGAGACGAAAGAGGGCGCGGCCCATGTATGAACTCATTGTCATCGGCGGGGGTCCCGCCGGCCTGGCCGCCGCCCGCGCCGCCTGGGACAAAGGTCTCAGAGAGATTTTGATTGTCGAGCGGGACCGGGAACTGGGCGGCATCCTGAACCAGTGCATCCACAACGGTTTCGGCCTTCACCACTTTAAGGAGGAACTCACCGGTCCGGAGTACGCCGGGCGGTTCATCGAGCTGCTGCGTCAAACCGGTGTGGAGGTCCGTCTGGACACCATGGCGCTGGATCTGATCCCGGAAGAGGACGGACTGTCCGTCCACATGGTGGGCGAGGCGTCCGGCTATCGGGTGGAGCGGACCCGGACGGTCATCCTGGCCATGGGCTGCCGGGAGCGGACCCGGGGCGCCATCGGCATTCCCGGCACCCGGCCCGCCGGGGTGTTCACCGCCGGGGCCGCCCAGCGGTATGTCAACATGGAGGGCTGGATGCCCGGCAGCCGGGTGGTCATTCTGGGCAGCGGGGACATCGGACTCATTATGGCCCGGCGGATGACCCTGGAGGGGGCCAAGGTGCTGGCCTGCGTGGAGGTCATGCCCTATTCCGGCGGACTGAACCGCAACATCGTCCAGTGCCTCCACGACTACGGCATCCCGCTCTATTTGTCTCACACCGTCACCGACATCCGGGGCAAAGACCGGGTGGAGCAGGTGGTGGTGTCCAAAGTAGATGAAAAGCGGAATCCCATCCCCGGCACCGAGATGGTCTTCGACTGCGACACCCTGCTGCTTTCCGTGGGCCTCATTCCGGAGAACGAGCTGTCCCGTCAGGCGGGGGTGGAGATCGACCCGAGGACCAGCGGCCCGGCGGTGTGGCAGGACATGGAGACCTCCCTCCCCGGCGTGTTCGCCTGCGGCAACGTGGCCCACGTCCACGACCTGGTGGACTTCGTCACCGAGGAGAGCCAGCGGGCGGGGGAGTCCGCCGCCCGCTATGTGGCCGCCCGCCGCTGGGAGAAGGGGGCCGTCCGCCCCGCCCGGGACGAGCGGACGCTCCGGCTGCGGAACGGGGACGGGATCAGCTACACCCTGCCCCAGCGGATCGCGGTCGGTCGGGCGGACAAACTCTACACCGTGGCCTTCCGGGTGAACCGCGTCTGCGGCCCCAGCCAAATCGTTGCGGCCGACAGCGCCGGGAACCGGATCGCCGCCTTCCGCCGGGACCGGCTGGCCCCCGGCGAGATGGAGCGGATCTCCCTGCCGCGGGCGCTGCTGGACCGGGCTGTGGGCGACGTCACCCTGTCCGTGGCGGAAAAGGAGGGGACTTGAATGACGGAACTCATCTGCATTGTCTGCCCCCAGGGCTGCCATCTGAAGGTGGACGAGGACAACGGCTTTGCCGTCACCGGGAACGGTTGCCCCAGGGGGGCGGAGTACGGCAGGGTGGAGATGACCGCTCCCACCCGCACGGTGACATCCACCGTCCGCTGCGAGGGGGGGACCCACCCGCGCTGCCCCGTCAAGACCGACCAGCCCGTTTCCAAGGGGAGCGTCTTTCAGGTGATGGAGGCGCTGGAGGGGGTCTGCCTCACCGCCCCGGTGCAGGTGGGGCAGGTGGTGATCGGGAACGTCTGCGGTACGGGGGCCAATGTGGTGGCCACCCGGGATCTGGAACCGGCATCATTTGGAAAGGGGAGACGTTAAATGGGAACCTACATCCTGGCGCTGGACCAGGGCACCACCAGTTCCCGCGCGATCCTGTTCGACAGCGAGCAGAACATCATGGGCGTCCGCCAGAAGGAATTTACCCAGTTCTACCCCAAGGAGGGCTGGGTGGAACATGACGCCATGGAGATCTGGTCCTCTCAGTACGCGGTAATGATGGAGGTCATCGCCCAGTCCGGCGTCAGCCCGGAGGAGATCGCCGGCATCGGAATCACCAACCAGCGGGAGACCACCATTCTGTGGGAGCGGGACACCGGTCGGCCCATCGCCAACGCCATCGTATGGCAGTGCCGCCGCACCGCCGGCATCGTGGACGACCTGCTGGCCCAGGGCCTGGGGGATCACATCAGACAGACCACCGGTCTGGTGCCGGACGCCTACTTCTCCGGCACCAAGATCAAGTGGCTGCTGGACCATGTGGAGGGCGCCCGGGAGAAGGCCGAGCGGGGCGAGGTGCTTTTCGGCACCGTGGACTCCTGGCTGGTGTGGAAACTCACCGGCGGCAAGGTCCATATCACCGACGTGACCAACGCCTCCCGCACCATGCTCTATGACATCCACAGGCTGGACTGGGACGACACTCTGCTGAAGGCTCTGGACATCCCAAGGGCCATGCTGCCGGAGGTGCGCTCCTCCAGTGAGATCTACGGCTATACCGATATTCTGGGGACCAAAGTGCCCATTTCGGGCATCGCCGGGGACCAGCAGGCGGCCCTGTTCGGCCAGACCTGCTTTGAGCCGGGGGACGCCAAGAATACTTACGGCACCGGCTGCTTTCTGCTGATGAACACCGGCGAGACCCCGGTGGAGAGCAAAAACGGCCTGGTCACCACCGTCGCCGTCGGGCGGGACGGCGGGGTCCAGTACGCTCTGGAGGGCTCGGTGTTCGTGGGCGGGGCGGTGATCCAGTGGCTCCGGGACGAGCTGCGCTTCTTCAACGAGAGCTGCGACGCGGAGTATTACGCCCAGAAGGTGCCTGACAACGGCGGCGTCTATCTGGTGCCCGCCTTCACGGGCCTCGGCGCCCCCTACTGGGATATGTACGCCCGGGGCGCCATCCTGGGGATCACCAGAGGTACCAAGCGGGAGCATATCATCCGGGCGGCCCAGGAGTCCATCGCCTATCAGGTGGCCGATCTGGTCCGGGCCATGGAGGCCGACACCGGCCTGCCCCTCAGCGCGCTGAAGGCCGACGGCGGCGCCAGCCGGGACAAGTTCCTGATGCAGTTCCAGGCGGACATCATCGGCAAGGAGGTCCGCCGCCCGGCCATCCGGGAGACCACCGCCCTGGGGGCGGCCTATCTGGCCGGCCTCGCCACAGGCGTGTGGAAGAATACGGACGAGTTGAAACGCCTGTGGAAGTGCGACAACACCTTTGAGCCGAAGATGCCGGCGGAGGAGCGGGAAAAACTCCTGGCCGGATGGAGCCGGGCCGTGGGCCGCAGCCGGGACTGGGTAAGGTAACTTTAGTTTCCCGTGAAATTTTCTCAAATTTCCGCTTTACAACCGGCAAAATTTCTGCTATACTACGGGAGCGCACAAAAAAATACGCGCCCGTAGTTCAATTGGATAGAGCGTCAGATTCCGGTTCTGAATGTTGGGGGTTCGAGTCCCTTCGGGCGTACCAAGGTAATTGCTTGAAAATGCTATATTGCCCTCAAGCCCGGTGTTTTCAAGCGCTTGAGAGCCCTCGACGGTCAAAAATCG
>CAYPEE010000072.1:0-9178 GCA_964409665.1 uncultured Oscillospiraceae bacterium
TTCGCGCAGTAATAAAAATAGGAGGCCCCGGGATCCAGGTCCAGTTCCTCCTGGGCGGGGATATAGGTGTGGTTCCGATCGGCACTGGAGGCGGCCAGCCGGACGGCGCCGTATTTCTGCGCCTCCTTATAGGCAATCGAAGAGAAATTTCCGGTAACGGCATAGTCCGCCTTGCCGGTCTTTCCGATCAGGTTCAGCGGGACCATGGAAAACTGGCTGGAGGCGCCGCCCTGGAGCAGCAGCACCCTGTAGTTGTCGGGCACGTGGAACAGCCGGATGAAGTTGGCCTTGGTGTCGTCGAAGATCTTCTGGAACACCTTGGAGCGGTGGCTCATCTCCATCACGGACATACCGGAACCCTGATAATTGGTGATCTCCTTCCCGGCGCGCTCCAGTACCTCCAGAGGAAGCATGGACGGCCCGGCGGAGAAATTATAGACGCGATCTGCCATGGCGATATCCTCCTGTTTCTCGCAAATTCACTGCTTTAGCGTAGTATTTGTATTATATGTGCGCGGGCGCCGTCTGTCAACGGCATAAGGGCCCAAAAAAGGCCCGAGCAGTACGGTTTCTTTGTGGATTCTTGCGTCCCGGCCCGCCGTCTGTCCCAAAAGGGCGCGAAGGGCCGCCGGACGGTCCGGCGGCCCTTCGCGCGGATTCAGATGACGTAGTCCCCCGCCGCCGTCCCCGGCCGCACCAGGTCAGCGACGGTGATCTTGTCCAAATAGTCCCGGATGACCTGATCCAGCCCCTGCCACAGGGGGAGAGTGGGACAGACGGCCGCCCGCTCGCAGGGCGGGGCCCCGTCCTCCAGGCAGGCTACCGGGGCCAGGGAGTCCTCCGTCAGCCGGAGTACGTCCCACACGGTGTACTGCTCCGGGGCCCTCGTCAGTTTGTAGCCGCCCCCCTTGCCCCGCAGGCCGGTGAGGAAACCGTTCTTCACCAGGGATTTCAGAATGTTCTCCAGATATTTCTCCGAGATCCCCTGCCGCCGGGCGATCTCCTTCAGGGGGAGATACCCCTCGCCGCAATGCTCCGCCATATCGGCCAGCACCCGCAGGGCGTAGCGCCCCTTCGTGGAAACCAGCATCGCACATCCCTCCTCCTTTTTACCTATTATACAGCACGGTTTATAGGATATCAATCAAAATTTTTCCGAAAAAAGAGGGGACGCTGTGGATTATTTTGCTTGACAGCGGGGGCGGGCCGATGTATAATCCATATAACCTATCATATAAATAGGTTTATCCATCGGACCAACACCATTCATATTCAGGAGGTTGTCAGCTATGAGCAATATCTACACATCCGCCGACCAGCTGATCGGCAAGACCCCGCTGCTGGAACTGACCCATATTGAAAAGGAGGAGGGTCTGGAGGCCAAACTCCTGGCCAAGCTGGAGTACTTCAATCCCGCCGGCAGCGTGAAGGACCGCATCGCCAGAGCCATGATCGACGACGCGGAGCAGTCCGGCAAACTGAAGCCCGGCTCCGTCATCATCGAACCCACCTCCGGCAATACCGGCATCGGCCTGGCCAGCGTGGCCGCCGCCCGGGGGTATCGCATCATCATCGTCATGCCCGAGACCATGAGCGTGGAGCGCCGCCAGATCATGAGGGCCTACGGCGCCGAACTGGTGCTCACGGAGGGGGCCAAGGGCATGAAGGGGGCCATCGCCAGGGCCGACGAACTGGCGGCGGAACTCCCCAACAGTTTCATCCCCGGCCAGTTCGTCAACCCGGCCAACCCCGCCATCCACAAGGCCACCACCGGACCCGAGATCTGGGAGGACACCGGCGGCAAGGTGGACGTCTTCGTGGCCGGCGTGGGCACCGGCGGCACCGTCACCGGCGTGGGCGAGTACCTCAAGGAGAAAAACCCCGGTATCAGGATCGTGGCGGTGGAGCCCGCCTCCTCCCCCGTGCTGTCCAAGGGCACCGCGGGCAGCCATAAGATTCAGGGCATCGGCGCCGGCTTTGTGCCCGATGTGCTGAACACCAAGATCTACGACGAGGTCATCGCCGTGGAGAACGACGACGCCTTTGCCGTGGGCAGGCGCATCGGCCGCAGCGAGGGCGTACTGGTGGGCATCTCCTCCGGCGCGGCGGTATGGGCCGCCCTCCAACTGGCCAGACGGCCGGAGAACCGGGGCGGGAACATCGTGGTCCTGCTGCCCGACACCGGCGACCGGTATCTCTCCACCCCGCTGTTCGCGGACTGACATTCAAAGCCGCAGAAAAACGTCCCGGCGGAATTCCGCCGGGACGTTTTGTCCTGTCCGCGCCTACCGCTCCGACAGGGGAATGAAGGGCCGCTCGTGGGACACCGCCTTGTACGCGGGGCGGATGATGCGGCCGTAGGGATTGTAGATCTCCTCCACCCGGTGGGCGCTCCAGCCCACGATGCGGGCGATCGCAAACAGGGGGGTGTACAGCTCCGGGGGAATATCCATCATCTTGTACACCAGACCGGAGTACATATCCACGTTGGCGCACAGGGTCTTTTCCGCGCCTGTGACCTCGCGGAACACGCCGGGGGCCAGCCGTTCCACCGACTCGAACAGTTCAAATTCCTCCAACATTCCCCGCTCCCCCGCCATTTTCCGGGCGAACTTCTTCAAAATCACCGCCCGGGGATCGGAGAGAGTGTACACCGCGTGGCCCATGCCATAGATGAGGCCGGAACCGTCGCCGGTCTCCTTTTTCAAGATCCTGGTCAGGAACGCCCTGATCTCCTCGTCGTCCTTCCAGTCCTTCACGCCGGGCTCGATGTAATTGGTAAACATATCCATGACGCGCATATTGGCGCCGCCGTGCTTGGGACCCTTCAGGGAGCCCACCGCCGCGGCGATGGCGGAGTAGATGTCCGTGCCGGAGGAGGACAGCACCCGGCAGGCGAAGGCGGAGTTGTTGCCGCCGCCGTGCTCGGCGTGGAGCACCAGACACAGGTCCAGCAGCCTGGCCTCCTCGTCGGTGAACTGGTTGTCATGCCGGACGGAGTAGAGGAAGTTCTGGGCCACGCTGAGACCCTCCTGGGGCCGGTGGAGGTAGAGGGACTCCCCGTCGAAGTAGTGCCGTTTGGCGGCAAACGCGTGGGCCACGATGACCGGGAACTGGGCGATGAGCCTCATCGCCTTGAGAATTTCCACGGACAGGGTGTCGTTGTCCGGGTCGGGGTCGTAGGAGTACAGGGCCAGCACAGAACGGGCCAGCTTGTTCATCACGTCGTGGCTGGGCGCCTTGAGGATCATGTCCTCGGTGAAGTTGGGGGGCAGCTGCCGGAAGTGGTTCATAATGTCGGTGAACTGGTCCAGCTGGGCCTTAGTGGGCAGGGCGCCGAACATCAGCAGATAGGCGGTCTCCTCAAATCCGAACCGGTTTTCCGAGGTAAAGCCCTGAATGAGATCCTGCACGTTGATGCCCCGATAAAACAGTTGGCCGGGGACAGGGACCTGCTCGCCGTCCTCCATGATGTAACCCTTCACGTTGCCGATCTTGGTGACGCCCGCCATGACGCCGGTGCCGTCGGCGTTGCGAAGGCCCCGCTTGACGCTGTACTTCTCATAGTAGCGGGGGTTGATCTGGGTATATTTCTCAAATTCTTCGCATAATCCTTCAATAAAGTCCACGGAGGACCTGTACTGCTCCACAGCCTTCTGCCGCGCATTCCGCATTGAGTTGAGAATATCGTAAGCCATGATCCAGCTCCTTTCTGTGCAGATGGGTTCCCACAAATGTAACGTGAAGAATATTATACCGCATTTCAAAAGTTCCGTCAATGCGAATTTGGAGTAAGATTTTGTCTGTGTCCCCCGCTTTTTGGGGGATATTACACGAATTCTGCAAGAGGAGGAAAAAAACTTGCCAAAGTTAGAGCGCCGGGCGGGCCTCCGCAGGCCCTTTCTGACGGGGCTGGCCCTGGGCGCGTTTCTGCTGCTGCTGCCTATGGCCGCCCTGGGCGGCGGGGCGGGGGACCCGGTGGCGGTCCTCCCCGCCAGCCCGACCCCGGCGGCCGTGGCCTCTCCCGCCCCCGCCGGACGGTGGGACGCGGAGCGGACCATCCGGGTGCTGCGGGAGGACGGCGCCGTGGACACCATGACGCTGGCGGACTATCTGCTGGGGGTGGTGTCCGCTGAAATGCCCGCCTCTTTTGAGCCGGAGGCTCTGCGGGCCCAGGCCGTGTGCGCCCGAACCTACGCCCTCTGCCGGGCAGAGGCGGGCAGCCACAGCGCCGACGGGGCCGACGTGTGTACCGACTCCTCCTGCTGCCAGGCGTACATCGCCCCGGCCGGCGCCGCCGCCCGGTGGGGGCCCCGCGGGGCGGAATATACCGAGAAACTGTCCGCAGCCGTGGCGGACACCGACGGGCAGGTACTCACCTACGGCGGCTCTCTCATCCAGGCGGTGTTCTTCTCCTCCGCCGCCGGCGCTACGGAGGACGCCGCCGCCGTGTGGGGCCGCGATCTGCCCTATCTGGTGTCGGTGGACAGTCCGGAGGGGGACGAGGTGCCCCACTACCGCTCCACCGTCACCCTGTCCGCCGATGCGGTCAAGGCCCTGGCGGAGGGGGCAGGACTGGGCGCGGATCTCTCCGGCGAGCCGGCGGGGTGGTTTTCCGATCTCACCCGCACCGCCTCCGGCCGGGTAGCGGCCATCTCCCTGGGGGGCGTGTCCATGACCGGCGGCGCGGCCCGCGCCCTGTTTTCCCTGCGCTCCACCTGCTTCGACGTGGCCTTCGCGGACGGCGTCTTCACCTTCTCCGTCACCGGCTACGGCCACGGCGTAGGGCTCAGCCAGTACGGCGCCAACGCCATGGCCAAAGACGGCGCCACCTGGCGGGACATCGTGGCGCATTATTACACCGGCGTCACCGTGCAAAAGGGGATTTGAGACAAAATATTCTTAAAAATATGTAAAATTTTATGTCTGCCGTTGCCTTCCCCCTCCTTCTGTGGTAGTATGGAAACACGATACCAATGAAACTGCCGCCTGTACTGGAGGGAACTCTATGGCCTACCAACCCTACCGCCCGACCCGCGTCCGGCGGCGTTCCTCCCGGGGGCGCCGGTTCACCGGCTCTCCCCTGCTGTCCATCCTGTTTTTCCCCGCCGTCATCCTCTACCATGAGCTCCTGCTCCGCCTGTTTGACGGCGACAGCGGCTTTTTCGGCCTGGGCCTGATCCGTATCCTGTTCTTCTCTCTGGCGGCCGGTCTGCTCATCGGCCTGATCCTGGATCTGATCCCCGCCCGAAAAGCGGCAAGGGCGATCGGGTTCGTCCTCATCGCCGCCGGCACGGTGCTGGTGTGCGTGGAGCGGGGCTGCCGCTCCATGTTCCATGTGTACTACGGCCTCACCACCGTGGGCGCCATGGGGGGCGACGTGATGGGCGATTTCGCCGGCACCGTCTTCAAGGTATTCGTGAGCATCCTGCCCTTTGTGATCCTGTCCCTGGTTCCCCTGATCGTCTTCGCGCTGCTGCGGGACGTCATTCTCAACGACCGGAGGCAGACGGGCGCGGTCCGAATTATGATGGCGGCGGCTTTGGCGCTCTGCCAGCTTTCGGGTTTCCTGCTGTCCTTTTTCACCGCCCGCCCGGCCTACACCTACGATTTCACCGTCAGCAACTCCATTCCGGAGTTCGGCGTAGTGACCTCCTTCCGTCTGGAGATCGAGTACCTGATTTTCGGCACCCCCCAGAGAGATCTCAGCGGTTTCAAAGAGGATCCCGTCTCCCCGCCGCCATCCTCCGATCCCTCCGGCAGTGAAGCGCCTTCCGGCAGCGGAGCGCCCGCCGCCAGTCCGGCCTCCTCTTCCGCCCCGCCGGCGAGATACGGCTACAACACCATGGACATCGACTTTGAAAGCCTGGCGGCCGAGTCCTCCGGCAACCTGAAGTCCATGCACGAGTACTTCGGCAGCCTCACCCCCTCCCAGCAGAACGAGTACACCGGGATGTTCAAGGGCAAAAACCTGATCTTTATCACCGCCGAGGCATTCTCCCCCTACGCCATCTCCGAGGAGCTGACTCCCACCCTCTACAGGCTGAGCCATGAGGGGTTCGTATTCAACAACTACTACCAGCCCGACTGGACCCAGTCCACCTGCGGCGGGGAGTTCGCCAATGACACCGGCATCATCCCCAACTGGATCAACGGCGGCTGGGCGGTCAACGCCGCCATCGGCGCCTCCATGCCCTTCACTCTGGGCAATCAATTCGCCAAGCTGGGGTACAGCGTCCCCGCCTGGCACAATCACACCTACACGTATTACAACCGGGACCAGTACCTGGCCGCCTTCGGCTACGACTACCACGGCATCGGCAACGGGCTGGATCTGCCCACCGACGCCTGGCCCCGCTCTGATCTGGAGATGATGGAGGCCACCGCGGACAGCTATATCCAGGACTATGTGAACACCGGGAAGAACTTCCACGCCTACTATATGTCGGTGAGCGGACACGCCCTCTATAACTTTGACGGCCAGGCCATGGCCAAGAAGAACAGGGAGGCAGCCCAGGCCGCCTATCCAGACGCCTCCGAGCCGGTGCAGGCCTACATCGCCTGCAACCTGGAACTGGAGTATGCCATGGAGTATCTGGTGGACAGGCTGGAGGAGGCCGGCATCGCCGACGACACCCTGATCGTCCTGGGCGCCGACCACTACCCCTACGCCCTGGTGGACAGCGAGTCCGGCGTGGACTACTACAACGAACTGGCGGGCACCTCCGACTCCGAGATGGTCACCTCCCGCTACCGGAATACCCTCATCATGTGGTCCGCCGCCATCACCGAGCCGGTGATCGTGGACACCCCCTGTTACTCCTGCGACATCGTGCCCACCCTGTCCAACCTGTTCGGCCTGGAGTACGACTCCCGGCTGCTCATCGGGCGGGACATCTTCGCCACGAACTATCAGGCGGACCGGTATTCCAGCTGTATGCCGCTGGTGGTGTTCGCCAACAACCACGGCCAGGGCAACTCCTGGATCACCGCCGCCGGCACCTATGAGGCATCCACCCGGACCTTCACCCCCAACGAGGGGATCACCGTGGACGACGACTACGTCAGCCGGGTGAACAACCTGGTGGCCGGCAAGATCAATTTCTCCAAGCTGATCCTCACCGAGAATTACTATAAGGTGCTGTTCGGTTAAAAACGGCCCGCCGAATAGAACAAGGGCGCCCGTTTCCCACTGGGAAACGGGCGCCCTCCGCGTCCTGTTGCTCACTCTTTCGCTCCGCCGTAGACGATGGACACCGCCCCGGGGTGGTTCACCACGGTGGTGACCGCCTGGGCGCCGCCGAACTCGCCGTCCACCGTCCATGCCACCAGCCCGTCGCAGGTGAAGGTGATCTCTCCGGCGGTAAAGCCGAGGACCGGGCCGTCCTCCGGAAGTTCCTGCATCGTCGTCAGGGCGTTCAGGATGGTCTGCCAGTCCTTGATGGTCTTGGGCTGGCGGACCAGGATCACCTCGAACCTGCCGTCGTCCAGTTTCACCAGATCGCGGGGCAGATTGACCAGCCCCCCCACCGACACGGTGTTGCCCACCATGCCGTAGATGAAATCCCCCTCCACGAAACGGCCCTCCGGGGTCGCCACCGCCATGTGGTAGCTGGGGATATTGACCAGATGGCCCGCCCCCTCCAGCAAATAGGCCAGGTGGCCCAGCATCTGCTTGCTGGCCTGGGGGGTGGAGTAGGACACGTCGGTAAACAGGCCGAAGGCGGCCACATAAGTAAAGGGGTGCTGGTTGGCCTCTCCCACGTCCACCGGATGGGGCCTCCCGCTGGCGGCCAACTGGGCCAGGGGGACGGTGGTCTTCGGCATATCCAGGGTGCGGGAGAAGTCGTTGGTGGTGCCGGTGGGGATATAGCCCACCGGCACGCGCTGTTCCGGCGGAAGCTGCAGCAGGCCCCCGACCACCTCATTGAGGGTTCCGTCCCCCCCGCAGCAGACGATCCGCTCAAACCGGGAGGCCATCCGGACCACGGCGTCGGTGGCGTCCCGCGCCCTGGCGGTGGGGTAGACGGTGACCTCCCAGCCGCATCCGGAGAACACCTCCACCACCTCGGCCAGAGAGCCTCTGGCCCGCTGGCGGCCGGCGAAGGGATTGTAAATGTAAAGGAGCCGTTTACTCATAGGGCAACCTCCTGCCAGATGTTTCGCCTGTGCGCATATTATAGCCAACTTTTTTACCCATTACAATAAACAAATTGTAAAAGTAGCCGTTGCCGCGGTGCGGAAAACTGTATATATTTCTGATTCAGGCCGCGCCTGGACCGTCCGCGCGCAAAAAAGGCAGCCGCCCTGCGGCGGCTGCCTTTTTTGCGTTGAAACGCGTGGATTACTCGTCGATCTCGACGACGACGCCGGAACCCACGGTACGGCCGCCCTCGCGGATAGCAAAGCGGAGGCCCTGCTCGATGGCGATGGGGGTGATCAGTTCGACCTTCATATCGACGTTATCGCCGGGCATGCACATCTCGGTGCCCTCGGGCAGAGTGATGACGCCGGTCACGTCGGTGGTGCGGAAGTAGAACTGGGGACGATAGTTGTTGAAGAACGGGGTGTGACGGCCGCCCTCCTCCTTCTTCAGCACGTACACCTGGCCCACGAATGTGGTGTGGGGGTGGATGGAGCCGGGCTTCGCCAGGACCTGGCCGCGCTCGATGTCGGTCTTGTTAATGCCGCGGAGCAGGCAGCCCGCGTTGTCGCCGGCCTCGATAAAATCCAGAGTCTTGCGGAACATCTCCATGGAGGTGACGACGGTGGTGCGCTTCTCCTCGGTCAGGCCCACGATCTCGACGGTCTCGCCGGCCTTCAGCACGCCGCGCTCCACACGGCCGGTGGCCACGGTGCCGCGCCCGGTGATGGTGAAGACGTCCTCGACGGGCATCAGGAAGGGCAGGGTGTCGTCGCGGGGAGGAGTGGGGATCCAGGTGTCAACGGCGTCCAACAGTTCCCAAATGCACTTGTACTCAGGGGCGTCGGGGTCCTTGGACTCGGACACCAGGGCGTTCAGGGCGGAGCCGCGGATGATGGGGGTGTCGTCGCCGGGGAAGCCGTAGAAGTCCAGCATCTCGCGCACTTCCATCTCCACCAGCTACAGCAGCTCCTCGTCGTCCACCTGATCGTCCTTGTTCAGGAAGACCAGCACGGAGGGCACATTCACCTGACG
>CAYPEE010000073.1:0-9068 GCA_964409665.1 uncultured Oscillospiraceae bacterium
CATGTGGCAATGTCCCCGCTCACGGAGGCGGGGATTCCTATCGTTTCAAGGCGCCGCCGGGATATGGCCTCGCGCCGCCTTGTCAGCGGATTCCAGCCCTTCGGCAACAAAATTTGAAAAAACGAAAAAATTATATAGACAATAGAGTTCTTGTCCTGATAAAATAGGATCATGATACAGGAAAGAGGGAGTGGTAGTGCGTGTGTGCGCTCACAAAACACAATAGTGACCGTTATTATGAATTTGTCATTGATCGTATCAAGGGCATGATCGCGAGTGGCGAGCTGAAATGCGGAGAGAAAATCCCTTCCGAGCGCGACTTGGCGGAGCGATTCAACGTCAGCCGGGTGCCCATCCGGGAGGCGTTGAAAATTCTGGAGTATATGGGGGTTCTGGACAGCAAACAGGGCGATGGGACATATGTCCGGGAAATCACAACAGAGGATCTCATCAGCAAAATGAACTTTGCCGTTACCGTAACTACGGACACCATCAAGGATTTGACGGAACTGCGCATGAATTTAGAAACTTTCGCAGCATATTATGCCGCCCAGCGCCGGACAGGAGAGGATATCGCGGGGATTCGTCAGGCCATTACGGATATGCGCGAGGCAAAAAAGAATGAAAACCTCACCGATGACGAAGGTGTTCAGCGCCTGCGAAGGCTCTCCCAGCAGTTCCACCGCTGTGTGATTCGGGCCGCCCATAATTCAGTGCTCAGCAGCGTCTATGAAAACCTTTATGAACTGCTGGACATCTCCCGGCAATTTACCATCAGCGGCAGCGGTATCTCTTACAACTCCATCCTTGCCCATGAGATGATTTCCAACAAAATCATTCTGCAAGACGCTGAAGGCGCCCGTGAGGCCATGAAGGAACATCTGTCAGATGTCTGGGTCAACCTGGAGGGCAAACTGGCAGAGGCGGAAGCAGAGGCAGAGGCGGGCAGCAGTTTGCAATCAGTCAAGGCGAGATAGTTCAGCGCCGTTCCAACGGGCAAAAAGATTCCCGCGGCATATGGGGCGGGAACCTTTGCCCTCTTCGGGCCTGTTCAATCCATCCATTTCTCGCGCGGTCCTGACTTATCATTCGCGGCCGGTCCGGATCCGCCGCAGTCCCGCGTTGAACAGAAGCATCGCGCACACCGCGCCCAGGCTCTCGCTAATTACCACGGCGGCCACCAGCGCATTGAGACCCCACAGCCGGTTCAGAATCAGCATGAGGGGTACATAGAACACCATCTGCCGCACCACCGCGTGGATCAGAGTCCCCCGACCGTTGCCCATGGCCTGCATACAGTAAGACGTATGATAATTCAGAAACTGCACCGGGGAGGCCAGGCAGCGGATGCGCAGGAACCGCGCCGCCAGTCCGATCGTGGTCAGCGCGTCCTCCACCTGCCCTGCCGATGTACTCAGGAAGATTTGCGCCACCGACGGGGCAAACACCAGAAAGCATCCCATACAAACAAATGAGATGCACAGCCCGTACACCCGCGCCGTCTTGATTGTCTCCTCCATCCGGGCGCGGTTCCCCGCAGACCAATTGTAGGCCACAATAGGCAGCACCCCCTGACAGATGCCGAGATTGATGGCGTTGGGCAGCCGCTCCGCTTTCATCACGATCCCGATGGCGGCTAAGGGCAAGTCCCCATGGCCCGCCATCTGGTTGTTGAGGACGATGGTGGCCACGTCGAACAGCCCGATCAGCACCGACGAGGGCACGCCCACGGCAAAGACCTCCTTCATGTCCTTTCCCCGGATGCCCCGAATGGCGGCGGGACTGGGGCTGACAGGGGCCTTTTTGGAGACCGCAGCCATCGTCACGACCATATAGATGCAGGCAATGATGTTGGAGATCAGGGTGGCTATGGCCGCGCCGAATACCTCCATACCCTGTGGCAGCAGCACAAACATAAACAAAGGGTCCAGAATGATGTTCAAGATACCGCCGCTGGACAGACCGATGCTGGCCTGCCGGGAGAAACCCATGTTCCGTAACAGATGGGCCGCCGTACTCGACACCACCACCGGTGTGCTCCCCAATACCACCACCAGCCACACATACTGCCGGGCATAGCCCATAGTGGCGGAGGAGGCCCCCAGCAACCTCAGCAGCGGTTCCATAAAGGCCCATACCAGCAGCGAGTAGACAAGGCCGACGGCCAGCCCCCCGTAAAAGCTGAACGCGATGACCCGTCTGGCGTTCTGGGTGTCCCCCTGCCCCATCAGGCGGGCGGCTAGGCTGCCGCCGCCGATGCCGAACAGGTTGGAAAAGGCCATCGTCAGCATGAACAGAGTGAATGCCACCGTCACAGCGGCCACCATGTAAGAATTCCCCGTGCGTCCGATGAAAAAAGTGTCCACAATATTGTAGATCACGTTGATCAGCTGGCTGATAACGGTGGGTACGGCCATGACCGCGATGGCCCTGGGCACCGGCGTCACCTCAAACAGTTCTTTTTTGCTCTCGTTGTTCAATGGAATTACCCTCCTGAATGGTGTTTACGCATCATATGTATTTTAGACGGCAGCGCACAAATGACCGTGGAACGGGACTTAGAAGATCAGACCTTCAGACCTGTAATCTATCTTATCATATGGTTCAGAATCCCGTCAAGGATACACCCAATCAGGCTGGCAAGCGCTGCTTGCCAGCCTGATACATATTTGCTAAGACAAACATCATATTCAGTTTTTCTTTTGAAATACAGTTTACAGGATACCGTGCAGCCCTGCGGCTTTGGCGCGGGCCTCGCGGATGTACTCCCGCAGTTCGGGCCTGAACTTGGGGTGGGCACACTTTTCGATCAGGACGTCGGCACGCTCGTACATGGTCAGGCCGCGCAGATCGGCCAGGCCCTGCTCGGTGACGATGATCTCCGTATCATGCTCGGTGTGGTCCACATGGCTCACGTGGGGGACAACGCAGGAAATGGTCCCGCCCTTGGCGGTGGAGACGGTGGAGAAAAAAGACAGGCCCGAATTGCGGCAGTAGTCGGCGCTTCCGCCCAGGCCGTTCATGATGTTCACGCCGTTGATATGGGTGGAATTCACATTGCCCGCCAGATCTACCTCAATGGCGGTGTTCATGGCGATGACGCTCAGGCGCCGGATGACCTCGGGCGCGTTGCTGATCTCCTGGGGCCGGAGGATGATCTTGTCCCTGTAGTCGCCCAGGCGGGCGTAGAAGGCGTCCCGCTTAGACGGGGAGATGGTGAGGGCAGTGCCGCAGGCGCTCTTTACCTTGCCGGCGTCGATGAGGTCCACCACCGCGTCCTGCATGACCTCGGTGTAGACGGTCAGATCTTTGAGGTCGGATCTCGCCAGGCCCATCAGCACAGCGTTGGCCACGCCACCCACCCCGGACTGGAGGGGGGGCAGAGGATCGGGCAGGCGCCCCGCCTTGATCTCGTCCTTCAGGAAGGTGATAATGTGATCGGCAATGGCCTCCATATCCACATCCGGCGCGTCCAGGTTCTGGTTGGCGTCGATACCGTCGGTCCGAACTACCGCCGCGATCTTGTCCGGGTCGCACTCGATATAGGGGGACCCCACCCGGTCATCCGGGCGGATGATGGGGATGATCTGTGTGCGCGGGGCGCGCTCCAGGGTAAACACGTCGTGCATACCCTCTACTGCCATGGGCACGTTTTCATTGACCTCCAGGATGATCTTTTCCGCGTATTTCGCCAGGATGTCGTTGACGCCCAATGCGCAGGTCGAGATGAGGCGGCCCCGCTCGTCCACGCCGGCCACCTCCAGCACGGCCACATGGATCCTGCCCAAGTACCCGTTTTTGATCATATAGGGGACGTGACTCACATGCGTGTCCACATACCTGACACTGCCGGCATTGATGAGGTTGCGCAGGTCCTTGTTGCTCTGGTAGCCGTAGCGGCGGTTCAAAACGCCTGCCCGGGCCAGCACGCCGTCCAACTGGTCGCCTACGTTGCCGCCGGTGATCAGCGTGATGCCGAGCGGTTCGCCCGCCTCGGCGCGCCTGGCCAGTTCGGCGGGAACGGCCTTCGGATAACCGATCGAAGTGAAGCCGCTGGCGCCAACGGTCATACCGTCCTTAATGTGAGCGGCGGCGGCCTCGGCCGTGGTCACCTTGGCCCGAATTGCGTCGTTCCGGATGCGATCCATGAGTTTTCTTCCCTTTCTTTACGGTGCAAGCGGCGCGGCGGAACTGCCGCGCCGCTTGCGTTTCTTTCAGCTGGATATGACCAGCACGTCCTCCCGGGGGGGCGGTCACTCGCACAGCTCAAGGAGCGTGGCGCCGCCCTGGCCGCCGCCCATGCACAGGGTGGCGATGCCGTACTTGGTGCCGGTGCGCCTCATGCCGTGGACCAGGGTGGTCAGGATGCGCGCGCCCGTGGCGCCCAGAGGGTGGCCCATGGCGATGGCCCCGCCGTTCACGTTCACCTTGGCTCGATCCAGGCCCAACTCATTGATGACCGCCAGGCTTTGGGCCGCGAACGCCTCGTTGAGTTCCACCATGCCGATCTGGTCCAGGGTCATCCCGGCTTTCTTCAGCACCTTGCGCACTGCGGGAACGGGGCCGATTCCCATGTACCTGGGGTCCACGCCCACGATGGCCTGACCGATAATCTTTGCCATGGGCCTCAGATCCAGCTCCCTGACTTTCTCGCCGCTCATGAGCAGCAGGGCGGCTGCCGCGTCGCTGCGCCCGCAGGAATTGCCCGCCGTTACCTTGCCCTTGCCGTCGGTACGAAATACGGGCTTGAGCTTGGCCAGGCCCTCCAGGGTGCTCTCCCGGGGCTGCTCGTCGGTATCGAACACGATGGGTTCCTTTTTCTTCTGGGGGATGACCACAGGAACAATCTCATCCCGGAATACGCCGCTTTTCACTGCGGCAATGGCGCGGCGCTGGCTCTCAAAGGCGAACTCATCCATGGCCTCCCGGCTGATATCATACTTTTCCGCCACATTCTCGGCGGTATCGCCCATGCCGAACACCCCATACTGATCCTGGGGCTGGGCCCGCAGCGCGCCCTCAATGATCGGGTCGATGAGCCGGTTGTTGCCGGTCCCATAGCCGAAGCGGGCATTCCAGAGCTCGAAGTGGGTGTCGCTCATGGCCTCCACACCGCCGGCCACCGCCGTCTCCGCGTCGCCGCAGCGGATGTCGTTGGCGGCACAATGGACCGCCTGGATGGAGGAACCGCACTGCATCATCAGGGTATAGGCGGGGATGTGCTCAGGATAGCCGGCCTGAAGGGCGCAGACCCGCGCGATATTGGACGCCTTGGCGTTCTGCTTCACCTGGGCAATGACGACCTCGTCCACAATATTGGGATCCATGCCGGTGCGGTCCATCAGAGCCTTGCACACCAGGCCGCCCATCTCGTGGGCCTGTATATTCTTCATCGTGCCGCCCAACCGCCCCACCGGGGTCCGGACCGCGTCTATGATATACACTTCTCGCATGGAATGACCTCCTTGTTGTTTTTTCAGCAGGAGCGGAGCCTCTCTCAGTTCCGCGCGATGCCCTGCCTCCGGGCTTCATTGGCGACGGCGGCCGCCACCGCGTCCTTCACGCGGGGGTCGAAGGCAGCGGGGATGATATAGTCGGCGGACAGATCGTCGCCCACCAGATCGGCCAGCGCCCTGGCGGCGGCGATCTTCATGCCGTCGTTGATGTCGCTGGCGCGGGCATCCAGCGCGCCGCGGAAGACGCCCGGGAAGGCCAGCACATTGTTCACCTGGTTGGGAAAATCGCTCCGCCCGGTGGCGACGACCGCCGCTCCGCCGGCCTTGGCGTCATCCGGGAAGATCTCGGGAGTGGGGTTGGCGCAGGCGAAGACGATGGCGTCCCGGTTCATGGTCCTTACCATCTCCGCGGTGACTACACCGGGGGCGGACACGCCGATGAATACATCGGCACCCGCCAGGACGTCTGCCAGAGGACCCTGTTTCCGCTCCAAATTTGTGACCCCGGCGATCTCATCTTTGACCGGGTTCATACCGGTTTCACGGCCTGCGTACACCGCGCCGGCGCGGTCACAGAGGGTGATGTTTTTCGCGCCCGCCGCCAGCAGCAGTTTGCAGATCGCGATAGCCGCCGCCCCCGCGCCGTTCATGACGATGCGCACCTCATCCAGTTTCTTCCCCACTACCTTCAGCGCGTTGCTCAGACCGGCCAGAGTGATGATAGCGGTGCCGTGCTGGTCGTCATGGAAAATGGGGATGTCGCAGCTCTCCTTCAGCCTCCGCTCAATCTCAAAGCACCGGGGCGCGGCGATGTCCTCCAGGTTGATCCCTCCGAAGGACCCGGCCAGCAGGGTCACCGTTCTGACAATATCGTCCACATCCTTGCTGCGGATACAGAGGGGGATCGCGTCCACGCCGCCGAACGCTTTAAACAGAACGCACTTGCCCTCCATCACGGGCATGCCCGCCTCGGGGCCAATATCCCCCAGGCCCAGCACCGCCGTGCCGTCGGTGACGACGGCCACCGTATTCCAGCGCCGGGTCAGGTCATAGCTCTTATTCACGTCCTTCTGAATCTCTAAGCAGGGCTGGGCCACGCCGGGGGTATAGGCCAGCGACAGCGCCTCCTTGCTGTCCACCGCCGCCCGCGGGGCCACCTCCAACTTGCCTTTCCATTCATAGTGCAGGCGCAGGGATTCCTTCAAATAGTCCATTTGCCTTCCTCCATTAAATCATTTTCTCGGGGTGGAATACCTCGTCGAACCGCTCCGGAGTGAGGAAGCCCAGCTTGACGCATGCCTCCTTGAGGGTGATGTTCTCCTCGTGGGCCAGCTTGACGGTCTTAGCCGCGTTGTCATAGCCGATATAGGGATTGAGGGCGGTCACCAGCATGAGGGAGTTGTGCAGGTTGTCGTGCATTTTCTCCCGGTTGGCCCGGATGCCCGCCGCGCATTTCTCATTGAAGGAGGTAATGGACTCGGCCAGCAGGCGGGCGGACTGGAGGAAGTTGTAAATACACACGGGCATGAACACGTTCAGCTCGAAGTTGCCCTGGCTGGCGGCAATCCCTACGGTCACGTCGTTGCCCATCACCTGGACGGCCACCATGGTCACCGCCTCGCACTGGGTGGGGTTGACCTTGCCGGGCATGATGGAGGAGCCTGGCTCGTTCTCGGGAATGAATATCTCGCCCAGGCCGTCCCGGGGGCCGGAGGCCAGCCATCGCACATCGTTGGCGATCTTCATCATATCGGCGGCCAGCGCCTTTAGGGCGCCGTGGGCAAAGACCAGTTCGTCCCTGCTCGTCAAGGCGTGGAACTTATTGCCGGCGGTGACGAAGTCCTTGCCCGTGATGGCGGAGACAGCCTTCGCCACCTTCTCGTCAAAGCCCTTGGGGGCGTTGAGCCCGGTGCCCACGGCGGTGCCGCCCAAGGCAAGCTCTTTCAGATATGGCAGAGAGCTGGCCAGCATCTCGCGGTCCCGCTCTAAGGAGGAACGCCAGCCGCTGATTTCCTGGGGGAAGGTGATGGGGGTGGCGTCCTGCAGGTGGGTGCGGCCGCTTTTGACCACGCCTTCATGCTCCGCCTCCAGCCGGCGGAAGGTGGCGATGAGGGCGTCCACGGCGGGGAACACCCTGTCCTCGATGGTCAGCACCGCAGAGATGTGCATGGCGGTGGGGAAGGTATCGTTGGAGGACTGGCTCATGTTGATGTCATCGTTTGGGTGGAGCAGTTTCTCGCCGGCGATCTCATTGCCGCGGTTGGCGATGACCTCGTTGGCGTTCATGTTGGACTGGGTACCAGAGCCGGTCTGCCACACCACCAGAGGGAAGTGGTCGTTCAGAGAACCGCTGATGACCTCGTCGCAGGCCTGACTGATGGCAGAGAACTTCTGGTCGGTCATCTTCTCAGGTTTAAGTTCGCGATTCGCGATGGCGGCGGCCTTTTTCAGTACGCCGAAGGCGTGGGTGATCTCACGGGGCATGGTCTCAATGCCCACGCCGATTTTAAAGTTCTCGCGGCTGCGCTCCGTCTGCGCCGCCCAATAGCGATCGGCGGGGACTTTCATCTCCCCCATGGAGTCGCGCTCAATACGGTATTCCATCTCAGTGATCCTCCTCTTACGCCGGATAAAGGGCATCGATCTTTTCCATGGCGGCCTTTTTCAGGTCGGCATAGATGCTGTGTCCCTTGGTGTCGATGCCCACCACCAGGGGACCGAAATCCCTGGTCTCCAGGTGCCAGACGGCCTCTGGCATACCCATTTCAAGCCAGTTGACATCGACGACCTTTTCCACGCCCTGGGCCAGTTTTGCGGCGCAGCCGGGAGCGGCCTGGAAGTAGACGTAACCGTACTGCCGGCAGGCTTCGATGGTGTCCTCAGCCATACCGCCCTTGCCCAGAACAGCCTTGACGCCCAGCCTGCCCACCATGTCGGCATAGGGCTCCATCCGAATGGAGGTGGTAGGGCCAATGACGTTCAGCCGCCAGGAGCCGTCCTCATTTTTCAGACACACGGGTCCGGCGTGAAACACGGCAGCGCCGTTAAAGTCCTTGGGCAGAGGCTCGCCGGCCTCCAAAAGGCCACGAATTTTCAAATGGGCCATGTCGCGGGCGGTAAAGACAGTGCCGCTGATGTAGACCACGTCACCCACGTTCAGCTTGCGCATATCCTCCTCCTGCAGAGGGGTAGACAGATGATAAGTAGCCATGGATTCGTTCTCCTTTCGCCCTACATTAAATCAGCTTTTCCACGCGGCCGTCATCGTAGATCCGGATGCCGGCGCGGCGGGCCACCCAACAGTGAAAGTTGATGCAGACGGGGGCGATGGCGGTGTGAGTGGCGGCGGTCGCGATCTTAACGGCCAGGCACACCGTGTCGCCGCCGGTACCGGCCGCGCCCAGGCCCAGGGAGTTGATATTGTCCCGCAGTTCATCCTCCAGGCGGGCCAAAAGGGGATCGGGGTTGGTGTCGGTCCACAGGCGGGTGCTGATGGCCTCGCGGCTGAGTTTGCCGGCGATGTCCATCTGGCCGCCGATGCCGATGCCGATGCCGAAAGGCGGGCAGGGTTTGCCGCCGGCATTGACGGCTGTCTCCAGTACAAAGCGTTTC
>CAYPEE010000074.1:0-9064 GCA_964409665.1 uncultured Oscillospiraceae bacterium
GGGTAGTGTTATCCTACTACACTCCCGGGAGTTTGTCAAGGGGTTTTTGAAATAATTAGAGCCCCAGTTCAGAAATATCCATCTTTTGCCCTGAAAGATAGTATCTGTATGCAGTAGAGCGGCGGGGAGCATCCTGACTTCGATGCTTTCAAGCCCGATTCCGTTCAGGATCGCCAGGGAAACTGTGCCCTTATCCGCTGCTTCCCTGTTTTCAGTCGGCATCAGGAAGCAGTTCCTGACTCCGGTAAATCCGTGATTCTTCTCGTTGTCCCTTCCAAGTAAATCAATACGCTGCTGATTCATTAGAAAACTTTTACCTGTTCCGGGCGCACCAAAAATAATTCTATTTCGAGGATACTTGGTCTGCAATCCAGTATTAAACACAAGTTCTGTAAACATATCATTCGACCCGGCATCTTCTTTTTTCAGAGGAGTGTGTTCTGCAAGTTCATTCACCGTGCCAGTATGCAACCATTCGCTGTTTTTTAGGTAAAAGTGGCCTAAATATTCACCACGGCCCTTATCGTGTTGAACAAAACCTTCCTGCATTGCTTTGGTAATACTATCTATTTTAATTGGCTTTGAAATTGGTGTTTCTGGAGACGCCGCATTTGACCTCATCACTTTCCAAGTACAGAAAATGGTCTGTCCATCTCTGGAATATACCCCAAGAAAAACACCTTTCTTCCCTGCTACCTGCTTGTCATAAACATAATTCAAACACTCAGCTTTTGGCTGAATTCTTTGCTTATCCTTGAGTCCCTGCCTACCACCAGGAGTGGTTCCTTTGCCGCAAATATTAACATCTCCGAATCCGTCTCCCGCTGGATACGTGACATGGAAAACATCATTCAAATTATCTATCTGATGAATTCCCACCTTGTACGGGAATATTTTCCACCCACATTTCCCCAAAAAAGACGAAACGCGCGCCGGAGGGGAACCTCCGGCGCGCCTTTTGCAATATGCGGTTTTTTGAAAATGTCCCGACGCGGAGGAAGTCTCCCGCCGCTTGCCTGCCATCCGCCCTATTGCGGACTGTCCGGCCCCGGAAAGCCCTCCATAGGCGGCAGCGGCTGCTCCCACGCCTCCGGGATATACTGTTTCAGCAGCCAGGTTTTGGCCATCTCGACCCAAGCGCCGGCAGCCCTGCCCCGGGTCCCGTCCCAGGGAGCCTCCATGGGACCTCCGCCGAGGGCAAATCCGTGATCGCCCTGTTGGAAGATGTGCAGCTCGAAGGGCCGGCCCGCCCTGGCCATGGCCTGTCCCAGCAGCAGGGAGTGCTCCACCGGCACCATGCCGTCGTCCGCCGCGTGGACGGCAAAGATGGGAGGGGTGTGCTCCGACACCTGCTGATCCGCGCTGACCTCCCTCAACAGTTCCGGGGAGGGGTCGTCGCCCAGCAGGACGCGGCCGCACTCCTGCAGAACGGGGTTTGCCCGGAACTTGTTGCGCTCCGCCTGGAAAGCGAAGCTGACCACCGGATAGCCCAGCACCGCCGCCATGGGCCGCAGCTGTTCAGAGGAGACCCCCAGCTTTTCCGCCAGCCAGGGCTCGTGCCAGCGGGCGGCCAGCATGGCGCACAGATGGGCCCCGGCGGAAAAGCCCATGACCGCGATGTGCGCCGGGTCGGTCCGCCACTCCTTCGCATGGGTCCGGATCAGAACCATGGAGGCGGCCGCCTCCTCCAACTGGGCGGGATAGCGGGCGGCGCCGCCGGGGGCGGTGGAGGCCACGCTGTACCGCAGCACGAAAGTGTTATACCCCGCCCCGGCAAACTCCATGGCGACGGGATCCCCCTCTGTGGGGGAGAGCATACAATATCCGCCGCCCGGGCAGATCAGGATGGCCGGACGGGGCGGCGCGGGAAAGGGCAGCATGGGGTCCGCCTCGTGGACATAGGCGGTGAGAGCGACCCACGGGCGCTCCGGGATGGGATACAAAGTCTGAACGATCATAGCGATTCCTCCTGCGAGACTGATTTTCCCCTTGGAAGTTTATTTCCCGCTCATCCCAGCCGCCTGAGATAGTCCACCACTGCGTCGGCGGAGGCGGCGGCGCCGCCCAGAGCGCGCATATCGGCGCTGAACTCCCGGGCGGTGTTTTTATAGGACGGGTCTGTGAGCAGGGCGGTGATGGCCTCGCGCAAAGCCTCCGCCGTGATGGCGTTCTTGTCCGGGAAGGCCCGGCCCAGGCCCAGTTTCTCGATCTGCCGGGCGGTGATGGCCTGTTCCTCCATCTGGGGGATGGCGATCATGGGCACGCCGAAGTAGATGGCCTCCCCGGTGCCCCCCATGCCGCCGTGGGTGATGAACACCGACGCCTGGGAGAGGATGTCCAGCTGGGGCACCATCTGGCCCACCTCCACGTTGGCGGGGATATCCTGCAGCGACGCCGGGTCAACGGCCCCCAGAGCGGCAAAGACGTTGATGTCCAGATCCCGCACCGCGTCAAAGAGGATGGGATAGTATTCCGGCCAGTTGTTGAAGGCGGTGCCCAGGGAGGAGTACAGCAGAGGTCTGCCGTTGTCCGGGGCCTTCCAGCTTCCGAATGCGGTGCGCCTGCCGATCTGTACGCCGGTAAAGACAAAGCTGTCGCTGAAGGTCTCGGCGTTGGGAACCAGCCGTTTCTGCATCATCACCAGGTTGAAATCCCCTTGGCCGTCGAAGATCTCCTTCACGGTCATCTCCCGGCAGCCGTACTTCTCCGCGTATTCTTTCGCCAGCCCCTTGGCGGCCTGCCGCAGAGGGTGATCCTCCGGCACGTTCTGGAAGGACTCCGCCACGGAGTAGGAGCCGTTGGAGGGGTAACTGGTGTAGAGCATGATGTTGGGGATCCCCAGCGCGTCGGCGGCCATGGTGCCGGCGATGCCGGCGAAGTCGTGGACCACCGCGTCGGGTCTGTCCGCCCGCAAGGTCTCCAGCACCGTGTCGATGTACGCCCCGGCCTCCTTCAGGAACAGGAAGGGGACGGTGGCGGCCACGTTCTCCTCCTGGCCGCCGCCGTGGCCGTCCCCGTTCTCCATCCAGGAGGGGACGGGGACGAAACGGGCTCCGGTGGGCTCGATGATCCTGCGGAAACTCTCGGTGGTGAAATAGGTGACCCGGACGCCCCGCTTGATGAGCTCCGTCACAAAGGCCAGGGTGGGGTTCACGTGCCCGAAGGCCCCCAGAGACACGATGGCGATGTGCATGGTCAGTCTCCTTTACAAAATTATTGCCTTTTCAGGCCAGATGAATGGCCGTGTCCAGGCCGCCGGCCCTCGCGGTGAGAACGATCTCCCCCGCCCCCGTGCGGCGCAGGATGGCCAGCGCTCTGCCGTGGAAGGTCCGAGTCACGTTCCCGGCGTAGCCGTGGACGGGCTTGGGGTCGCCGCTGCCCAGTCCGGCCAGTTCCCCGGCCCCGGAGACGGACACGCTCAGTTCCACATCTCCGGCGCCGGACACAAGGCCCCCCTCGTCCCGGATGGACAGATCCACATAGATCAGTTCTTCCCCGGCCCGCTCCGCCTGGGCGTCCAGCCGGACGGCGGCCCCGGCGGTGGCCAGTTCCATGCGGCCCAGCTCGTTTTGGCCGTCATAGGCCACGGCGGTGAGGACGCCGGGCTGGTAGGGGAGTTCAAAATACGCGGTGAAGCTGCGGGCGGGGCCGCAGGGCCGCCGGCCCAGAGACGCGCCGTTCAGCAGCAGTTCCACCTCCGTGCCGGGGGAGTAGACCTCCACCACCGCGGGTTTTCCCTCGAACCCCGGCCAGCTCCAGCAGGAGCGGCTGTCGCTGATGACCCAGGGGGTCTTGATGAGCGGTTCCCCGTAGTGGGCGGGGTCCTGGACGGTGATATAGGGCGCTTTCCGCAGGCCGAACACGATCTCCCGGAAGTAGGAGGCGGGGCGGCGGAAACCGGTGAGGTCGATGTCCCCGCAGTAGGCCAGCTGGCAGGGGAACCGGGCGCCGAAACCGCCCTCACCGAACCGGTAGGCGGGCACGCCCACCCCGGCCTCTCCGATGTAGTCCCAGCCGGTCCAGGTGAAATCGCCCACCACGGAGGGCAGCTTTTCCACCAGCGCCCAGTTCCGGGCGATCTCCGGGGGGTAGGTCTCGCTGCCCACCACGACCCGGTGGGGATAGTTCGCCGCGTCGTCCTCGTACCGGGCGGTCATGTAGTTATAGCCCACCGCGTCCATCCCGGCGGAGGCCGCCTCGATACGGCCCGACACGATGGGGTGGCGGACGATGTCGTCCATGTGGGCGTCCATGGCGGACATGAAGTCGTTGACGTTGCCGCCCCGGCCGCCCTGGCCGCCCTCCGGTCCGGCGGAGAGGATGTCCCCCAAAATGCGGTCCACCCGGTCCCCGACGGCGAACACCCCGTTGACCGACACCATGGTAAAGCGCTCCGCATCAAGGCTCCTGACCAGCCGGGCCATCTCCCGGCCCAGCGCGGAGCCCTGGGGCATTCCCACCTCCGGGATCTCGTTGCCCAGGGAGTAGAACACCACGCTGGGATGGGGCCGGTCCTTGCGGACCATGGCCGTCACGTCCTCCCGCCACCACTTGTCGCTGAACAGACTGTAATCCAGGTCCTTCTTGGGCCGGGTCCACATATCGAAAGTCTCGTCCATCACATACATTCCCAGCCTGTCGCAGGCGTCCAGCAGAGGGGTGGAGGCCGGGTTGTGGGCCGTGCGAATGGCGTTGAAACCCGCCTCCTTCAGGAGACGCACCCGGCGCAGCTCGGCGTCCGGGGCGGTGACCGCCCCCAGCAGGCCGTTGTCGTGGTGGATGCAGGCGCCGCGGAGTTTCACCGCCTCCCCATTCACCCGCAGGCCCCGCCGGGCGTCCAGCTGAAGGGTACGCACGCCGAAGGAGACGGCGCCCGTGTCCAGCACATCCGCGCCCTCCGTCAGCCGCACCTCGCAGCGGTACAGGGCGGGGGTCTCCGCCGACCACAGGGCGGGGCGGTCCACCGTGACGGCCTGGGTCAGCCGCTCCTCCGCCCCCGCCGCCAGAAAGACGGGCAGGGAGAAGGAAGCCGCCTCCTGTCCGCCGGGACCGGCGATCCGCCCCTCTATCCGGACGTCGTGGGGCAGCCGGTCCCGATTCCTCAGTTCAAAGGCGGCCTCCAGCACCGCGCAGCCGCCCTCAACGGAGCGGGTGGAGACGAACAGTCCCTCCGGTTCCAGGGTGACGACTCCCCCGGTGAGCAGCCACACATCCCGCGTGATGCCGCTGCCGGAGTACCAGCGGCTGTTGGGCATACCGCCGTTCTTCACCAGCACCCGCAGTTCGTTGTCGCCGCCGTAGTTCAAGTAGTCGTTGAGGGGCGCGTAGAACTGGGAATAGCCGTAAGGCCGTTTCCCCACCAGCTGGCCGTTGAGGTAGACCAGGGAGTTCATATAGACGCCCTCGAATTTCAGGACCACGGTCTGATCCCGCCATTCCCCGGGGGCGCGGAACTGCTTCACATAGACGTAATTTCCCCCGTTCCGGTAGGCGGTGTCGCCCCCGTTGGGGCTGGCCGGGTCAGGCTCCCGCAGACGCATGGCGTCGTGGGGCAGGGTGACCGCCTCCGCGTTCTCCGGCACGGACCACACCAGGGCGAAGGCGTCCTTCTCCTCCCAAAACTTCCAGCCGGTATTCCACTTTTCCGCTCTCATCGCGATTCTCCTTACCGCTCTTACAGCGCCCTTGTGCCGTACAGAGCCATCATATCCGCCTTGTTGACAAAGAAGGAAACCTTCCCCCAGCGCACCCGGCACAGCTTATGCTCCGGGTCGCCGGCCTCGGCGTGGACGTGGTTCAGCTTGTCCTCGACGGCCGCGTCGCCGGCGTAGATATGCTCCGTCAGGGCGATGGTGTCGTCCAGGTAGGAGCGGGCGATGGGGGCGCCGTTGTGGGCGGGGAACAGGGTGTTCCACCGGCCCTCCAGCCCCTTGATGCGGAGCATATTGGCGTGGTGGGCCCGCAGCCGCTCATCTAAATTAAAGGAAACGCCGGACTCGGGCGCGGCGTCATACATCAGCACTTGGGTACTCTCCAGTTCGTCCCCCACGAACAGATAGCCGTTCTTCCGATCCAGGAAGGCCAGAGAGCCGTTGGAGTGGGCGGAAATGTCCATCAGTTCGATGGGCCGCCCGCCTAGGTCGATCACGTCCCCGTCCTTTACCAGCCGGTGTGTAAAGTCCGGGTGGGGCAGTTTGGAGACGTCGAAGGGCAGCCGGAGGCAGGTGGCCAGGTCGGCCTCCGCGCCGGGGAGCATGAGTACCGACTCCCACTCGCCGCAGCCGCCGGCATGGTCCAGATGGCCGTGGGTCAGCGCCGCCGTGACCGGCCTGGAGGTGAGTTTTTCCACGTAGGCGCGCAGATTGCCCGCCCCCCAGCCGGTGTCGATGAGCAGGGCCCGTTCCGCCCCCTCCAGCAGATACATATTCTGGGAGCCGCCCATAAAGTTGATGATCCATGTGTCCTCATTGATCTTCCAGCTCATGTACGAGCCGAATATTTCCACGGGGTTGGGTTCCATTGTTGACCGCTCCTTTCCAGCGTTCTCAATTTGATTGCAGCGTCAGGATGACAGAGACGCGGGGATAAAAAGGGCCTCCGCAGCGTGGCCGCGGAGGTCCTTCAGCGCGAAAAACGCAGCCGGTCGATGCAGTTGCAGTTGGGGCCGGCGCGGGACTTACTGCGCGGCGGCCTGCCGGGCGGCCTTTGCCCGGGCCAGTTTCTCCTTGAACATCTGGACTTCCACCAGTTTATAGCTGTTGGAGTCGTAGATCAGGAACAGGCAGACGATGGCGCCGTTGATCACGGTCTGCACCGAGTTGGGCACGCCCATCTTCTGCAGGCCGGAGGTGATGATGGCCTGCACCACCGCGCCCATGAAGATGGCGATGGGATAGGAAGAATACTTCCCGAAAATGCCGCCGATGAACATGGGCAAAAACGCGCTCATAAAGTAGGACGAGGAGCCCAAGCCGGTGTCGGGGGCGATGACGCCGTTACGGCTCAGGTACACGCAGCCCGCCAGACCCATCATAAAGCCGGCGATGACGTAGCAGTACACCGCGTTGTTTTTCTCCTTGATGCCCACGTCCACGGCGATCTTCTGGCCGCCCTGGAGGGCCCGGCGGTTGTAGCCGATCTTGGTGTAGTCGTAGATGACCACCAGCACCGCCAATACGATGACGGTCAGGATCAGGCTGTTGGCCGTGCGGGAGAACACCAGCATGGGGCTGCCGATGAGTTTGATGCCCTTGGCGTCGTTATACATGAAGCCGATGGCCTCGTAGATCATGGCCATGCCCACGGAAACCACCATGGGGGGCAGGCCCAGGATTACGTAGACAAGGCCGGAGATCAGCCCCAGCACCACGGCGATGGCCACCACCAGCAGCAGCAATCCGGCGGGACCCCAGTCCAGCTGCTTGGCGAGGTTGCCGCCCACGATGGTGGCCAGCATCAGCTCGGCGCCGATGGCATAGTCAAAGCGGCCGGTGGTCAGGTTGATCGCCATGGCCTGGGCCACAAGACCGGAAAACACCGCGTTGTAGATGATAGTGGTCAGGTCCGCGCCCACGCCGAAGCCCTCGTGGCCTGTGGCGTTGCAGAGGATAAAGAAGAACAGGTACACGATCACCGGCAGGGCCAGGGTCATGACGATGTTCTTGCCGATCTTTTTGGCCTTCATAAATCATCACGCTCCAAACTACGCTCAAGTGGGCCGCCCGCGGGGGTCCCGCGGGCGGCGCGGGAACAGGCTAAGTGACGGGCAGACCGGTGAGCGGTCATTTCTGGAGGGCGTCCTCCAGGGACAGATCGAACAGGGCGATCACGTCGTCCACGGTGGCGTCGGGGTTGGCGGCGCCCAGGACATTGGCCATCTCCTCGGCGGTGATGTAGTACTCGCCGTTAGAGTGCTTCTCATAGACCTCGTTGAAGACGGCGGGGTCGGTGAGCACCCAGCGCTTGGTGGGGTTCAGCAGAGCCTTGCCGTCGGCGCCCCGGGTCAGTTCGGGATGGCCGGTGGCGGCGTTGACGATGTCGGCGAACGCGGAGCCGAACACCACCTCGCCGCAGTCATAGACCAGGGCGATGACGGTGCCGTTGTCCACGAAAGCCTTGTAGCTGTCGCTGACGGTGCCGATGGCGCCCACCTTGAAGTCCTTGCCGGAGTCGATGATGGGCTGGAACCAGGTGAAGGCGTCGAAGGTGGTGACCATGCCGTCATAGTCGCCGGCCAGGATCTCGGCCTGCTTGGCGAAGTAGGCGTCCCCGGGGAAGCCCTCCACAATGTCGGTGGCGGGGTCGAACTTGGTGGTGGAGCCCTCGGCCTGGGCCGCGGCGATGCCGTCCAGCACGCCCTCCTGGCGGTCCAGGAACATCTGGACGCCGATCACGGCGCCGCCGTTGCACATGGCGATGTGGTTCAGCCCGGCGCTGGCCATGGCGTGGCCCAGTTCATAGCCGGCCATGTAGTCACCGTTCTTGGCGTCGGCGTCGTCGGAATCCTTGAAGGTGTAGGTGCCCACATAGTAGGGATCGTCGGCCATCTCCTCATAGAACTGCTCGATGCCCCAGTAGTACATATTCTGGCTGGTGCAGTGCTTGATGGCCTCGGCGCCGGCGATGTTATAGTAGCCGAAGATGCCCTTGCAGCCGGCGGCGGCGCAGTCGTCGATGAAGGAGAACTCGTCCTCGGCGGCGTTCAGAGCCTCGGAGACGATGAATTCCACGTTGAAATGCTCGCCCAAGTAGTTAAAATACTCCATAACCCCCAAGAAGGCATCATCTGTGGTGTCGAAAGCCTCGACGCCGATCTTGATGGTCTCCTCCGGCCAGGAGCCGTCCAGAGGGATGCTGGCGGGGTTCTCCTCGCCGCCGGACTGGCTGGGCTCGGTTCCGGGTTCGCTGGCGGTTCCGGGGTCGCTGGCGGTACCGGGGTCCCCGCTGGGCCCGCAGGCGCACAGCGCAAGGGCCATGACTAAGGCCAGCAGAAGCGCGATTACTTTTTTCATTTCAGTTCCTCCTAATCATTGATAGCTTTGTTATGAGAGAGCCGGACCGGAGG
>CAYPEE010000075.1:0-9028 GCA_964409665.1 uncultured Oscillospiraceae bacterium
AAACACAGCGGGCGGGTCTGGGACCCGCCCCTACCGTTTTTTGTAGGTCTTCGCCTCGCACCGCTCCACCAGATCGGCCAGGGTGGTGTGATCCACCACCGACGACACCGCCCTGTGGATGTCCTGCCACAACTCCAGGGTGAAACACTGTCCGCTGTGGGAGCAGCACTCCGAGTTGGTGGCGCACTCCACCGGGGCCAGGTCGCCCTCCAGGGGGCGCAGGATGTCTCCCACGGTGTACTCCTCCGGCCTGCGGGTCAGCAGATAGCCTCCGCCCGCCCCGCGGACCGACCGCACCAGTCCGCCTCTGGACAGGGGGGTGACGATCTGCTCCAGATACTTGTCGCTGAGACCCTGCCGCCGGGCCGCGTCCCGCAGGGACACGGGGCCGTCCTGCTGGTGCATGGCCAGATCCCCCATGAGCAGCAGGGCGTAGCGCCCCTTGGTAGAGATCTTCATGGCGGCCCCCTCCTTCCGATGTGCTGAGAACAAAATACCACAAAATCGCTATGATTTCAAGCGGAAAATATTCTGTTTGCGTTCCGCCCGCATCTATGGTATACTGTTATGAATTGATTTACGGCAGAGAGGAACCATAGGTATGGAGATCAACGGCGAAGAAGTACAGGAGAGATACTTTTACCGGGACATGGGCCTGTCGGAGGCCACCATGAAGGCCCTGGACAGAAAGGGGTTCGTCCAGGCCACCCCCATCCAGGGCGGGGCGATTCCCTTCTTCATGGACTGGAGGGACGTGATCGCCAAGGCCCCCACCGGCACCGGCAAGACCTTTGCCTTCGGCATTCCCATGGTGGAGCACACGGACCCGGCGCGGGGGGAGGTCCAGGGGCTGATCCTGGCCCCAACCCGGGAACTGGCCATCCAGATCCGGGACGAGCTCCGAGACCTGTGCGCCTTCCGGGAGGGCGTGCGCACCGCCTGTCTCTACGGCGGCCAGCCCATCGAGAAACAGTTCGCCCAGCTCAAGGCCAGACCCCAGCTGGTGGTGGCCACGCCGGGGCGGCTCATGGACCATATGAAACGCCGCACGGTGCGCATCGACAAGGTGCAGACCGTGGTGCTGGACGAGGCCGACCGGATGCTGGACATGGGCTTTATCCAGGACGTGACCCGCATCCTGGACCGGATGCCCAACCGCCGCAACCTGGGGCTGTTCTCCGCCACCATCAGCCGCGAGGTGATGGACATCTCCTGGGTGTACCAGCGGGACCCGGCGGAGATCACCGTCCGGCCCGTGGAGGAGAACCGCCCCGACATCCAGCAGTACCAGATCGAACTGCTGGGCCGGGAGCAGAAACTGGACACCATGGCGGCCCTTCTGGAGGGCGGTCAGTACGAGCGGGCGATCGCCTTCTGCAATACGAAAAATATGACCGACCGGCTGGCCGGCCTTTTGAAAATGCGCGGGATCTCCTGCGCGGCCATCCACGGGGACATCCAGCAGCGGGTCCGGGAGCGGACCCTGGAGCAGTTCAAGGCAGGAAAGATCCGGGTGCTGGTGGCCACCGATGTGGCCGCGCGGGGCCTGGACATCGACGACGTGGACGCGGTGTTCAACTATGACGTGCCCGACGAGCAGGAGTACTACATCCACCGGATCGGCCGCACCGGCCGGGCAAAAAAACACGGGGTGGCCTACACGTTGATGGCCACCCCCGGCGAGTATGTGAAGATGCGGGAGATCGCCCGGAACACCCGGGCGGACATCCGGCTCTTGAAGTACGACGAGGACGGCTGCCTGACCCTGGTGGAGCAGAATCAATAAAAGATCACCGGAGGGAGAGGAAGGCGCTCCCTCCCGGCGTTTGGAGGGGTTCCTGTGATCTTGCGCGCGCTGGCTGTTGGCGATGTGGTCGGAGATTGCGGCGTGGACTTTCTGACCAGGCACCTGCCCTCTCTGCGGAAACTCCACGGGGTGCAGTTCACCGTGGTCAACGGGGAGAACGCCGCCTGCAACGGCCTGCTGCCCCGTCAGGCGGACGCCATCTTTTCCGCCGGGGCCGACGTCATCACCATGGGCAACCACACCTGGGACTGCCGGCAGATCGCGGACTATATGGAGGGCAATCCCTACCTGATCCGGCCCGCAAACTACACCCCGCGGGCACCGGGCCGGGGATACGGCGTTTTCGACGGCCCGAGAGGGCTCCGCATCCGGGTGGTGAACCTCATCGGCCGGTGCGAGATGGACGCCAACTTCGACAACCCCTTTTTGAAAATGGACGCCATTCTCCAGGAGGACGCCGCCGATGTGACTCTGGTAGACCTCCACGCCGAGGCCACCAGCGAGAAAAACGCCATGGCCTGGTACCTGGACGGGCGGGTCCATGCCCTCTGGGGCACCCACACCCATGTGCCCACGGCGGACTGCCGGGTGCTGCCCAGGGGACTGGGTTTCGTCACCGACCTGGGGATGACCGGGCCGGCGGACTCGGTGATCGGCGTCCGGCCCGAGCAGGCCGTCAACCGTTTCCTGGGGGGGCTGCCCCAACGGTTCACCGCCGCCCCCGGCCCCTGCCGTATGGACTGCGTGCTGTTCGACATCGACACCGGAACGGGCCGGTGCGCGGCCGTCCAGCGGGCGGATATCGCCTGAGCAGGGGCCGCCCGCACGGCCCGCGAAGAAATCTAATTAGTGCCGGTTTATGGGACTTTCTATTCTGTATACTGACGTCAGCAGAACAGGAAAGGAAGTGTCCGGCAAATGTACGAACTGATTTTTGTGAGAGGCCATGTGGAGGTCTGGCGCGACGGGGAATTCTGCTTTTCCGCCGACACCCGGGCGGAGGCGGAGGCCGAGATCCAGGCCCTGCCCGCCTGACCGCGGGGGCGGAGCGGGACCCCTCACACGGGTATGGTGAAAAACGTCCGCACCGTCTCCATATCGGCGAACAGCGGCCCGTCCGGCGGGTAAAAGGTGAACCAGAAGATCAGCGCCCACACCAGCGCCGTCAGGGGCGCGGCGGCCTTCCGGAACCATCCCCTCTCCCCCAGCGGCCACAGAAGCCGGGGCAGCAGAAAGCCGGCGGCCATCAGTCCCGCATAGAGGACGATATCGAACACGAAATTTTCCCCGCGGAGCAGCACATGATAGACAAAGCTGACCAGAAGCAGCGCTCCGCAGGGGATGAGCGCCGACCACAGGCGCACCGCCCGGCTCCGCCTGTCCCGCCCGAAGAACAGCGCCGCCGCCAGCAGCGGATAGAACAGCAGCTTGACGTGTTCCCACAGGCTCTCCACCACCGGGGAGAACAGGGCGGTCAGCGGGATGGGCAGCCATGAATACAGGTTGTGGAGCAGCACCCCCGCGGCTGTCGCGATCAAAAACGCGAAAATCATGGTTTTTGTTGACGTTTTCATGGACGATCCCCCCGTATTTCCCGGCGGAGCATGGATTTGGACGGCTTTCGCGCACTCCAGTTTCCCCGCCGCGGTACAACTTATGCGTATCCCGGGGCAAGCTATTCTTGAAAAACGCCGCGGCGGAAAACGGTAAATTTTTGAAACGCAAGGGGCATTTTCCCCGTATCAGACAGACCAGGCCGCCCGAACGGGCGGCCTGGTCTGTTCCCCCTGCCATCCTCCCCTGTCATTGCCACGGTGAAAACCCGTCCCCGCCGCCATATTAAGAGTGCGGGCGATCTCCGCCCGCGCACCGGGATGGGGAACGGCGAAAACGGCCGTCTCCCCCGGCGAGGAAGCAAGAGAGGGGCGATAAAATTGAATGAGGAAACGAGACCGTTCTGGCGCCTCGCCCTGGGGGCGCTCCTGCTTGCTGCGGCCATGACGCTGACCGTCACGCCCGCCTTTGCCCGAAGCGGAGGGACCGCGGTGGTGCCGGTGGGCCGGGCGGTGGGCATCAAGCTGTTTTCCGACGGCGTGGTGGTGGTGGGCACCTCCGAGGTGGCCACCGACCGGGGCGAGGTCAATCCCGCCAAGGCCTGCGGTCTGAAGGAGGGCGACATCATCACCCACATCAACTCCACCGAGGTGGACACCATCGAGGAGGTGGAGGCCGTCCTCCAGGAGGTGGGGGGCGAACTGATGAGCATCAGAGCCATCCGGGACGACAGACAGATCCAGCTCAGCGGCCGGGCGGCGCAGTGCTCCGCCGACGGCTCCTATAAGCTGGGAGCCTGGGTCCGGGACTCCATGGCGGGCATCGGCACGGTGACCTTCTACTGCCCGGACACCGGCGTCTTCGGCGCCCTGGGGCACGGCATCAACGATACCGACACCGCCCTGCTCATGCCGCTGGAGAGCGGCTCCATCCTGCCCGCCACCGTGGCGGCGGTGCAGAAGGGCGAGGCGGGCGCGCCGGGGCAGCTGCGGGGAATCTTTGACACCTCCACCGTCCTCGGGCCGCTGAACTCCAATACCGACGGCGGCGTATTCGGCACCCTGTCCGACCGGTCCTGGGCCGGCGGCAGGCCGGTGGAGACGGCGGAGCGCGATCAGGTCAGGGCGGGGAGCGCCACCATCCTGGCCAACATCGACGGCGACCGGGTGGAGGAGTACGCCATCCGCATCGACCGGGTGTATCCGGAGAGCGAGAGCGACTGCCGGGACTTTCTCATCGAGGTGACCGACCCGGAGCTGCTGGAGGCCACCGGCGGCATCGTCCAAGGGATGAGCGGCAGCCCCATCCTGCAGAACGGCAGGCTGGTGGGGGCGGTGACCCATGTGATGATCGACGACCCCACCCACGGCTACGGCGTCTTCGTGGGCCGGATGCTGGAGCAGTGCGGCGTGAACTGACCCTCTGCCCTCCCCTTCGACAGCGGGTGTCGAACAAAAAATCAAAAATTTAGCAAAACTTCCTTGCCATTTGGTTTTTTCTGTGGTATTTTAATAGCAGGTAAAAAATACCATTGCTGACACAGGCAAAATAACCGGAAAGGACCATGCTGATATGAGCGAGAAAAAGACCGTAATCGTGGCCGACGCCGCGGAGGAACTGCGCCGGATGTACGCCGAGGTGATGGAGCAGACCGGGGAACTGACCGTGATCGGTCAGACCGGCAGCGGCGACGAGCTGCTGGAACTCATCCGCACCCACCGCCCCGACGTGGTGGTGATGGACACCATGCTGTCCGGCTCGGACGGCATCGAGGTACTGGAACAGCTGGGGGACGACCGGCCCCGGGTGCTGGTCACTTCCGCCTTCTCCGACTCCCGGCTGGCCGGAGAGTTGGCCGCCCTGGGGGCGGACTACTGTATGCTGAAACCCTGCAAGCCCCAGAAGGTGGCCGACCGGGTCATCAAGCTGGCGTCCAACGCCCTCGCCGGCGCGGAGGAGGACCCCGCCATCGCCCTGGAGCGGCGGATCACCGCCATCATCCACGAGATCGGCGTGCCCGCCCATATCAAGGGCTACCAGTACCTGCGGGAGGCCATCAGCCTTACCGTGGCGGATATGGAGGTCATCAACGCGGTGACCAAGGTCCTCTACCCCGCCGTGGCCAAGAAGTTCAACACCACCGCCAGCCGGGTGGAACGGGCCATCCGCCACGCCATCGAGGTGGCCTGGGACCGGGGCGACCTGGAGACCCTCCAGAAATATTTCGGCTACACCGTGTCCAACGCCAAGGGCAAGCCCACCAACAGCGAGTTCATCGCAATGATCGCGGACCGCATCTCGCTGGAGATGAACAAGCGGCGGGGCTGACAACGAAAAATCAAAGCGGGGGGCCGGCATACGCCGGCCCCCCGCTTTCTCGCCGGAGCCGATTCAATGCTTCGCGCTCAGCAGTTCCTCCCGCACATCCCACAGTTTCCGGGACAGGTCCACATAGTAATTATGCGGGTTCTCGAACCGCTTGACCTCGTCCCACAGGCTGTCCACCTCGCTGAGGCAGTAGGCTCGGATGGCCTCGATGCCGGGCAGATCGTACACCAGCCTGCCGTTTTGGAAGACGGGCACCTGGAGCGGCCGGGCGGTGTAGTCCTCGAACACCTTGCGCTTCCAGGTGGCCTCCGGGTCGAACAGCTCCAGAGGCCGGGTGAAATCCGGCCTCTCGTCGAACACGGTGACGTAGTCGGCCATGGCCTTTCCGGTGGCGTTGGAGAACAGGCGGTAGGTCTTTTTGAAGTGGGGCCAGGTGACCTTGGCGGCGTTCTCGCTGATCTTGATTTTCGGAATGACCGTGCCGTCCCGCCCCTCGATGGCGGCCAGCTTATATACGCCGCCGAACACCGGCTCGCTCTTGGAGGTGATGAGCCGCTCGCCCACGCCGAAACCGTCGATCCGGGCGCCCTGGGTCAGCAGGTCGCGGATGATGTACTCGTCCAGCGAGTTGGAGGCGATGATCCTGATGTCCGGCAGACCCGCGTCGTCCAGCATATTTCGGGCCCTGACGGAGAGATAGGTCAAATCGCCGGAGTCGATGCGGATGCCGCCGGAGGTGATGCCCATCTCCCGGAACACCCTGATGGCGTTGGGCACGCCGGATCTGAGTACGTTATAGGTGTCCACCAGCAGGGTGGGCGCATGGGGGTAGGTCTGGCAATAGGTCTTGAAGGCGGTGTACTCGTCGGGGAACATCTGCACCCAGGAGTGGGCCATTGTGCCGGTGGCGGGGGTGCCGTACATGGCGTCCGCCATGGCGCAGGCGGTGCCGGCGGCCCCGGCGATGTAGGCGGCCCTGGCCCCCAGCAGGGCACCGTCCGCCCCCTGGGCCCGGCGGGAACCGAATTCCGACACGGCGCGGCCCTCCGCCGCCCGGACGATGCGGTTGGCCTTGGTGGCGATGAGGGACTGGTGGTTCAGGGCCAGCAGCAGATAGGTCTCGATGAGTTGGGCCTGAATGGCCGGGGCCCGGACCGTGAGCATGGGCTCCCTGGGGAAGACGGGGGTGCCCTCTGGCACGGCCCAGATGTCTCCGGTAAAGCGGAAGTCCCTTAAGTAGTCCAGGAAACCCTCGCTGAAACAGCCCTTGGAGCGAAGATAGGAGAGGTCCTCCTCGTCAAAGCGGAGGTTCCGGATGTACTCCACCGCCTGCTCCAGCCCGGCGGCGATGGCGAACCCTCCCCCGTCGGGCACGCTGCGGTAAAACAGGTCGAAGTAGCAGATGCAGTCCTTCATGCCGTTCTGGAAATAGCCGTTGCCCATGGTCAGTTCATAGAAATCGGCCAGGAGGGTGTAGTTGACATCGTGTTTCATGGCGCCAGCCGCCCCTTTCGTGTAGATTGGGGCCATTATACCCTTTTTATCCGGTAAAATCAACCCTGACGCGGGAACGGACGTCCGCCCCCGCCGGTCCTCCCGATTTCGGCGGCGCATTCAGGCCGGCGGCCGGCGAGATCATGGCCCTCCCCCTCTCACCCCCTCGCCCGCCCCGGAATACACTGGGTCGATGACAGTTATCGCTTGGAGGGAGGATTTGGATATGGCAAAAAACATTTGGGTAGTAGGGGGCGATCCCCGGCAGGTGGCCCTGTCCCGCCTGCTGGCCGACGACGGACACGGCGTACATCTTTACGCTCTGGAGCAGGCCGAGGGCGTCAAATGCGAGCCGTCCATGGCCGGAGCGGACCGGGCGGACTGCGTGGTGCTGCCCCTGCCCGCTCTGGGACCGGAGGGCGCTCTCAACGCCCCTCTTTCCGGGAAGTCCCATCCGCCGGAGGAGATCCTGGACTCTCTGCGGCCCGGACAGCTGGTGTGCGCGGGGATCGTCGCCGCCCCCCTCAGGGCCATGGCGGAGGAGCGGGGCCTGACGCTGCGGGACTACTTCGCCCGGGAGGAACTGGCGGTACTCAACGCCGTTCCCACCGCCGAGGGGGCCATCCAGATCGCCATGGAGGAACTGCCCATCACCCTCCACGGGGCGCGGGTCCTCATCGTGGGTTTCGGGCGGCTGGGCCGCGCCCTTGTGCCTCGGCTGAGGGCCCTGGGCGCCCACGTTTGGGTGTCCGCCCGGCGGTACGAGCAGCAGGCCGCCGCCGAGGGCATGGGGGCCGGCGTGGAGGGAATGGACCGCCTCCCCGACTGGCTCTGCGGCTACGATCTGGTCATCAACACCGTCCCCGCCCCGGTGCTGGGGGTGGAAGAGCTGTCCGCCCTGAAGGAGGGGGCCCTGGTCATCGATCTGGCGTCGCGGCCCGGGGGCGTCGATATGAAGGCGGCCGCCGCCCTGGGGGTCCGGGTCATCTGGGCCCTGTCCCTCCCCGGCAAGGTGGCCCCCGTCACCTCCGGGCGGTATATCAAGGACACCGTCTATCACCTGATGGACGAACTGGAGGTCTGAGCATGGAAGACTATCGGGTGGGATTCGCCTTCTGCGGGTCCTTCTGTACCCTTTCAAAGGCCATCGACGCCCTGGAGAAAACGGCGGCGCGTTATACGCACATCATTCCCATCGTGTCGGAGACGGTGTGCGCCACCGACACCCGTTTCGGCGCCGCCCACGACTTTATGCGGGAGATAGAGCGCATCTGCGACCGGCGGGTGATCGCCACGGTGCGGGACGCGGAGCCCATCGGCCCCCGGGGGCTGCTGGACGCGCTGATCATTTGCCCCTGCACGGGAAATACGCTGGCCAAACTGACCCACGGGGTCACGGACACCTCCGTCACCATGGCGGCCAAAGCCCATCTGCGGAACGGGCGGCCGCTGATCCTGGCCCCCTCCACCAACGACGGGCTGTCCGGCTCCGCCCCCAACATCGGGGCGCTGTTGGCCAGGAAGAACGTGTATTTCGTCCCCTTCGGCCAGGACGACCCGGCGGGCAAGCCCGCCTCCCTGACCGCGCGTTTTGACCTGGTGCCGGAGGCCGTCGCCGCCGCCCTGCGGGGCGAGCAGCTCCAGCCGGTCCTGGTCTGAAAAAACGCCCCCTCCGCCTTGAAACCCGCCGGGAAATGTGATACCATGGCGGCATCCTGACCAGAGAACGGAGGAGATCGCGTTGGCGCTTCATGACAATCGGCCAAAGGCCATCCAGGTGCGGGGGGCCCGGGTCCACAACCTGAAAAATATCGACGTGGATATCCCCCTGGGGCAGATCGTGGG
>CAYPEE010000076.1:0-6780 GCA_964409665.1 uncultured Oscillospiraceae bacterium
CATTCGATTTGCGCAGGTTGTACCATCGGGGTTACCCGGTGCGTTCGCGTCACCCAGAAGATTGAACAGGCAATCAGAAAAGAGGCGGGAGCCACATCCAATCACATAGGAGGGAACTATGAACGCTGTAGGAATCGATGGATCCAAAGGGAAAAGCATGATGGCGGCCCTGCTTTTCGCCTATCAATTCTTTCTTATTTTGGGGCTTGACTTTTGTTTGCAGGACTCTGTTTGCTCGATGATCCCGCCCAGACGCCGGTAGTCCTCCCAGAAAGCGGGATAGGATTTCGCCACGCACTCCGCCCCTGTGACGGTGACGGGCTTTTCGCACCGGGTGGCGGCGATGGCCGCCATCATGGCGATGCGGTGGTCGTTGCGGCTGTCCACGGCCGCTCCGCCGGCGAGGCCGTCCTTTCCGCGGATGGTCAGGCTGTCGGGATATTCCTCCACGTCGGCCCCCAAAGCGTTCAGGACCTCTGTCACGGCGGCGAGCCGGTCGCTCTCCTTCATGCGCAGCCGCGCGGCGCGGACGATCCGCGTGGTCCCCTCCCGGACGGCGGCCATGGCGCACAGGGGCGGCACCAGATCGGGGCATTGGGACACGTCCAGCTCCACGTCCCCCGGCCGGGCCAGAAGTTCGGTCTGGGCGGCGATGACCCTGTCCCCCTGGGCGGAGCGGGGGTCCAGACCCGCCGCCTTTACCTCGTTGCCCAGCGCATACGCGGCGTACCAGAAACCGGCCTGGGACCAGTCGGCCTCAATGGTAAAGTCCCGGGCGCGGAAACGCTGATTGCCGGGGACGCGGAAACGCCGGTCCCCGCCGCTGTCCACCGCCACGCCGAACCGGGCCAGCACGTCCAGGGTCATGGACACATAGTCCCGGCTCTCCAGCGGGGTGGTCAGTACGATCTCGCTGTCCCCGTCCAGCAGGGGCAGGGCGTACAGCAGCCCGGTGACGAATTGGGAGGACACGTCCCCCCGCAGGCGGTACTCCCCGGCGGGCAGTCTGCCCCGGACGGTGAGGACGCCGTCTTTCTGCTCATAAAAGATGCCTTTTTCCTCAAAAATATCGAAATAGGGCCCCTGGGGCCGCGAAAGGAGCCGCCCCCGGCCGGTGAACCGGGCCCCGCCCCGGAGGGCCAGGGCCACGGGGATGAGAAACCGCAGGGTGGAGCCGCTCTCCCCGCAGTCCAGCAGGGGCAGCCCGTTGGAGGCGCCCGTCAGGGCGGCCGCGCAGTTCCGGGTGGCCTCGATGTCCTGCGAGGGGGACAGGTTGGTCAGGGTCCCCTTGCCGCCCGACAGGGCCAGAGCCAGCACCGCCCGGTGGGCCTGGGACTTGGAGGCGGGGACCGAGACCGTCCCCGCCAGTCTGGCGGGGGTGATCGTGACGTTCATTCCGGCCGCCCCCTGTAAACGGCCTCCAGCTTTTGGAGGGCCTCGCTTTTCTCCATCTGCACGGGCACGGCGCGCCCCAGTTTCTCCAGCAGGATCAGGCTGATCCGGCTGCCGGCGCTCTTCTTGTCCAGGCCCACGGCCTCCACGATGTCGGCCCAGTCGCAGTCGATGCGGGTGGGCAGGCCCAGGGAGGCCACGGCGCTCTCGATCTTCGCGGGCACGCCGCCGGGGGTGACGCCCAGGCTGACGCCCAGCCTTGCCGCCACGCACATCCCGGCCGCCACCGCCTCCCCGTGACTCCACTCGGTATAGCGCCCCGCCCGCTCAAAGGCGTGGCCCGCCGTGTGGCCAAAGTTGAGGATCATCCGCGCTCCGGTGTCCCGCTCGTCCTCCGCGACCACCTGGCGCTTGATGTCGCAGCAGGTGTACAGGATGTGCTCGATGGACTCCATCAGTTCGCCGCGGGAGGGCCGGGCGGCCAGGAAGTCGAAAAATCCGGCGTCCCGGATGCAGCCGTATTTCAGCACCTCGGCCATCCCGGCCATGAACACGGGCAGGGGGAGGGTGTCCAGCGCGTCCGGGTCCATGAGCACCAGTCTGGGCTGCCAGAAGGTCCCGGCCAGGTTCTTGCCCTCCTCCAGATCGACGGCCACCTTGCCGCCCACGGAGGAGTCCACCTGGGCCAGCAGGGTGGTGGGGATCTGGACAAAGTCCACCCCCCGCAGGATGGTGGCGGCGGCGAAACCCGCCAGGTCCCCCACGACCCCGCCGCCCAGGGCGGCCACCGCGTCGGCGCGGGTGAGGCCGAACCGCGCCATCCGGCTCCACAGATCGAGCAGCATGGGACCGCACTTGCTCTCCTCCCCGGCGGGGAGGACGGCGGCGGCGGTCTCAAAGCCCGCGCCCCGCAGACTGGCCTCCACCCGGTCCAGGTACAGGGGGGCCACGTTGCCGTCGGTGACGAGGAACACCCGGAGGGCGCCGGGGCAGGCGGCGCGGACGCGCTCGCCGGCGGCGTCCAGCAGGCCCCGCTGGATAAGGATGTCATATTCCCGGCCCGGCAGGGCCACGGTCAGTTTTTTCACAAGGAGACCTCCCCTTTTCAGAGGGGCAAACCCTCAGCCGCCGCTTTGCGGCGGCCCGCATGGCGATCCGATTCTGTAAAACGGGTCGCCTCCCCGGGCGGCCCGCCGTTCCCCCTGTCGGGCGGAGTTACCCCAACGTCCTGCCCACCAGTTCCACCAGAGGTTTCAGCCTGGCCATCAGGCGGCTGAAGGACTCCGGGGTGAGGGACTGCTGCCCGTCGCACTTGGCGTGGGGCGGGTCGTTGTGGACCTCCACCATCAGCCCGTCGGCTCCGACGGCGGCGGCGGCCATGGCCAGGGGCTCCACCATCCAGTACATCCCTGCGGCGTGGGAGGGGTCTACGATGATGGGCAGGTGGCTCATCCGCCGGATGGCCGGGACGGCGGACAGGTCCAGGGTGTTCCGGGTGTAGGTCTCAAAGGTGCGGACCCCCCGTTCGCACAGGATCACGTTCTCGTTGCCGGCGGCCATGATGTACTCCGCCGACATGATCCACTCCTCATAGGTATTGGACAGGCCGCGCTTGAGCAGGATAGGCTTGGACATCTTGCCCGCCTCTTTCAGCAGGTCGAAGTTCTGCATATTCCGGGCGCCGATCTGGACCAGGTCCACCTCGTTCTCGAACAGTTCGCAGTATCTGGGGCTCATGAGTTCGGTGACGATGGGCAGTCCGGTGGCCGCCTTAGCCTCCAGCAGCAGGTCCAGGCCGGGGGTCCCCATGCCCTGGAAGGAGTAGGGGGAGGTGCGGGGCTTGAAGGCGCCGCCCCGCAGCATGGAGGCTCCGGCAGCCATCACGTCCCGGGCGATCCCCACGATCTGCTCCTCGCTCTCCACGGAACAGGGCCCGGCGATGACGGAAAAGGTGCCGCAGCCCACCTTGACGCCGTTTACGTCCACCACGGTGTCCTCCGGGTGGAACTTGCGATTGGCCTTTTTGTAGGGCTCCTGCACCCGCATGACCCGCTCCACATCCTCGTTCATGGACAGCTTGTCCATGTCGATGTGGGTGGTGTCCCCCACGAGGCCCAGAATGGAGCAGTCCACGCCGTTGGTGACGCCCACCTTTACCCCGTGGTCCTTCTCCAGGCGGGCCACCAGAGCCCGGATCTTCGCCTGGCTGGTGCCGGGTTTCATCACGATTACCATGTAAATACATCCCTTCCAGATGGATTTCGCCGGACGCGGCGCAGAGATCTGCCGGAACAAAAAGGAGCCCACGGACCGCTTGCGCGAACCATGGACTCCCCGGAGATACCGATATCCACAGGCGGGGCCAGCCGCCCCATCACTCACGCGCCGCGCGTTTTCCCCATGCCGATTTTGCCGGACCCGCAAAATCGAGTCCCGTCCACGGGAAAGAGAAAGCTGTTGGCGGAATCAGTCATGGAAACGGACCTCGCTCTCTGTGATCAAACCCATTATATCCTCCGCGATGGGAAAATGCAAGCCCTTTTTCCCTTAATTTAGCGAGGCGGGGCCGAACCCGTGGGGCATCAGTTCCCGGAGGGGGAGCCGGACGAACTCCCGGTTTCTGTTGGCGCACAGCACGGCCATATCGGGATTGAACTCGTAGAGCATCTGGCGGCAGGCGCCGCAGGGCCAGCAGTAGTCCCCGCTCAGGCCGGCGACGGCGATGCGGACCGGGTCCCTGCGCCCCTCGCTGACGGCCTTCAGCAGGGCGCAGCGCTCGGCGCAGATGGTAGAGCCATAGGCGGCGTTCTCCACGTTGCAGCCGGTGAACACGGAGCCGTCCGCCGTTTCCAGAGCGGCGCCCACGGGGAATTTGGAGTAGGGGACGTAGGAGCGGTCCAGCATGGTGAAGGCCAGGTCGATCAGTTCGCGGTCGGTCATGGAAAGGGCCCCTTTCGTGCGGTTTGCTCCAGTATAGCAGATTTTGGGGCAAAAGGGAAGGGAAAGGGCATTGACAGGGGCGGCGGGATGGTATATGGTGGGAGCGGGGCGAAAAACGGCATTCGCAACCGTGGGTTGCGGAAATTTCCGGCCCCGGCTGGTAGACCGCAACCGGGTTTTCAGGTACTCTGGTCTTGTCGGGAGGATCCCGGCGGAGAGGAGCGAACGGCATGAAACTGAACGAGAAGATCCTATATTACCGCAAGCGTGCGAAGCTGTCCCAGGAGGAGCTGGCCGCCGTCGTGGGGGTATCCCGTCAGGCGGTGAGCAAGTGGGAACTGGGGGACGCCGTCCCGGAGGTGGACAAGCTGCTGGCGCTGGCGCGGGCTTTCGGCGTCACCACCGACGAGCTGCTCAGCGAATCGGACCCGCCCCAGCCGGAGCCGGAACCGGAGCCCCAGCCGGAAGGGGCCTCCGCCAGCGCGCTGGACCGGCTGCCCGGTTTTTTGAGGAGGCTGGCCCGGCGGTACGGCTGGCTGGCGGGGGTGTATATTGCCCTGTCCGGCCTGGGGGTCGCCCTTGTGGGGGCGCTGGCCCGGTTTATGTTCGGAGGGATGTTCCGGGCCGCCGATGGGTTTCACATCACCATCGAGGGGGCGGAGAGCCTGCCCCCGGAGGCGGTGGACCAGATCGTGGACGGGCTGGGCGGCGTGTCCGGCCCGGGGGCCATGCTCTCCGGGCCGGAGGGCCTGTTCGCCACTGTTGCCACTGTGATCATCGTAGTCGGCGCGGCGGTGATGATCGCCGGAATCGTACTGGCGGTGTGGCTCTACCGCCGGGGCAGGAACACGGATTGACAAACCGGCGATTTCGATTATAATAATCCGCAACGGTTTATCTGACGCGGACTTTTCGAGCGATCTGGTGATGGTTATGGAAAAAGTCAGGGAATTTTTGAAGCGGAAGGACATTGTGTTCTCCGCCAAACGCTACGGCATCGACGCGCTGGGCGCCATGGCCCAGGGGCTGTTCTGTTCCCTGCTCATCGGCACCATCCTCAAGACTCTGGGGACTCAGTTGGGAGCGCAGTTCCTCACCGACATCGGCGCCTACGCCATGGGGGTCTCCGGCCCGGCCATGGCGGTCGCGATCGGCTATGCGCTGAAGGCCGGCCCCATGGTGCTGTTCTCCCTGGCCGCCGTGGGCGCCTCTGCCAACGCCGAGGGCGGGGCCGGCGGGCCGCTGGCCGTGCTGATCATCGCCATCGTGGCCGCCGAGTGTGGCAAGGCGGTGAGCAAGGAGACCAGGATCGATATTCTGGTCACCCCCGGCGTCACCATCCTGGTGGGCGTGGCTCTGGCCAAGCTGATCGCGCCCCCCATCGGCGCGGCGGCCGGGGCGTTCGGCTCCGTGATCGACAGCGCCACCAAACTCCAGCCCTTCTGGATGGGCATCGCCGTATCCGTGCTGGTGGGCATTGCGCTGACGCTGCCCATCTCCTCCGCCGCCATCTGCCAGGTGCTGGCCCTGACCGGGCTCGCCGGCGGGGCCGCCGTGGCGGGCTGCTGCGCCCAGATGGTGGGATTCGCCGTCATGTCCTTCCGGGAGAACCGCTGGGGCGGACTGGTGTCCCAGGGCCTGGGCACTTCCATGCTCCAGATGCCCAACATCATCAAAAACCCCCGGATCTGGATCCCACCCACCCTGGCCTCCGCCGTCACCGGTCCCATTGCCACCTGCGTCTTCAAATTGCAGATGAACGGGGCGCCCATCAATTCCGGCATGGGTACCTGCGGCCTGTGCGGGCCCATCGGCGTGTGGACCGGCTGGCTGGCCCCCGGCGAGGAGGCCGTGGCCAGAGGGGCCGCGGCCATCGTCCCCACCGCTTTCGACTGGCTGGGGATGGCCTTGGTGTGCTTTATCCTCCCCGCCGTGCTGTCCTGGGCGTTCTGCCAGGCACTGCGGAAGATCGGCTGGATCAAAGAGGGCGACCTGAAACTGAACTGAAAGCCGTAAAGAGGCCCGCCTTTCCCGGGCGGGGCCTCTCCGACATGGTGAGATAGTTCTTTACCCTGGCATAATAACGCCGCAGGAACTTGTCGGACGTAGCGATCATGTAAACGCGAAAGGCCTACTTTCAGACCGCCTGCGGTCAAGAAACTGGAACGCCGGTTCATTCTGAGAAGCGCATTTGAGGTAGATACTTATGACTTCGTAAACTTTCTCTTAATGATTTCGCCGTCCTCTTGACGGGTTGCGGTTCATCCCTACCTGAGAACGGGGATCGTTTGACAAACTGAAGGGGCCCCCGCCGTTCTCACAGCGGGGGCCCCGGTCCGTTCAGGGCGCAGGAACTCAGGCGTAGAGCTGGATGAGTTTCTGCAGATGCTCCCAGCGGTCCATGGCGGCCTGTTCGTTCTGCTTGAACAGGGCCTCGGCGCGCTCGGG
>CAYPEE010000076.1:6790-8922 GCA_964409665.1 uncultured Oscillospiraceae bacterium
TGGAGTCCAGCGTGAAGGGGTTCCTGCCCTCGGCCTTGGCGGCGGGATTGTAGCGGAACAGGTTCCAGTAGCCGCAGGCCACGGCCTTTTTCATCTCCTGCTGGCAGTTGGCCATGCCGCCCCGGATGGAGTGCATCTCGCAGGGGGAGTAGCCGATGATCAGGGACGGGCCGTGATAGGCGACGGCCTCGCGGATGGCGGTCAGGGTCTGGTTGGGATTGGCGCCCATGGCCACCTGGGCCACATACACATAGCCGTACTGCATGGCGATCTCCGCCAGGGACTTCTTGGCGACCGTCTTGCCGGCGGCGGCGAATTGCGCCACCTGGCCGATGTTGGAGGCTTTGCTGGCCTGGCCGCCGGTGTTGGAATAGACCTCGGTGTCGAACACGAACACGTTGACGTCCTCGCCGGAGGCCAGAACGTGGTCCAGTCCGCCGTAGCCGATGTCGTAGGCCCAGCCGTCGCCGCCGAAGATCCAGACGGACTTCTTGGTCAGATACTCCTTCTGGGCCAGGATCTGCTCCACCAAGGTGCAGGCGGGGCAGTCGCAGTACTTCCTGCCGGCGGCCTTCAACTCGGCCGCGTGGGCGGCGAACCTGGGGTTCTCAGCCAGATCGTCCACGGTGCTGAGGGCCTCTGTCATCCTGGCGATGTACTCGTCGGTGGCGGTCTGGTTGGCGTCGTTGTCGTCCATGGTGTCCAGCCACTTCTGGGCGGCCTCCTTCAGGCCGGGCATGGCCCAGTCCACGTTCAGCAGTTCGCGGGTCTTGTCGGCCAGACTGTTGCGGATGGCCTTCTGGCCCAGCAGAAGCCCCAGGCCGTGCTCGGCGTTGTCCTCGAACAGGGAGTTGGCCCAGGCGGGGCCTTTGCCATCTTTGTTGACGGTGTAGGGAGAGGTGGCCGCGGGGCCGCCCCAGATGGAGGAGCAGCCGGTGGCGTTGGAGATGTACATCCGCTCGCCGCAGACCTGGGTAACCAGGCGGGCGTAGGCGGTCTCGGCGCAGCCGGCGCAGGAGCCGGAGAACTCCAGCAGGGGCTGCTTAAACTGGCTGCCCACGGTGGTGGCGGCGGTGGCCACCTCGGGTTTCTCTGTGACTTTGGCCACCATGTAGTCGAACACGGGCTGCTTGTGGGCCTCCTGCTCCATGGGCACCATGGTCAGGCTCTTGGTCGGGCACACGCCCACGCAGACGGAGCAGCCCATGCAGTCCATGGGGGAGACGGCCAGGGTATACTTGTACAGGCCCTTGCCCTTTCCGGCCCGAAAGTCCACAAGCTGAGCGCCCTCGGGGGCGTTGGCGGCCTCCTCCTCGCTGAGGGCGAAGGGACGGATGGTGGCGTGGGGGCAGACGAACGCGCACTGGTTGCACTGGGCGCAGGTGGAGGCCTCCCACGCGGGGACGGAGACGGCCACGCCGCGCTTTTCATAGGCGGCGGCGCCCTGACAGAAGGTGCCGTCCACATGGTCGGAGAAGGCGGAAACAGGCAGAGAGTCGCCGTCCATGCGGCCCACCGGCTCCATGATGGACCGGACCATCTTCACGGTGCCGGCGTCGCCCTCCAGGGCGGCGGCCTGCCTGTGGTCCTCGGCGTTGGCCCAGTCGGCGGGGACCTCGAATTTCCTGAACGCGGTGGCGCCCAAATCGATGGCCTTGTGGTTCCTGTCCACCACGTCCTGGCCCTTCTTCAGGTAGGAGTGGGTGGCGGCGTCCTTCATGTAGGCGATGGCCTGCTCGGCGGGGAGTACCTTGGCCAGGGCGAAGAAGGCGGACTGGAGGATGGTGTTGGTGCGCTTGCCCATGCCGATCTGCTGGGCCAGGTCGATGGCGTCGATGGTATAGACCTGGATGCCGTTCCTGGCGATGTACCGCTTGGAGGCGGCGTCCAAGTGGCGGCCCAGTTCCTCGTCGCTCCACTGACAGTTGATGAGGAAGGTGCCGCCGGGCTTCACGTCGCGGACGATGGGGAAGCCCTTGGTGATGTAGGCGGGCACATGACAGGCCACGAAGTCGGCCTTGTTGATATAGTAGGGGGCCCGGATGGGTTTGTCGCCGAAGCGCAGGTGGCTGATGGTCACGCCGCCGGTCTTCTTGGAGTCGTACTGGAAGTAGGCCTGCACGTACTTGTCG
>CAYPEE010000077.1:0-8798 GCA_964409665.1 uncultured Oscillospiraceae bacterium
GGCGCCTTGAAACGATAGGAATCCCCGCCTCCGTGAGCGGGGACATTGCCACATGTATTATGTATAATAAACAAACTAATGTCCATCGTGGTCGTGATATCAGCGTGCCCCATGATCTCCTGGATGACCTTCAGGTTGGTTTCGTTCTCGCAAAAGCGGGTGCAGAATGTGTGGCGCAAATTGTGGACGGAAAAGTGCGGTCGCGGGAACGGCTCACGCCGTTCTTTTTTGCGGCCTCTTGTAGGCGCGGATAACCGCAGCGACGATGTAGGACAGGTTGCCCGCCCGTAGTAAAACTTGAAGCAGCTTTGTGACAGGCGCATTTGCCGATGAGCGGGTATGCGTTATCTGGCCGCCTGCTGGCGCTCCGCATAATCCTTCTGGATGCGGGGCAGCAGATCAGGATTGCAGATCAGATCATAACAGGTGCCGGCCAGGGCTTGCGCCGCCTTCAGAATCGCATTATGGGTCATATCGGTCTTGCCGGCTGCGGCAAACTCCAGCGTATGAGAAGTAATGGGGGGGTCTACCATCTTAATGCGCAGGCAGGAGCCGGGCAAATGCTGCATAACAGCGGCGAAATCAGTGGTTCCGGTGCGCACACGGGGCGGCGCCAGGTCGGGGCAGCCGACTTCCGCCGCGTTTTTCATAATTGTCTCATTCAGGATCAATGCGGGAATCTTATTGGGCCAGGTCATTCCGTCGCTAATCTCATAGGTGGTATCGGTCATCAGCGCGGCGCCCTTGATGACGTTGAAAAAGCGCTCCTTGACCTGCTGAAGATAGGAAAACGAGTTGCGGCAGCGGAGCAGAAACTTACCGGAGGCAATGGCGGGAATACCGTTTGGGGGATTGCCGGGCTCAATGCAGGCGTAATGCAGCCGGACGTCTTCAGTCACGTGCGCGCGCATCAGGTCCATGCCATGAAAAGCTAACTGGAGGGCGCTGAAAGCGCTGCGGCCCCGCTCCGGGAAAAGGCCGGGATGTGCCGCGACACCGTGGAAGGTGACCGTGAAATTCATGCTGGCAAGAGAGCTTTCATCTGTGGCGGTATTTACGGAACCATGGGTCATCAGGGCAACGTCGATATCCCGGAAGCAACCGTTGTCCCACATCTCCTGCTTTGCGGGTGCGATCTCTTCAGCGGGCGTCCCGTATACCACCAGACGGTAGGGCTGATCGATCATGACGGATTTCAGAGCCTCAGCGCACAGGATCAGAGTGGGGCCCTGCATATGGTGGCCGCAGCCATGGCCCAGCCCGGCAAGCGCGTCATACTCCACCAAAAGTCCGATGGAAGGTCCACCCTCGCCATGCCGATAGGTGGCGCGAAAAGCAGTGGGAAGTCCGCCGACTCCAACTTCCACTTGAAAACCGGAAGATGCGAGCCGCTCTGTCAGTACGCGGCAGGCCTGGTATTCCTGGTAACCGAGTTCGGGATGGTCGCAGATATAATCAGACAAAGTATAAAACTGCGGCGCGAGCTCCTCGACTTTTTGGAATAATAATGCTTTTTCCACAAAGATTCCCCCATCTGTTTGTAGGATAAATCAAATATTATCATACGTTTTGAGAGGATGCAATAGCTTCTTGCAAGTTGGGCGCGGCGACAGCATTTGCTTTTCCGCAAAAACGACCGTTTGAAGCACCCAGTTGTCCATGACGGCGCGGGACATTTGCGGCGGAAAACTGACGCGTTTGCCCATTTCCGCCAATTTGAGCGGCACATTCCCCCATGCCCTGCACGGGTCTGTAAGTTTTTCCAGCTTCTCTATGATCTTCTCCGTGTCAACCACCCCTTGCCTGTTGACATAATACCTTATCCCCGCGGAAGGGTAAATGCTGTCGCCGTGCGAGCCGTTTATCTATATGACAATTCTGTGAAATTGGTATACAATTAAGGTCGTCGGAAGGCGCAGACAGAGCGTATAGGACCCGCTGAACGGCCTGTGTCCAGTGCGAGAGCCTTTTATCAGATGTTTTTCACAATAAATACTGCAATTTATCTACTTGACAGTCCCGCAAAATTGGTATACAATTAACTAAAATTGCCGAAGGGTGCGGTCGGAGTATATGGGATTCGCTGAATGTCTCTGTCCGGCATGAAAGTTTTCACCAGTGCGCTTTGCGCGATGTTCAATTTGGGATTTAGGCGATTCTTCGTCCTGGATTCAATATAATTCCCAAATTTTTTGAAAAGGAGAATGAAGAAAATGAAGAAAAGTTTGCGTGTTCTTGCCCTGGTTCTGAGCTTGTTGCTCGTCTTGTCAGCCTGTGGAAATCCAGGTGCCTCGACAAGTTCTCCCCCGGAGGGCGGCGACACCTCTGCGCCTCCCGCGAGCGATAAGCCGGACTCCCCCCCGGCGTCCGCCAAGGAGAATTTGGTCGTCGTGGCCAAGACTGAGCCCTCCAGCCTGGATCCCCACAACGTGAACATGGTCACCGCCTTCCTGCTGGACTATCAGATCTTTGACCGCCTGTTCGTCACCGATGCTGACAACAACATCATTCCCCAGTTGGCGGAGGAGTACGAGTGGGTGGATGCCACCACTTTGCGCGTGAAGATCCATGAAGGCGTCACCTTCACCAACGGCGATCCCCTGACCGCCGAGGACGTAGTGTACTCCATCCAGAGAGCGTGTGAGAGTTCCTTCAGCGCCGCCACCATGAACAACTTCGACGGTCCTGCCTGCACTGCTGTGGATACATATACCGTCGATCTCAAGACCAAGTCCCCTTATCCCAACGCTCTGCGTGTTCTGACCCACGGTCGTGCCTCCATCGTCTGCAAGCGCGCCATTGAGGAGATGGGCGACGAGTATGGCCGCGCTCCCGTTGGCAGCGGACGCTTGGTTGTTGACGCTTGGAATTCCGGCGACAGCATCGTGTTCTCCCGCAATGAGAATTACTGGAACAAGGACGAGATGCCCGCCTTTAAGACCATGAACTTCCGCTTCGTCAACGAGAACGCCAGCCGCGCCATCGAGGTCGAGACCGGAGGCGCCGACATCGCCCTGGAGGTGGCTGCCGCTGACCTGGAACGTCTGGACGCAAACCCCGACACCTACACTCTCGTCGGCCCCGGCACTACGGTCAACCAGATCGTTATCAACTCTGTGAACTTTCCTGAACTGACTAATCCTGATCTGCGCCGCGCTCTGCACATGGCCCTGGACATGGAGGCCATCACCAAGACCGCCTATGTTACCGCCGATGTGGCCGAGAGCCTCTTCCCGCCCTCCACCGAGGGGTTCAAGGCTGTCGGCCCCACCCAGTATGACCCTGAGGGAGCCAAGTCCCTGCTGGCCGCCTCCGGTTTTGACACAAATACTGAGTTGAGCATCAGCATCGCCAAGGGTACCGAGGTCCAAGCCGCCGCTGAGATGGTCGCCAAGATGTGGAACGACATCGGCATCAAGACCAAGGTGGATATCATCGAGAACGCCACGCTGACCACCAACAACGCCCAGGGCCTGACGCCCATCTGCATTACCACCAACACCACCTCTGCCGGCAACCCTGAGACCCTGCTGCTCAATTTCGAAAAGGCATCCGCCGGCTGGACCGCCGATGCCGACCTGGTCGCCCGCATCCAGAAAGCCAAAACGATCGAGGACGACAAGGAGCGCGAGGACGCTTACGCCGCGTTGCAGGAGGAACTGTGGAACCTGGATACCGTCATTCCCATCTGCGTCAGCCAGGTCGCTTATGCCTGCCGTTCCAACGTGAAGGGTCTGGAGTGCAACCCCTCTAAGCAGCCCGATCTGTCCGACGTATATTTCGAGTGATCCCCCGCCAGTCTTTCAAGCCGAACGCTTAACTTCCCTGAAGGCCCGTTTCCATAAGCCCAAGGCCTATGACCGCGGGCCTTCGGACCTTTTATTCTAAAGGAGAGGAGCAGGCGGCCCGTCCGCACGGCCTTGCCTGATATTGTTATGCTAAGGTATATCTTCAAACGTATCCTGATGATGATCCCGGTCATGCTCGGCGTGATCCTGATCGTGTTTATCATGCTGGAGCTTTCACCCGGCAATCCTGCGGCCGCCATTCTGGGCGCCGACGCCACGCCGGAACAAATCGCTGAGTTGGAGGATGAGATGGGTCTGAATGATCCCTTCATAGTGCGCTATGTCCGCTATGTCTGGGGCATCCTCCACGGAGATCTGGGTATTTCCTATACGACCAAGCAGCCCGTTACCACCGAATTGTTCCAGCGATTCCCGACTACGCTGCTTTACTCGATCCTATGTACCGTCGTAGGGGCGGTCATTGGGATCACATTCGGCATCATATCAGCCGTAAAGCAGTATTCGATCTTTGACAACATCGCCCGCGTACTGGCCTTGGCAGGCATCTCAGTGCCGTCGTTCTGGCTGGGCTTGATGCTCATCATTCTTTTCTCGGTCAATCTGCACTGGTTCCCCTCGTCCGGCTTCTACGGGCCGATCTATTGGGTCCTTCCTTCCATCACCGTCGGCCTGGTCCAGGCGTCCACTGTGATGCGACAGACCCGCTCGGCCATGCTGGACGTGATTCGGCAGGATTACATCCGTACTGCCCGCGCCAAAGGCCAGAAGGAGTTCAACGTCATCATGAGCCACGCCCTGCCCAACGCCCTCATCCCTATCGTCACCGTCCTGGGCATGCAGTTCGGTCACGGCATGGGCGGCGCCATCATTTCTGAGCAGGTGTTTTCCATCCCTGGAATCGGTATGCTGATGACCAACGCTATCGGCAACCTGGACTATCCCGTGGTCCAGGGCGGCGTTCTGATGATCGCTCTGTGTTTCAGCATCGTCAACCTGGTCATTGATATCCTATATGCTTTTATCGATCCGCGCATCAAAGCCCAGTACAGCAGCAAAAAGCGGATCAGAAAAGTGCTGAAGAGACAGGAGGCAGCGTCATGAGCGAAACTGTAACAAAGGCTGTTTCCACGACTAAAAAGAAAAGCCAGTTCCAAGAGGTCTGGCACCGGTTCAAGAAAAACCGGCTGGCTGTTATCGGCATGATCATCATTGTGATCATGATCGCGCTGGCCCTTCTCGCCCCGATCATTGCTCCCTATCATTTTGATGACCAGGACTACGACCACACCTTTCAGGGGCCAAGTTTAGAACACCTGTGCGGTACCGATAACGTAGGGCGCGATATTTTCAGCCGTCTGCTCTACGGTGGACGCGTGTCCCTAACCATTGGCATTATTTCGGTGGGCATCGGCCTGCTCCTCGGCGGTACCATGGGCGCTCTGGCAGGCTACTACGGCGGTGTGCTGGACAGTGTTCTTATGCGCATCATTGATATTCTCATGGCCATTCCCAGCGTCATCTTGGCCATCTCCATCTGTGCGGCCCTCGGTCCCGGCCTGGTGAATACAATGATCGCCGTCGGCATATCTACCATTCCCAATTACGCCCGGATCCTCCGTTCCGCCATCCTTACCGTCAAGCAGCAGGAGTATGTGGAGGCCGCGCGGGCCATTGGCTCCAGCAATACACGCATCATCACCAAACATATTGTGCCCAACTCTCTGTCCGGTCTGATCGTCCAGGCATCCATGGGTGTTGGCCGCGCCATCATCTCCGCCGCGTCCATGAGTTTCGTGGGTCTGGGAATTGCACCGCCCAACCCCGAGTGGGGCGCTATGCTCTCCTACGGGCGCTCCTTCTTCCAGCAGCACCCCCAGATGGTCCTCTTCCCCGGCCTGGCCATCTTCCTCGCCGTGCTCTCTATGAATCTGATTGGTGATGGTCTGCGCGACGCTTTGGATCCACGCCTGAAGAGATAAGGAGGGCACATTGATGCAACAGCTTGAAGTAAAAGATCTCGTTATCCATTATGAAACCGATAACGGCATAGTAGAGGCCGTTAACTCTGTCAGCTTTGGTCTGAACAAGGGTGAGACATTAGGCTTGGTGGGTGAAACGGGAGCCGGGAAAACCACGATTGCTTTGGGCATCATGAATTTGGTCCCGGACCCCCCCGGGATAATCAAAGGGGGAGAGATCCTTTTTGAGGGAGAGAACCTTCTGAAGAAAAAGCCCAGGGAAATGCGAAAGATCCGGGGAGATAAGATCTCTATGATCTTCCAGGACCCCATGACCTCTCTTAACCCGGTTAAAACGGTGGCCGACCAGATTAGCGAGGTTATTCGCCTCCATCAAAAGCTCTCGCGGGCGGAAGCCTTGAGAAAAGCATGTGAAATGCTGGAGCTGGTGGGCATCAGCGCGGAGCGTATCAACGATTACCCCCATCAATTTTCCGGCGGTATGAAACAGCGCGTGGTGATCGCCATTGCGCTGGCCTGTAATCCCTCTCTGCTCATCGCGGACGAGCCCACCACGGCGCTGGATGTGACCATTCAGGCGCAGGTGATCGAAATGATGGGGCGGCTGAAAAAGCAGTTTCAGACCTCCATGATCCTCATCACCCATGATTTGGGTGTTGTGGCCGAAATGTGTGACAAGGTGGCGATCATGTACGCCGGTGAGATTGTAGAATACGGCAATCTGGAGGACATCTATGAGAGCGAGCACCATCACCCTTACACTGTGGGCTTGTTTGGCGCTGTTCCCGACTTGGACAAGGACACAGACCGCCTTACCCCCATTAAAGGCCTGATGCCGGATCCTATCAATCTGCCGCAAGGCTGCAATTTCTGTCTCCGCTGTCCTCACCGGATCGCACAGTGCGAGACAGTACCGCCTGCAGATCATGAGGTCACTCCCGGCCACACGATCAAATGTCATCTATTTGCAAAGGAGGAGCGGCAATGAGCAGTCTAATTGAAGTCAAGCACCTGAAGAAATACTTCAAAACAGCCTCGGGGCAGCTCCATGCCGTGGATGATGTGTCTTTTTCTATTCCGGAAGGCGAAACACTGGGTGTCGTAGGCGAGTCGGGCTGTGGCAAGAGCACCTTGGGCCGTGTGGTTCTGGGCCTGCTGGACGCCACAGACGGCAATATCTTCTTTGAGGGCGAAGATATCACGAATACATCCCCGGAGAAGTTCCATGAGCTGCGCCGGAAAATGCAGATCATTTTCCAAGATCCGTATTCTTCCCTGAACCCCCGCATGTCGATTGGCGATATTATTGCCGAGCCGCTGGAAATCTTTGGCGTTTGTGCCAATAAGGCTGAGCGGACGGAGCGGGTCGAGGAGCTAATGCGGGTGGTCGGTCTGGACCAGCGCTTTATCAACTCCTATCCCCACGAACTGGACGGAGGCCGACGTCAGAGGATCGGCATCGCCCGTGCGCTGGCGCTCGATCCGAAGTTCATCGTCTGCGATGAACCGGTCTCCGCTTTGGACGTGTCCATCCAGGCCCAGATCTTGAACCTGATGCAGGACCTTCAGGAGGAAAAGGGACTGACCTATATGTTTATCACCCACAATCTGGCTGTGGTGAAGCATATTTCCGATAATATCATGGTCATGTACCTGGGGCAGATGGTAGAACTGTGCAGCGCCAAGGAGCTGTTTGCCAACAACCTGCACCCCTATACCAAGGCGCTGCTCTCCGCCATCCCCCGTCCCAGCATTCGCCAGAAGAAAGAGCGCATCCTGCTGAAGGGCGAGCTTTCTTCCCCGATCAACCCCAAGCCCGGATGCCGTTTTGCCGCCCGCTGCAACTACGCGACCGCGGCCTGCTTTGAAAGGGATCCGGAGTTACTTGAATGTCTGCCAGGTCACTTTGTGGCCTGCCACAACGTGGAATTTGTGAACGGATTAGCATAAATTCGGCAAGAAAACAGCAAGAGGTCCCCGCACAAGTGCAGCGGGGACCTCTTTGCCGTGGTGCTTTCGCTGAGGGAATCTCCTGGTTCTACCAAGGGGAGGATAAAAATGGACTATAGTCCAGGGATTGATTGATGCGAAGAGAGAGGAGGTAAAAGAGAGCATCGAATATGAGCATTTACGGCAGGAACTTTCCTATAATGACGTAGAGTGCCTTCTGGAACCGATCGTGGACGTAGCGAACGTATCAAGTACGTCAAAGACTCTCGGCGGCAAACCACCAAAAAATCAATAACATCCGGGCCTATCTGTTGACGGCGCTTTACAATGCGCCTATCACGATAGGCCCTTATTATTCCGCTGCCGTGCGGTATGACTTTGGATAATGCGTTTCACAGCGGAACTATTGACAAATTAGCCGCAATCTTTATCGGCAGTTTCCAATAATTAGGACAAGCTCAAACAGAAAATAATCCCATCCAACATTATGCAAAAGGCCAGAAAGTAGAAACAAGAATACCAAATGCAGTCACAAAACCATACACGACTCTTTTGGAAATTGTCCAATTTCTAACTCTTTCTATCTTCACTTTATTCTTTTGATAGTAACATTTTAGGCAAATGTATTCTTTTGCAGCATTATAGTAGAGAGCAATTAAATTATGCACATTATAATCGCTGCCCACACGTTCCTCTGTTTGCGCTGTTAGATATAAACCTGTTGCCTTAAAATATCGCGAACGAAATTCCTTCAAATAATCACGGCAAACATCTTGAAAATCATAAGTATATTATTTCTATAGTTCTCTTGACAGACTTCTGTCAAATTCATCGCATAAAATCTTGAGTGCATCTATATTAAAACGACGAGGGTGGCCATACGCCTTATCTAATTTGTTTTCGGTAAAATGAGACATACGCAAAAGGTCACGAAAAGTTGAGCAGTAAAAAGGGCAAAGGGAGTGAGCCATTGCCAGCATCAGAAGAAACAGCTACCCTTATAGATTGGACTATAGTCAAGTAAGTAGACACATTTTTGTGTAATTTTTACTGGGAACGG
>CAYPEE010000078.1:0-8522 GCA_964409665.1 uncultured Oscillospiraceae bacterium
GAGGACTCCGACCCCGTGCGGGAGTTTTTCGGCAAGAAAAAGAAAAAGAAATGAAACGAAACAGAGCGAAGGCCTCCGAACTTCACGTTCAGAGGCCTTTTTCGCGCCGGAGCGGTTCAGAATCTGAAATAGAGAACGGATTGTAGGCGGAACTGATGATGGCGCAGATACAGGCGCCCGCCAGAACCAGGCAAATCAGATTCGCGGCCGCCCTGGTCAGCCCGTTGTCGGGTGGCCTCACCCATTTGGTGATGGGCAGCATACACACGAAGCCCAGCGGCAGAAGGTAGACCGCCCGGAGCAACTCCGTGTCTGCGACCGTCGCGCCCAGCCAGTCAGTGGGCCGGTAGAGAAACATCTGGGAGAGCGCCGCCGCCATCTGGCCAAAGTCGGTGCGGTTAAATATCACCCAGCCTACCATGACGATGATGAAGGTATAGAGCCAGCGCACAAAGGCGGGGAGCTTTTCCAGCAGGCGGCCCAGCAGCAGCTTTTCCAGCACCAGCAGGACGGCGTAGTACAGTCCCCACAGCAGGAAGTTCCAGCCGGCCCCGTGCCAGAGCCCGGTGAGGCCCCACACCACGAACAGATTGAATATCCAGCGGCCCCGGCTTACCCGGTTGCCGCCCAGCGGGATGTAAATATAGTCCCGGAACCAGGAGGACAGGGAGATGTGCCACCGCCGCCAGAACTCGGTGACCGACCGGGAGATGTAGGGATAGTCAAAGTTTTCCAGGAAATGGAACCCAAAGATTCGCCCCAGGCCGATGGCCATGTCGGAATAGCCGGAGAAATCAAAGTAGATCTGGAAAGTGTAAGCTAGGGCGGCCACCCAGTACAGGGCGGTGCCGTAAGTCTGCGGGGGACCGGCGTAGATGATCTCGGCAATGGGGGCCATGGCGTTGGCCAAGAGCACCTTTTTGGCCAGACCGACGGTAAATCGCCGGGCGCCCGCCGCCGCGTCCGCAAGGTTCTCCTTTCGCTCCCGAATCTCATGTTCCACCGTTTCGTAGCGGACGATGGGGCCGGCGATCAACTGGGGGAAAAAGGAGACGTACAGCGCCAGGTAGAAGAAATTGCGCTGGATCCCCACCTTGCCCCGATAAAGATCGATGACATAGGACAGAATCTGGAAGGTGTAAAAGCTAATGCCGATGGGCAGCGCGATGGCGGGCAGAGACAGCTTTACGCCCAGCAGCAGTTCCAGATTGTCCGCCACAAAATTCAGATACTTGAAGGTGAAGAGATTTCCCGCCAGCAGAATCACCGTGGCGGTGCAGGCCGCTTTTTTCAGCCCGGCGCGGCCGGCCCGGCTGGCCCGGTCTATCGCCAGCCCGCCGAGATAGGCCACCAGCGCGGCGGCCAGCATCAGCGCGACCAGCTTTGGCTCCCCCCAGGAGTAGAAGATCAGCGAGGCCACCAGCAAAACGCCGTTGCGCCAGGGGCGGAAGGGGAGGATGAAATAGGCGAGAAAAGTCAGCGGGAACAGGAGATACAGGAAGGGCATACTGCTGAATACCATAGCTCAGCCCTCCAGCCGAAACTCATCCATTGTAAAATAGCTGGTACTGCCGATGAGCAGCACCCGCCCAATCCCATGCTCCTCCAGATATTCCGACAGCCGGAATTCCGTTCCCATATAGGCGCTGTAATTGCGCAGATCAACCGCGTACAGACGCTCAAAATGGGAGGCCAGCAGTTTCAGCAGGGCGTTGTCATAGGAGTCCCCAATCAGCAGGAGACTCCCCCCCCCGGCTTTCCGCCGGACAGGACGACCTCCCCGTCGTCCCCGCCGTAAACCGCGCCATAGCTGAGCGCGTCGCTCGAACCGCCGGGGAACCGGGTCTGGGTGCCATAGTCCTCTGCCTCGCGCCCGTTGAGCAGGCAGGCCGTTTCTGGAAAGTCAAACCGGTACAACGACACCGGTTCCCCCACCCCCGTCGCCCCGGCCTCCCGCGCCTTGGAGCCGACCATCTCTCCGGGCAGCGCCGCCTCCTCCAGCGGGACCAGAGGCTCATCCTCCGCGCCCAGAAGATCCAAAACCTCCAGATAGCCCTGATAGGAGCCGGCGTGGTTCCAGTGGTGGTCGGTATGGTAGAAATAGGGGGCAAAATCGTCAAAGCCATCCACCGCAAAACAATCCATGTGATCCGCAGGCAGATTCAACCGCTCCCGCAGGTATTCATAGGCCATCGTCTGCTCCCCGGTCTCAAAGTCAACGCTGACATCGCTCTCGATATAATAGAGATAAAACTCGGTGTCCGGCAGCCGGGCAAACGTCTCGTTGTAGTTGGCCGCCCTGGTCTCCAGCGCCCGCGCCGATTCGTACAGCGGGCGCGGAGAATGGACAAAGTAATCTCCGCCGAACAGCCCTATCCCCTGATAGTTGACATAGCGGTCGGGGTGTTTCGCAGAGAGGCGGAGGGCCGCAGGCAGCAGGGTAGCGGTCTGGACGGTGTGGAACGTCCGCTTATATGCGGTGGAAAAGTTGACCTGGTCGCTCAGCGTGTCGTCCACGCCCCGCTGGAAGGAGCCATCCAGATAACCCTCCGCAGTGAGAGCCGGCATCCGGTTCGCATAGCGGTTCTCATAGGCGTCGATCTCGTTCGGAAAAAGCAGGGCTGTCACCAGCCCTGCCGTCAGGATCAGTACAATGGCAACCAGGAACAGCAGATCGGCCACTTTTTTGCTCATCAGGACTCCCCCGTTCTCTCCTGCGCCCGGTCAGCAGTCCACGGTGATATTGTCGGTGCCGTGGGCCTCAAATTCGTCGATATAGGCGTCGATGCGCTGGGTCAGTTCGTCGTAGTTGCTCTCGTCGATGGGCACGTCGTCCATGTCCCGGCGGGCCAGATCCTCTGCCAGGATCTCAAAGAACACGTTGTTCTCGTAGTCCATGATGGCCTCATGGATGCCCCCCTCCGCGAAAGCCCGGGAGGGGATGATCTCCCCCTGGTACTCCTCTGCCAGGGTGGTCATGCCCTCCTGCGCCGCCTTGGCGAACAGAAGGCTCTCCACCTCGTCGTAGTCTTTGAAACGGTCCTCTCCCCTGGTGGAGTTGAGGATCCAGTTGCCGATATATACCATGTCCAGCAGACGGCGCAGCTGCTTGCGGCTGAGTTCCAGTTTCATTGGTCAGACCTCCTTTGCCGGGAGAGAAAACATCCCTCCGCTACCCCTCTATTTTATACCCCTTTTTCTCCGGTTGTCAATGGGCATACTTGGCTTTTCAGGCGCATATAGTCAGGGCAGATGCCATTTGACGGAAGCGGAGTGATCGTTTATGGAGGAGTACAGAGGGGAAAACAAGATCCTGCTGCGGGGACAGGTGGCGCAGGCGCCCGCCCCGTCCCACCGGAACCACGGGACCGACTACTACATCGCGCCCTTCCGGGTGCCGAGGCTGTCCGGGACGGACGATGTGCTGAATTTGATCATCGCCGCGCCCGCCCCCGCCCTGTGGGCGCCGGGGAGATGGCTCTCCGTCCAGGGGGAGGTGCGCTCCTACAACAACCGCTCCGGCCAGGGGAGCAAGCTGGTGGTCACCGTGCTGGTGCGCTCGGCCGCCCCGGCGGAGGAGGAGACCGGCGAGAACCGGCTCATTCTGGCGGGAGCCATCTGCCGCAGGCCGGTGGTGCGGCGGACTCCTCTGGGCCGGGAGATCTGCGATCTGCTGCTGGCCGTCAACCGGCCCTACGGGCGGGCGGACTACCTGCCCTGCATCGCATGGGGATCCCTCGCCGCCCACTGCGGGGAGCTCCCCGTGGGCAGCCGGATCCGGCTGGAGGGAAGGCTCCAGAGCCGGCAGTACCACAAGGTCATCGACGGGGAGCAGATCACCCGCACCGCCTTTGAGGTGTCGGTGATGAATCTGCTGCCCGAGGAGGACGGCCCTCAATAGGTGCGGTTACATACCTCCCGGATCTTCGCCCGGATGGCGCGCAGATCGGAGAAAGTTTCGGGCCGCTTCGTCGGGTCCCGGAGGAGCGCCGCGGGGTGGTAGAGGGCGGTGCGCCAGATGCCGTCCTCCTGTTGGAACCACTGGCCGTGCTCCCGGGTGATCTTGAAGTCGGGCTTGATGAGCCGCATGGCGGCGATGCGCCCCAGACACACCATGATCTTAGGCCGCACCAGGCCGATCTGCTCCCGGAGGTAGCCGACGCAGGCGTCCTGCTCGGTGTTCAGGGGGTCCCGGTTCCTGGGCGGGCGGCACTTGACGATGTTCGTGATATAGAAGTTCTTTTTCCGGTCCAGCCCGATGAGGGAGAGCATCTCGTCCAGCAGCTGTCCGCCTCTCCCCACGAAGGGTTCCCCCTGCTGATCCTCGTTCTCGCCGGGGCCCTCCCCCACGAACATGACCTCGGCGTCCCGCCTTCCCGCGCCGAACACCACGTTGGTGCGGGTGTCCGCCAGGGCGCACCGCTGGCAGGCCATGCAGCGGCTTTGCAATTCTTCCCAACCCGCCATGGGCCGAACCCTCCTTTGAAGATTTTTAGATATTATAACACAAGGCCACGCCGATGGCTACGAAAAGTTTGGGGATTTGGTTTGCAGGCTCCCTCTTGACAAAATGCAGATTTGGCGGTATAATTCCGCCATAACAAACGCGAAAAGCTGCGACGAAGACCGCCCCCCACGGCGTCCGACAGAGAACGCGGGCCACCGACTGAGAGCCCGCGCCGGAAAGACGGGAAGGCGCAACGCTTCCGAGCCGGCAGTCCGAGCCCCCGACGGCGGGGAGGTAGGGCTGTCCGTCCTCCCCACGTTACCGGGGCTCGAGAGAGGTCCCTTGCTGGAGGGGCAACGCGGGTGGTACCGCGGAATTGCAGTTGATTCCGTCCCGGACTGTACATGGTTCTGTACAGTCCGGGCGTTTTATTTTATCATCGAGGAGGGAACGGTATGAAGTTCGTCACCGGCGCGCGGGAACAGGTGATCACCTACGGACAACTGGCGGGAGGCGGGCTGAACGATCGGGCCGTCACCCTGCACGGGGCGGTGCTGGCCCTGCGGGACATGGGCGGCCTTGTTTTCCTGACCCTGCGGATGCTGGACGGCGCGGTGCAGTGCGTGTGCGACCCGTCCGTCCTGCCGGACGGCCTCTCCGAGGAGTGCGCCGTGGAACTGACCGGCGTCCTCCGCTCCGAGCCCCGCGCCCCCAGCGGGTTCGAGGTGGGAACGGAGGCGGTCGCGGTGCTGTCCCGTCCCGCGGAGCCCATGCCGGTGTCCCTGGCGAAAAAGGGGCTGGACCTCCACCTGGACACCGAACTGGCCCTCCGGCCGGTGGTGCTCCGACACGAGAAGCGCCGGGCCGTGTTCCGGATCCAGGAGGGCCTGTGCCGGGCCTTTCGGGAGTACCTCACGTCCCGGCGGTTTACCGAGATCCACACCCCCAAGATCGTCCGCGCCGGGGCCGAGGGGGGCTCCAACATCTTCAAATTGGATTACTTCGGGAAAAGGGCCTATCTGACCCAGTCCCCCCAGTTCTATAAGCAGACCATGGTGGGGGTGTACGAGCGGGTGTTTGAGATCGGCCCGGTGTTCCGGGCGGAGAAACACTCCACCACCCGGCACTTGAACGAGTACACCGGCCTGGACTTTGAGATGGGCTACATCCGCTCCTTCTACGACGTGATGGAGGTGGAGACCGGATTCCTGCAATACGCGACCGGCCTTCTTGCAAAAGACTATGCCCGCGAACTGGATCTGCTGGGGGTGGAACTTCCCGACGCCGCCCGCGTCCCCTGCCTGCGATTCGACGAGGCCAAGCGGCTGGCGGCGGACAGGTACGGCTACCGGATCCGGGACCCCTACGATCTGGAGCCGGAGGAGGAGGCCCACATTGGGCGGTACGCCAGAGAGGAGATGGGCAGCGATTTCGTGTTCATCACCCACTACCCCTCCAAAAAGCGGCCCTTCTACGCCATGGACGACCCGGAGGATCCCAAATACACCCTGTCCTTCGATCTGCTGTTCCGGGGCATGGAGGTCACCACCGGCGGAGAGCGCATCCACGACTACGCCGCGCAGAGGGCCAAGATGGAGGAGCGGGGCATGGATCCGGCGGAGTTTGAGAGCTACCTGATGATCCATAAGCACGGTATGCCGCCCCACGGGGGGCTGGGCATCGGCCTGGAGCGGCTGACCATGAAGCTGTGCGGGCTGGAGAACATTCGGCAGGCCTGCCTGTTCCCGCGGGACCGGGGCAGGTTGGAGCCGTAAGGAGGAACACGCATGAAGATCACGACCGAACTGGTGGACTACATCTCCGAACTGTCCCGCCTCTCTCTCCCCGAGGAGGAGAAGGCGGCCATGACCGCCCAACTGGAGCGGATCGTGGGCTATATGGACGTGCTGGCCGGGCTGGACACCGCCGGCGTGGAGCCCATGAGCCACGTCTTCCCGGTGAAAAACGTGTTCCGGGAGGACGAGCCGGTCCCCTCCCAGGATCGGGCGCAGCTGCTCGCGAACGCCCCCGTGCCCGACGGGGAGGCATTCCTGGTCCCCAGGGCCGTGGAGTGAGGAGGGACGGACATGACCGAACTGCGCGCGCTCACCGCTCTGGAACTGGGGGCGGCGATCAAAAAGGGGGAGGTCTCCATCCCGGAGGCCGCAGCGCTGGCGCTGAACGCCGCCGGAAACGATTCTCACAACGCCTTTATCACCCTCACCGGGGCGGAGGCCATGAAACGGGCCGGGGAACTGCAAAAGGGCCTGAAGGACGCCGCGTCGCCCCTTTACGGCGTGCCCATGGCAATCAAAGACAATATTTGTACTCTGGGTATTAAGACCTCCTGCGCCTCCAAGATCTTAGGGGACTTCAAGCCCCCCTACGAGGCCACCGCCACGGCCCGGCTGGCCGCCGCCGGCGGGCTGTCCATCGGAAAGACCAATCTGGACGAGTTCGCCATGGGCTCCACCACCGAGACCTCCTTCTACGGCCCGGTGAAGAACCCCTGGGACCTGTCCCGGGCGCCCGGCGGCTCCTCCGGCGGCTCCGCCGCCGCCGTGGCGTCCCGGACCTGCTGGTACGCCATCGGCTCCGACACCGGCGGCTCCATCCGGCAGCCCGCCGCCTGCTGCGGCGTCACCGGGGTCAAGCCCACCTACGGCACCGTGTCCCGGTATGGGCTCATCGCCTACGCCTCCTCCCTGGACCAGATCGGCCCCCTGGCCCGCGACGCCGCCGACTGCGCCGCCGTCCTGGATGTGATCCAGGGCCGGGACGCCCGCGACGGCACTTCCTTAGAAGGGCGGTACGGCCATCTGCTGGAGGGCCTCACCGGGGATGTGCGGGGCCTGCGGATCGGCGTCCCCGCCGACTGTTTCGGAGACGGCCTGGACGGTGAGGTCCGCAGGGCCGTGCTGGCCGTGGCCGACGTGCTGGAACAGCGGGGCGCAGAGGCCGTCGAACTGTCCTTCCCGGTGATGGAGTATGTGGTGCCCGCCTACTACATCATCGCCGCCGCCGAGGCGTCCTCCAACCTCTCCCGGTTCGACGGGGTCAAATACGGCTGGCGGGCCGGGGATTACGACGGCCTCACCGACCTCTACAACAAGACCCGCACCCAGGGGTTCGGCATGGAGGTCAAGCGCCGCATCCTGCTGGGCACGTTCGTGCTGTCCGCCGGGTACTACGACGCCTATTACCGCAAGGCTTTGCAGGTCAAGGCCGTCATCAAAGAGGCGTTTGACCGCGCTTTTGAGCGCTGCGACCTGCTCCTGACCCCCGTGGCCCCTACCACCGCCCCCAAGCTGGGCGAAAGCCTGTCCGACCCGCTGCAGATGTACCTGTCCGACGTCTACACCGTGTCCGTCAATCTGGCGGGGCTGCCGGGACTGTCCATGCCCTGCGGGTTCAGCGCGGACGGCCTGCCCATCGGCGCCCAGCTGATCGGTCCCCACTTCGGGGAGGGGCGGCTGCTCAACGCCGCCCACGCCTTCCAGCTGGACACGGACTATCACAGACGGGCGCCGGGCCGCCCCGCGTCCGCCGCCCGCGGCGGCGCCTTTTCCCCAAAGGAAAGGGCCGATCGGGAAGGAGGGGATCCGGAATGACATGGGAGACCGTCATCGGCCTGGAGACCCATGTGGAACTGGCCACTAAAACCAAGATCTTCTGCTCCTGTACCACCGCCTTCGGCGGCGCCCCCAACACCCACTGCTGCCCCGTCTGCACCGGAATGCCGGGCGCCCTGCCCGTGCTGAACAGAAAGGCGCTGGAGTTCGCGGTCAAGGCCGGTCTGGCGCTGAACTGCGAGATCACCCGGTACACCAAGTTCGACCGGAAAAACTACTTCTACCCCGATCTGCCCAAGGCGTACCAGATCTCCCAGCTCTATCTGCCCATCTGCCGCGACGGCCGGGTGGACATCGGCGGCGGCAGGACCGTCCGCATCCACGAACTGCACATGGAGGAGGACGCCGGAAAGCTGGTCCACGACCCATGGATCGACCAGACCCGCGCCGACTACAACCGCTGCGGCGTGCCCCTGATCGAGATCGTCACCGAGCCGGACTTC
>CAYPEE010000079.1:0-8413 GCA_964409665.1 uncultured Oscillospiraceae bacterium
CGCCGCCCCCTACATTCCGATAAAGGAGTTTTCAACATGAATCTATCCCGAAAATGGCTCGATGAGTTCGTCAAAATCGACGCGGATGATAAGGAGTTCGCCGAGGCCATGACCCTCTCCGGCTCCAAGGTGGAGGGCACCGTTGATTTGGGGGCCGAGATCTCCAATGTGGTCATCGGAAAGATTTTGTCCATGGAGCGCCACCCCAACTCCGACCACATGTGGGTCTGCCAGCTGGACGTGGGAGCCGGGGAACCGGTGCAGATCGTCACCGGCGCCTGGAATATCCACGAGGGGGACCTGGTCCCCGTGGCCAAGGACAACTCGCGCCTCCCCGGCGGGGTCCACATCACCCGGGGCAACCTGCGGGGGGTCAAGTCCAAGGGGATGCTCTGCTCCCTGAGAGAACTGAACCTGGACGAGCGGGACTTCCCCTACGCCGCCGTCACCGCCGCCGCCATTCTGAACGACTACCATCCCATCGACCCGGACAGGCCCTCCATCCCCGCCGATGTGAAGCCGGGGCATAAGATCTACGGCCCGGTGGTCGCCGCCGCCGTGGAGGCGGTGAAGCCCGCCGGAAACGGCCGCTGGACCTGTGTGCTGACCTATACGGAGGAGGACGGCCCCGGCGGCGCGGTGGTCACCACCCCCTGCCAAAACCTCCACACCGGCGACCTGGTGGCCTTCAACACCGACACCGCCGCCGTCTGCACGCTGCCGGACCTCCGCGCGGAGCAGCGGGAGTTCCCCCACTGCATCCCGGACGGGATCTTCGTCCTCCAGGAGGACGGCGCCGCCCCCGGCGACGACATCAGGCCCGTCATCAACGCCGACGACCACGTGGTGGAGTTTGAGATCACCCCCAACCGGCCCGACTGTCTCTCCGTCATCGGCCTGGCCCGGGAGGCGGCGGCCACCTTCGGCAAACCCCTGCGGCTCCATGAGCCGGCGGTGAGGGGCGGCGCCGAGGGCAATCTCGCGGACCTGCTGGACGTGGAGACCCCGGACGCCGATCTGGTCCCCCGGTACACCGCCCGGATGGTGCGAAACGTGAAGATCGCCCCCTCCCCCAAATGGATGCGGGAGCGGCTGCGCTCCATGGGGGTCCGGCCCATCAACAACATCGTGGACATCACCAACTATGTGATGCTGGAATACGGCCAGCCCATGCACGCCTTCGACTACCGCTATGTAAAGGGCGGGAAGATCATCGTCCGCCGGGCCGCCGAGGGCGAGGAACTCACCACCCTGGACGGCAAGGTCCATACGCTCAACGCCAGCCATCTGGTCATCGCTGACGAGACGAGGGCCGTGGGCCTGGCGGGTATCATGGGCGGCCTGAACTCCGAGATCGTCCCCGACACCGCCGACGTGGTGTTTGAGTCCGCCTGTTTCGACGGCGCCTGCATCCGCAAGGGCGCCCTGGCCCTGGGGATGCGCACCGAGGCCAGCGCCAAGTTTGAGAAGGGCCTGGATCCCATGAACACCCTGCCCGCCGTCAACCGGGCCTGCGAACTGGTGGAGATGCTTGGCGCCGGCCAGGTGGTGGACGGGGTCATCGACATTCTGAATCACATGCCCCAGCCCGCCGTGCTGAAGCTGGAGCCGGATAAGATCAACGCCCTGCTGGGCACCGACGTGCCAGAGCGCGAGATGGTCCGCATCCTGCGCGGGCTGGATTTCCAGGTGGACGGCGACCGGGTCACCGTGCCCTCCTGGCGTGGGGACGTGCGCCGGATGGCGGATCTGGCCGAGGAGGTGGCCCGGTTCTACGGGTACAACAACATCCCCGTCACCCTCATGCGGGGCCAAACCACCCAGGGCGGCTATTCCCCCGCGCAGAAACTGGAGAACCGCCTGGGCGAACTGTGCCGCGCCTGCGGGTACGACGAGATCATCACCTATTCCTTCATCTCCCCCGCCGCCTACGACAAGATCGGCTGGCCCGCCGGCTGCGCCCGCCGCAACTCCTTCCAGATCCTGAACCCGCTGGGAGAGGACACCTCGGTCATGCGGACCACCACCCTGCCCTCCATGCTGGAGATCCTGACCCGCAACTGGAACTACCGCAATCAGAATGTGAAACTCTATGAGCTGGGCCGCGTCTATCTCCCCGGCGGGGAGCGGGGCCTGGCGGTGGAGTCCAAGATCCTCACCCTGGGCGCCTACGGGGAGGATATGGACTTCTACGCCCTCAAGGGGGCCGTGGAGGCGATCCTGCGGGACATCCGGGCCCATGACGTCCGCTTTGAGCCCGTCTCCCGCCAGGACCGGGGCGACGCGGCGGCCCCCTATCACCCCGGCCGGGCGGCCGCGGTGTACAGCGGCTCCGACTGTCTGGGCTTTCTGGGCCAGATCCACCCCGATGTGGCGAAAAACTACGGCGTGGACGGGGAACTCTACTGCGCTGAACTCAGCTTCGACGAACTGGCGCTGGCCCAGGGGCCCGACCCGGAATACGCGCCCCTGCCCAAATACCCCAGCGTGGACCGGGACATCGCCGTGGTCTGCGGCGAGGCCGTCACCGTGGGCGAGCTGGAGGCCGCCATCCGGAAGGGCGCGGGGGGCCTACTGAAACATGCGGAACTGTTCGACGTCTACCGGGGCCCCGGCATTCCCGCCGGCAAAAAGTCCGTGGCGTTCAGCCTGACCCTCCGGGCTGACGACCGGTCCCTCACCGGCGAGGAGGCCGACCGGGACGTGAAGGCCATCCTGGAGGTCCTGGAGCGGGACTGCGGGGCGGTCCTGCGGTAAAATAAAAACCGGCGCTTCGGGGGCGGGATGGAAACATCCCGTCCCCCCTTGCTGAAACGCCGCAAAAATGGTAAACTATCCCCAGGAAAGGTCAAGGGAGGTCCCGCCCATGAAACTGATGGTCATCGACGGCAATTCCATCGTCAACCGCGCCTTTTACGGCGTCACCCAGAATCTGTCCACCCGGGACGGGCTGCCCACCAACGCCGTCTTCGGTTTCCTCAACATCCTGCTGAAGCTGCTGGAGGAGGAACCGGACGGCCTGGCGGTGGCCTTCGATATGCGGGCCCCCACTTTCCGCCATCTGGCCTACGGCGGCTATAAGGCCACCCGCCGCGGAATGCCCGACGAGCTGGCCGTCCAGATGCCGGTGCTCAAAGAGGTGCTGGACGCCATGAACATCCGCCGGTATGAACTGGAGGGCTGGGAGGCCGACGACCTGCTGGGCACCATGGCGAAGATCAATGAGGACCGGGGCGGCTCCACCGTCATCGTCACCGGGGACAAGGACGCCCTCCAGCTGATCGACGGCAGGACCACCGTCAAGCTGGTATCCACCCGTATGGGCCAGACCATCGACAGGGAGATGACCCCGGAGACCTTCCGGGCGGAGTACGGGTTCGACCCCATCCACATGATCGACCTGAAGGCGCTGATGGGGGACGCCTCCGACAATATCCCCGGCGTCGCCGGCATCGGGGAGAAGACCGCCATGCCCCTGGTCCGGCTCTACGGCACGGTGGAGCGGCTCTACGACCGGATGCCCGATATCTGCACCGCCCCCGGCGTCCCCGCCAGGGCGGGCGTGATCAAAAAGCTGGAGGCCGGCCGGGAACAGGCCATGCTGTCCAAGGACCTGGCCACCATCCGCACCGACGCCCCCATGGGGTTCGACCCCGCCGACGCCGTCCGAAAACCGTATCACCGGCAGGCCCTGTACGACGTGCTGCTGAGGCTGGAGTTTTCCAAACTCATCGACCGGCTGGAACTCCGCCCCGGCCCCGGCGGGGACACGGCGGAGCGGCGGGCGGCGGTGGTCTCCCGGAGCGAGACGGTCACGGAGCGCGCCCGGACGGAGGAACTGCTGGCCCTGTGGAAAACGCTGGACCACGTATCCTTCCTGGCCCTGCCCGGCCTGGACGGGATCTGCGCGGTCTGGGAGGAAGGGGGCGCGAACCGCGCCGCCCTGTTCCTCCCGGACGGATTGGACTGCTATCGCGACTTCCTGCGGGGATTCTTCTCCCCGGAGATCAAAAAAGTCACCCATGACTGCAAGAACCTCATGGCCCGCCTGCTGGAGGAGGGCCTGAGCACCGGGGGCTTTGTGTTCGACACGGCCATCGCCGCCTATCTGCTCTCCCCCACCGACGGCAGCTACGAACTGGAAAAGCTGTCTGTGACCTACTTCAGCGCCCAGACCGCCAGGGCGAAAGACTACCTGGACCCCGACGCGTTCGGGCCGCTGTCGGACCGCTCCGTCCCCCTGGCGGCGCTGACGGACCACGCCGCGCTGGTGGAATCGCTGTACCATGAACTGGGCGGACGGCTGGACGAACTGGGCCTGCGGCAGGTCCACGACGGCATCGACCTGCCCCTGTGTCCGGTGCTGGCCCGGATGGAGCGGACTGGCGTACTGGTGGACGGCAGGGCGCTGGCCGAGTTCGGCAAGAGCCTCCGGACCGGCATCGACGCTTTGGAAGCTGAAATCTACCGGCTGGCCGGGGAGAAGTTCAATATCCTCTCCCCCAAACAGTTGGGGCACATCCTGTTCGAGAAACTGGGCCTGCCCCCCGTCAGGAAAACCAAGACGGGCTACTCCACCAACGCGGAGGTGCTGGAGAAACTGCGCCCCCGGCACGAGATCATCGGGGCCATCCTGGACTACCGGCAGCTCACCAAGCTGAACTCCACCTATGTGGAGGGCTTGAGCAAGGTCATCGCCCCCGACGGGCGCATCCACACCTGTTTCCAGAACACCGTCACCGCCACGGGGCGGCTCAGTTCCGCCGAGCCCAATCTGCAGAACATCCCGGTGCGCACCGAGCTGGGCGCCGAGATGCGCAAAATGTTCACCGCCGCGCCGGGAAACGTGCTGGTGGACGCGGACTACTCCCAGATCGAACTGCGGCTGCTGGCCCATATGTCCGGGGACCCCGCCATGATCGACAATTTCAACTCCGGGGTGGACATCCACACCGTCACCGCCTCCCAGGTGTTCGGAGTGCCCCTGGATCAGGTGACCCCCGCCCTGCGCCGGGCCGCCAAGGCGGTGAACTTCGGCATCGTCTACGGGATCTCCGCCTTCTCCCTGTCCGAGGATATCCACGTCACCGTGGCCGAGGCGAAGGAGTATATGGAGAAGTATTTTGAGCATTACTCCGGCGTCCGGGCCTATATGGACCGGGTGGTGGAGAAGGGCCGGGCGGACGGCTTCGTTTCCACCCTCTACGGCCGCCGCCGCTGGCTGCCGGAACTGAGATCCTCCAATTTCAACACGCGCTCCTTCGGGGAGCGGGTGGCGCTGAATATGCCCATCCAGGGCACCGCCGCCGACATCATCAAGCTGGCCATGATCCGGGTGGACGCCCGGCTCCGGGCCGAAAATCTGTCCGCCCGCCTGGTCCTCCAGGTCCACGACGAACTCATCGTGGAGTGTCCCGAGGCCGAGGGCCAAAAGGTCCGGGACCTGCTGGAGGAGGAGATGGAGGGGGTCGCCTCCCTGGCCGTCCCCCTGCTGGCGGAGGCCAAGGTGGGCAGGACCTGGGCGGAGGCCCATTAGACCGGCCCGCCTCACCCCGCCGTGCGGCAATATCACGGGGCGGGTCCTGGACCCGCCCCCGCAAGGAGGAGAAACACATGGTTTACCGGCTTGTCCCCATGGCCGAGCGGCACATCCCTCAGATCGCCGCCCTGGAACAGGCCAACTTCTCCCGCCCCTGGAGCGAGTCCCTGCTCCGGGACCTGCTGGGCAGCGTCCACTCCCACATGGTCGTGGCGGAGGGCGGGGACGGCGCCGTGCTGGGCTACGCCGGCCTCACCGCCGTGGCGGGCGAGGGGTATATCGACAACATCGCCGTGGATGGGCGGTACCGCCGCCGGGGGATCGCCCGGGCCCTGCTGGGGGAGTTCATCCGCCAGGGAAAAGAGGGCGGATTGGACTTCCTGACCCTGGAGGTGCGGGCCTCCAACGCCCCCGCCATCGCCCTGTACGAGAAACTGGGCTTTGAACTGACGGGCCGCCGGAGGGGATACTACGACGATCCGCCGGAGGACGCGCTGCTGATGACGCTGACCTTTGACAGACCGTAACAATTCCCGCCGGACGGCGGTTCACATAGATACTCTATCCGGGGAAGGAGCGGTATTGATGAAAATGACAGGCTTCACCGGACACATCACACAAAAAAGGGGTGTGACCACCGCGTAACGCCCCTGGAAAGGGAGTATTTATGGAAGTTCGACCCTATGACAGCTCCCTCCGCGCCCAGTGGACCGGGCTGTTCCTGACCTATTTCATCGACGACCTGCGCATCATGGACAGCGACCCGCGGGTCACCCCGGAGGTCCTCCGGGAAAAGCTGTGCCCCTTCATCCTGAAAGAGGTGGAGCAGGGGACCGTCTCGCTGGATCTGGCGGTGACAGGCGGAGCGCCGGTGGGCTTCTCCGCCTATCAGATCGACAGGCCGGACAGCGACTGGTGCAAGCGCCCGGGCTGGGGGCTCATCCGGGAGTTTGCCGTAAGCGGGGCCTTCCGCCGCCGGGGGATCGGCAGGGCGCTGGCCGCCCACACCGAAGGCCGCCTGGCTGAGATGGGGGCGGCGCGGGTGTACCTGACCTCCTCCGGGGAGGGAGCGCCCTTCTGGCTGGCCTGCGGCTTCCGGGACACGGGAGAGCGGGATGGCAAAAACGGGAACCTTATCTTTGAAAAAGAGATCGGTGGGAGAGCGTGACTATATGAACATTCTGGCCTTTGAATCCTCCTGCGACGAGACCGCCGCCGCCGTGGTCAGGGACGGCCGGACGGTGCTGTCCTCGGTGATCGCCTCGTCGGCGGACATGCACCGGATCTACGGCGGCGTGGTGCCGGAGATCGCCTCCCGCAAGCACGTGGAGGCCATCTGCGGCCTGGCGGACGAGGCCCTGCGGCAGGCGGGGATCGGCAAAGGGGACGTGGACGCCGTGGCGGTGACCTATGCCCCGGGGCTCATCGGGGCGCTGCTGGTGGGGGTGTCCTTCGCCAAGTCGGCGGCATACGCCCTGGGCGTGCCCCTCATCCCGGTCCACCATGTGCGGGGGCACATCGCCGCCAACTACATCGCCCACCCGGATCTGGAGCCCCCCTTCCTGTGCCTGTGCGTGTCCGGGGGAACCACCGCCCTGGTGGACGTGCGGGATTACACCGACTTCCGGGTGCTGGGCAGCACCCGGGACGACGCCGCCGGCGAGTGCTTCGACAAGACCGCCCGGGTGCTGGGCCTGGGCTATCCCGGCGGCGGGCCGCTGGACCGTTTGGCCCGGGGGGGGAACGACCGCGCCTATGGGTTCCCCCGGGCCCATGTGGAGGGCAACCCGCTGGATATGTCCTTCTCCGGGCTGAAAACCGCCGTGCTGAATCTCATCCGCGGCGCCGGACAGAGAAAGGAGGAACTGGACCTCCGCGACCTGGCGGCCTCTTTCGCCGCCGCCGTGTCCGACGCCCTCGTTCCCCGGGTGATGGAGGCTGACCGGCTCACCGGCTACCGCAAAATCGCCGTGGCCGGGGGCGTGGCCGCCAACAGCCGCATCCGGGCCGACCTGACGGCGGCCTGCCGGCGGGCCGGGGCGAAACTCTGGCTGCCGCCCCCGGCCCTCTGCGGGGACAACGCCGCCATGATCGGCTGCCAGGGGTATTACGAGTATCTCGCCGGACACACCGCCGGATGGGACCTCAACGCCAGGGCCAGTCTGGACATCTCAAAGGGGTGAGCGCGGGGCGGCGGCGCCCCGAGCCGGAACCGGCCGCCGGATTGTATATCGTTATGTCAACCGATTTGGCGCTTTATCTTGTGAAAAAATCCATTTCCCCCATTTTGAAGAAACTGGTAATCCAGCGTTTTTCCCGCTGTGGTACGAAAAAAACGGCTGTTGAAAACTCTGTTGAAACTGTGGATAACTGACGGTATCAGGAATTATACTCGGCATTATGTAAATCTGTTTTACGGACCTCCCCGGGGCGGAAAACCGCTGGATCTCGGAGTTTTTGCCAACACGATCCGGGAGATCTCCCCGAAGGTATACAGACTGTAATATTGTTTCGCGCGCCCTTTGATCTTCGGACGCGGGACGGACAAGGAGGAAAACACACACATGAAAACCGACATCGAGATCGCCCAGAGCGCCCGGATGCTGCCCATCGGGCAGGTGGCGGCCAGCGCCGGCATCGACGAGGGTCTGCTGGAGTATTACGGGAGGTGGAAGGCCAAGATCGACGTGGTCCCTCTGCGGGACAGGCCCCGGAAGGGAAAGCTGATCCTGGTCACCGCCGTCAACCCCACCCCCGCCGGGGAGGGCAAGACCACCACGTCGGTGGGTCTGGCCGACGCGCTGAAAAAGCGGAACAAAAACGTGATGCTGTGCCTGCGGGAGCCCTCTCTGGGGCCGGTGTTCGGCGTGAAGG
>CAYPEE010000080.1:0-8389 GCA_964409665.1 uncultured Oscillospiraceae bacterium
TGCCCATCAGGTTCATGGCGGCCTTGATGGGGATGGGGTTGACCTCGATAAACAGGGCGTCAATCAGGTCCATGTACTGGATCTGGAGCCGGGAGGCGGCGGCAAAGTCGTTTTCCAGGCACAGGTGGGACATCTTGACCATCACGTCGGGGATGATGTTGGAGGCCACCGAGATGACTCCCTTGGCTCCCAGGGCCATCATGGGGACCACCTGATCGTCGTTGCCGGACCAGATGTAGAAGTCGTCGGGGCAGAGGAAACGGGTGTGGGCCAGCAGGGAGAAGTTGCCGCTGGCCTCCTTGACGCCGTTGATCTTGGGGTTCTCGGACAGGACCTTATAGGTCTCGGCGGTAAAGGTGATGCCAGTGCGGGAGGGTACGTTGTACAGGATCATGGGGATGTCCGCCCGCTGGGCGATGTACTCGTAGTGTTTGATGAGGCCGGTCTGGCTGGCCTTGTTGTAATAGGGGGTGACGAGCAGGGCGGCGTCGGCCCCGCAGTCCTGGGCGTGCTGGGTCAGGTAGACGGCGGCGGTCGTGTCGTTGCTGCCGGTGCCGGCGATGACCTTCACCCGGTGGTCAACGCGCTTCACGCAGAACTCCACCGCGGCGATGTGCTCCCGGATGGACATGGTGGCGGACTCGCCGGTGGTGCCGCACACGCACACCGCGTCCACTCCGGCGGCGATCTGGCTGTCGATGAGTTTGCCGAAGGCATCGTAGTCGATGGCGTTGTCGGGTCCGAAGGGGGTGACCAGGGCGGGACAGGAGCCGGTGAATACAGGAGTCCTCATATTGATGCAGCCCTTTCCATCAAGATTCCGCTCACTTGCGGGTGATATATCCCTCGGCGCACAGCAGTTCCGCCAGCAGGACCCCGCCGCCGGCGGCGCCCCGGAGCGTGTTGTGGGACAGGGAGACGAATTTGTAATCGTACTGGGTGTCGGGGCGGAGCCGGCCGATGGACACGGCCATGCCGCCCTCCAGATCCCGGTCCAGTTTGGCCTGGGGCCGGTCGGGTTCCTCAAAGTAGCGGAGGAACTGCCTGGGGGCGGTGGGGAGTTCCAATTCCTGGGCCCGGCCCCTGAAGCTGGCCCAGGCCTCCTTGATCTGCTCCATCGCGGGCTTATTTTGAAAGGTCACAAAGACGGCGGCGGTGTGGCCGTCGGACACGGGCACCCGCAGGCACTGGGCGGTGATGGACACCCCCTCGGCGTTGACGATGACGCCGTTCTCCACCCGGCCCCACACCTTCAGGGGCTCCTGCTCGGACTTCTCCTCCTCGCCGCCGATATAGGGGATCAGGTTATCCACCATTTCGGGCCAGGTCCGGAACGTCTTGCCCGCGCCGGAGATGGCCTGGTAGGTACACACCAGCACCTTCTCGATGCCGTACCGGCGCAGGGGGGACAGGGCGGGCACATAGCTCTGGATGGAGCAGTTGGATTTCACGGCGATGAAGCCCCGCCGGGTGTCCAGTCGCCTGCGCTGGGCGCCGATGACCCCGATGTGGTCGGGATTGATCTCCGGAATGACCATGGGCACGTCGGGAGTCCAGCGGTGGGCCGAGTTGTTGGAGACCACCGGGCACTCGGCTCTGGCGTACTGCTCCTCCAGTGCGCGGATCTCGTCCTTCTTCATATCCACGGCGGAGAACACGAAGTCCACCATCCCGGCGATCTTCTCCACGTCGTCCTGCGCGCTCATCAGCACCAGATCCCTGGCTGCCTCGGGGATGGGGGTATCCATGGCCCAGCGGCCGGCCACCGCGTCCTCGTACCGCTTGCCGGCGGAGCGGGGACTGGCCGCCACGGCGGCGAGTTGGAACCAGGGGTGGTTCTCCATCAGGGTGACGAAACGCTGGCCCACCATGCCGGTGGCACCGATGACGCCCACTTTGTACTTTTCTGCTGCCATAGCGATGACCTCCTGGCCGCCCGCAAAAAAATTGCAGGATGGTGTTGAAACCGGGCGGACGTATGGTTATAATGGACCTAATACGGGGTTTCGGAACGGCCGGCGCGGGCCATCGGGAAACTTCTAATTACTATAACATCATCACGGTAAAGTGTCAATCGGTTTTTCTACACTCCCGTTGGAGAAATGGAGCGTATCTATGAAACGGAAATTCGTGCAAGTTGCGGCCCTGGCTCTGATCCTGGCCCTGCTGGCTGGGACCGCCTCCGCCGCCGCGGACAGCGCGGCCGCAGCCGCCGTCGACAATACCGTTATCCGGGTGGGGCTGGCCTACAGCGGCTATCAGAGCAGGACGCTGGACGGCGCCAATCTGGCCAACGAGACCGGACACGGCTTCCGCCTGGGCTATTTTGACGCATCCAATCGGTTCATTCAGCTGGGGGCCACCGGGGAGGAGGCGATCTCCGTGGTGGAGACCGTGAACGTGGGCTATGGGACTTCCGGCGGCTATACCAGTTACCATGCCTCCCTGGCCGGTACGGCATCGGTAGTGGTAGGCTGCTACCACCTTCAGCTTCCCGGCGACTATTCCACCTTTGAGGAGGCGCGGCAGGCCGCCGGCGCCTATGAGGGCGGGTTCCCGGCCTGTATCGGCGGCGTGTTCCGCGTCCGGATCGCCAACTGCGCCAGCCGCGAGGCCGCGCTGGCCGTCCAGGAGCGGCTGGCCCTGGATGGGGTGCAGGCCGATCTCGTGGGTACCTCCGCATACGGCGTCAACGTGGTGATCACCCGCACCAACACCATTCTGTTCCAGTACGACGATCAGGGCCAGGGGACCGGCCTGGGCGTTCTGCCCGACGCCGCCGGCGGCGATGACGGTTTCATCACCCTGTTCAATACCCAGGCCTTCGGCGGGCGGCCCAACAACCGCTGGTACGGCGGGTTCCGCTATGAGCGCGTCAACGGCGGCAACCTGACGGTGGTGAACATGATCAGGCTGGGGGACTACCTGAAGGGCGTGGTGCCCATCGAGGTCAGCAGTTCCTGGCCTCTTGAGGCCCAGAAGGCCCAGGCGGTGGCCGCCCGGACCTACGCGCTGAACGGACTCAACGGACACGGGAGCGCCCACTTCGATCTGTGCGCCAGCACCCACTGTCAGGCGTACTCCGGTCTGGCCCGGGCCGCCGACGCCTCCGACCGGGCGGTGGAGGAGACCGCCGGCGTCACGGTAAAGTACAACGGAAACTACGCCTCCTGCAACTACTACTCCTCCAACGGCGGCGCGTCCATGAGCGCCAAGGACGTATGGGGCACCGATTACCCCTATCTTCAGGGGAAGGCCGACCCCTATGAGACCTCCATCGGGCTGAACAACGCCTGGAGCAATACCTATACTTTCGCCGCCCTGACCTCCAAACTGGGGTATCGCAGCACGATCACCTCCGCCAGGATCACCCGGTATACCGACTGCGGCAATCCGCTGACCATCGTGTTCTACACGGAGAACGGTTCGACTTATACGATGACTACCTATCAGCTTGTGCGGGCGCTGAGTTTGAGATCCTACCGCTATGACCTCGGACCGGGCGGCGGGAACAAGACGGACGGCGCCGTGGGCGGTGCCTCTCCCGGGGAAATCACGGTCAACGGTTCGCCGGTCCCCGGGGGCACGGGCGGGATGTACGCCATCGACGGCAGCGGCGGCGTCTCCCAACTGCCCGGCGAGGCCTATGTGATCACCGGGGACGGAACATCTTCCGCGCTGGAGAAGTGGAGCGGCGGCGGGGGAGGCGACGGGCTCTATCACGGCACAAACGGCTCCTTCGTCATCTCTGGGAGAGGGTCCGGCCACAACGTGGGCATGAGCCAGTGGGGCGCCTACGCCATGGCCCGGCAGGGCTTTACTTACAAACAGATCCTGGAATTCTATTATACTGGCGTCACGGTGGGATAATTCTTGAAAACTTCCGATTTTGACTTTGAACTGCCCCGGGAACTCATCGCCCAGACTCCTCTGGAGCGGCGGGACGCCTCCCGGCTGATGACTTTGGACAAAGTCACGGGGGAGACCCAGCATCTGCACTTCTACGATCTGCCGTCTCTGCTCCGGCCGGGGGACTGCCTGGTGCTGAACGACAGCCGTGTGCTGCCCGCCCGGCTCATCGGCAGGCGCTCCGGCGGCGGCGCCTGCGAGGTGCTGCTGCTCATCGACCGGGGGGAGAAGGTGTGGGAGTGCCTGGTGCGCCCGGGGAAAAAACTCCGCCCCGGCGCGAAAATGACGTTCGGGGACGGCGAACTGTCCGCCGAGATCGTGGGCGGGGCGGAGGGCGGAAACCGCCTGGTCCGTTTCGACTATGAGGGCATCTTTCTGGAGGTGCTGGAGCGGCTGGGGAAAATGCCCCTGCCGCCCTACATCAAGGCGGAACTTGAGGACAACGAGCGCTACCAGACGGTGTACTCCAGAGTGACCGGCTCCGCCGCCGCCCCCACGGCGGGCCTGCACTTTACGAAAGAGCTGCTGAACCAAGTGGAGAGCATGGGTGTAAAGGTCTGCTACGTGACACTTCACGTGGGGCTCGGCACCTTCCGCCCGGTGAAGGCGGAGGAGATCGCGGACCACGAGATGCACGCGGAATACTGTATCATCCCCCGGGAGACCGCCGACATCATCAACGGGACAAAGAGGAACGGGGGACGGGTCATCTGCGTGGGGACCACATCCTGCCGCACCGTTGAGAGCTGGGCGGCGGAGGACGGCACGCTGAGGGCGTCGGCCGGATGGACCGACATCTTCATCTACCCCGGTTACAAATTTAAGGTGCTGGACGCCCTCATCACCAACTTCCACCTGCCGCAGAGCACCCTCCTCATGCTGGTGTCCGCCCTGGCAGGGCGGGAGCATGTGTTGGCCGCCTACGCCGAGGCGGTGAGGGAGCGCTATCGCTTCTTTTCCTTTGGGGACGCCATGTTTATTTCCTGAGGTGAACTATGTTCCAAGTATTAAAGACGGAGGGCCGTGCCAGGCGGGGCGTATTCCGCTGCCCCCACGGAACGGTCCAGACCCCGGTGTTTATGAACGTGGGCACCCAGGGGGCCATCAAGGGCGGACTGTCCGCCTTCGATCTGAAGGACATCGGCTGTCAGATCGAGCTGTCCAACACCTATCACCTCCATCTCCGCCCCGGGGACGACCTGGTGAAGGAGATGGGCGGCCTCCACAAATTCATGCGGTGGGACGGCCCTCTGCTCACCGATTCCGGCGGATTCCAGGTGTTCTCGCTGGCGGGGATGCGGAAGATCACCGAGGAGGGGGTCACATTTGCCTCCCATATCGACGGCCGCCGGGTGTTCATGGGCCCGGAGGAATCCATGCGAATCCAGTCCAATCTGGGCAGCGACGTGGCCATGGCCTTTGACGAGTGCGTGGAAAACCCCGCACCCTACGACTATGCCAAAGCCTCCTGCGCGCGGACCCTCCGGTGGCTGGAGCGCTGCAGGATCGAGCATGACAGGTTAAATTCCCTGCCGGACTGCGTCAACCCCGGACAGATGCTGTTCGGCATCAATCAGGGAGCCACCTATGAGGATCTGCGGATCTGGCACGCGCGGGAGATCTCCCGGCTGGACTGCGACGGATACGCCATCGGGGGCCTGGCGGTGGGGGAGCCCACCGAGGTGATGTACCGGATCATCGAGGCCGTGGAGCCCTGTCTGCCGGCGGACAAGCCCCGTTACCTGATGGGGGTGGGAACGCCTTCCAATCTCATCGAGGGGGTCTGGCGGGGCATCGACTTTTTCGACTGCGTCATGCCCGCCCGCAACGCCCGCCACGGGAAACTGTTTACCTGGAACGGCGCCCTGAACATCAGGAACGAGAAGTACAGGCGGGACAGTCTGCCCATCGACCCTGAGTGCGGCTGCCCGGTGTGCCGCAATTTTTCCCGTTCCTATCTGCGGCACCTGTTTGTGGCGGGGGAGATGCTGGCCATGCGGCTGGCGGTGACGCACAATCTGTACTTCTACAATGAACTGACCCGCCGCATCCGGCGGGCCCTGGAGGGAGGAATTTTCGCCCAGTTCCGCGCGGACTATTCGGAGCGGCTGGCGGGGCGGGCGGAGTGATTTTTTTCGCCCGGTGGAAAATTAGGGCTTGTGTTTGTGGATACGATCCGCTATAATAGGCTTATGCGTCTGCAGTTCAAACTTTGACAATAAGGGGAGTGCTTTTGTGGAAATCATTATGATCGTGGTGATGATCGCAGTCTTCTATTTCCTGCTGATCCGCCCCGAGAACAAGCGCAAGAAGGAAGCCGAGAATATGCGCAAAAGCCTGTCGGTGGGGGATGACATTACCACCATCGGCGGCATTACCGGCACCATCTGCGCGGTGAAGGACAAGACCATCGTCGTCGAGACCGGCGCCGACCGGGTGCGCGTCGAGTTTACCAAGTGGGCCGTCTCCAGCAAGGGTACCCAGACGACCGAGGACGTGCCCAACACCGCAGAGGATAAGAAGGACAAGAAGAAGGACAAGGGCAAGGACACCAAGGAGTCCAAGGACGGCAGGGAACTCCCGGAGCCCGCCAAGGACGAGAAAAAGGATAAGGATAAGGATGCCAGGGAGCCCAAGGACGGCAAGGACGCCCAGGGGCCCGCGAATGACGAGAAAAAGGACAAGTGAAAAAGATTTGTCCGCAGACAGCATGAATTGCGGCCCCTTTTCATATGGTGTAGCACAAGCCATATGAAAAGGGGTGCTTTTTATGCGCAAGACCGAGGCCCGGGGGGCCAACGCCGTGGAGATGACGGCGGCGGCGGTTCTGGGCGGACTGCTGGCCCTGGGCGTGGCCATGGTGGTGCTGCTGCTGGGGGCGGTGGCGGTGTCCAACGGGATCTTGAAACAGGATGTGACGATGCAGATCACGGCGCTGGCCTGTGTGCTGGGCGGGCTGTGCGGCGGTATGCTGACCTGCCTGCGTTGGCGGGCGCGGTATCTGCCCGGCGGGCTCTCGGCGGGCGGAGTGTGCTTTCTGCTCATCCTGGCGGTGGGGCTGCTGTCCGGCGACGACTTCTCTTTGGGGCTCCAGGCCCTCATCGAACTGGCCGGCTGCCTCTGCGGAGGGGCGCTGGCGGGAATGCTGTGCGGCGGCCTGGGGCGCGGGCGGTCCAGGCCACGGAAAAAATAGGACTGGGTTTCGGATTCTATATTATGGATAGCACTTGACAAATGAGAACAAAGTCACTATAATTCCCCTGAATCACTTGCGCGACAAAAGAAAGGATGATTTTTGTGGCCAAAGAGTATAAGCTGAGCGCGGAGCGGCTGGAAGAACTGAAGACCGAACTGAACTATCTGAAAACCGTCCGGGAGAAGGAGGTCGCCGACCAGATCAAGGAGGCCCGCTCCTTTGGGGATCTGAGCGAGAACAGCGAGTATGACGAGGCCAAAAACGTCCAGGGAAAGCTGTACTCCCGCATCGCCGAGTTAGAGGAGATCCTGTCCAACTACACGGTGATCGAGGAAGATGAGACCGACCCCAACACGGTGCGCATCGGCAGCACGATCACCGTGGCCGATGCGGCCACCGGCGATGAGGAGACGTACCAGGTGGTGGGCTCCCAGGAGGCCGACCCCATGAACGGCCGCATCTCCGAGGAGTCCCCCTTTGGCAAGGCCCTGCTGGGCAAGGCCATCGGAGAGATCGCCGTGGTGGAGGCCCCCGTGGGCAATATCGAGTACAGGGTGGTCGCCATTCAGCGGTGAACGGCCCTTACAAAGGAGAAACCGGTATGTCCGAGCAAAACAGGAACCGTCAGCCCCCCCAGGCGGAGCAGCCTCTCTCCGAGCTGCTCAAGGTCCGGCGGGACAAGCTGGCCGCCCTTCAGGCCGAAGGCAGGGATCCCTTCGCCATCACAAAGTTCGACGTCACCCGCCACAGCGCCGAGGTGAAGGAGAACTTTGACGCGCTGGAGGGCCGGTCTGTCCGCGTGGCGGGCCGGATCATGTCCAAGCGGGGAATGGGCAGGGCGGTGTTCGCTGACCTGCAGGACCGGCAGGGCCGCATCCAGCTCTATGTCCGCATCGACGATGTGGGCGAGGAGCAGCTGGCCGCTTTCAAGAAATACGACATCGGGGACATCGTGGGCGTCGAAGGCGAGGTGTTTCGCACCCAGCGGGGCGAAATATCTGTAAAGGCAAAAACCGTTACGCTGCTCTCCAAGTCCCTGCTGCCCCTGCCGGAGAAGTTCCACGGCCTCACCGACGTGGAGACCCGCTGCCGCCAGCGGTATGTGGACCTCATTATGAACCCGGAGGTCAAGCGGAATTTTGAGATCCGCTCCCGGTTCATCCAGTACGTCCGGGACTTCATGGATGCCCGGGGCTTCATGGAGGTGGAGACGCCGGTCCTGAACACTATCTCCGGCGGCGCCACCGCCCGGCCCTTAGTCACCCACCACAACACGCTGGACGA
>CAYPEE010000081.1:0-8329 GCA_964409665.1 uncultured Oscillospiraceae bacterium
TCCGCCAGAACCTGCTGGGCAAGCGGGTGGACTACTCCGGCCGCTCCGTCATCGTCGTCGGTCCCGAACTGAAGATCTACCAGTGCGGCGTGCCCAAGGAAATGGCCATCGAACTGTTCCGCCCCTTCGTCATGAAGAAGCTGGTGGAGAACGGCATCAGCAACATCAAGGCCGCCAAGAAGGAAGTGGACAAAGGCACCCCCGCCGTATGGGACGCCCTGGACGCCGTCATCAAGGAACACCCGGTGATGCTCAACCGGGCGCCCACCCTGCACCGTCTGGGCATCCAGGCCTTCGAGCCTGTGCTGGTGGAGGGCCGCGCCATGAAACTCCACCCCCTGGTGTGTACCGCCTTTAACGCCGACTTCGACGGCGACCAGATGGCCATTCACGTTCCCCTGTCCGCCGAGGCCCAGGCGGAGGCCCGCATCCTGATGCTGGCCGCCAACAACCTGCTGCGGCCCTCCGACGGCGGTCCCGTCACCGTGCCCACCCAGGACATGGTGCTGGGCTCCTATTACCTGACCTATGAGCGGGATCCCGCCAACGACCCCGCCCATTCCTACGATACTCCCAAGGCCGCCGCCGAGGCCCTCGCCGGCGGCGATGTGCAGCCCAACGACCGCGTCTGGGTCCGGGACGAGGTCAGCGACCGCTGGTACCGCACCACCCCCGCCCTCTGCGCCGAGGCCGGAGACGGAAGGGCCAGGGAGATCTACAGCGAGTTCTCCAGCGACGACGAGGCCCAACTGGCCTATGCCGAGGGGGTCCTGGATCTCCACGAGCCAATTCTGGTCCGCCGGGAGGCCGAGATCGACGGCGAGAAACGCTATAAGCTGGTGCGCACCACCGTGGGCCGCCTGATTTTCAACGACGGCATCCCCCAGGATCTGGGCTTCATGGACCGCACCGACCCCGAGCAGGTCTTCGAGCCGGAGATCAACTTCATCTGCGGCAAGAAACAGCTGGGCCAGATCATCGAACGCTGCATCAACAAGCACGGTTTCACCACCTCCGCCGCCGTGCTGGACACCATCAAGGCCCGGGGGTACAAGTTCTCCACCAAGGGCGCCCTCACCGTGGCCATCGCCGACATGACGGTGCCCCCCCAGAAGAAGGAACTCATCGCCGCCACCGAAAAGGCGGTGGTGAAGATCGAAAACCAGTTCAAGCGCGGTTTTCTCACCAACGACGAGCGCTACCGCCTGGTGGTGGAGGCATGGGAAAAGACCACCAACGACGTGTCCGACGCTTTGCAGAAGTGCATGGGCCGTTACAATCCCATCTTTATGATGGCCGACTCCGGCGCCCGCGGTTCCGCCGCCCAGATCCGCCAGCTGGCCGGTATGCGCGGCCTGATGGCCGATACCTCCGGCCGCACCATCGAGATCCCCATCAAAGCCAATTTCCGCGAGGGCCTGACCGTGCTGGAGTACTTCATCTCCTCCAGAGGCGCCCGGAAGGGCATGGCCGACATCGCCCTGCGTACCGCCGACTCCGGTTACCTGACCCGCCGCCTGGTGGACGTGTCCCAGGAGGTCATCATCCGGGAGGACGACTGCGGCACCACCGACGGCATCACCGTGTCCGAGATCAGCGACAACGGCAAGGTCATCGAACCCATGGTGGAGCGACTGCGGGGCCGCTATCTGACCGAGGACTTCACCGACCCCGACACCGGGGAGGTGCTGGTGAGCAAGGACACCATGATCACCAACGATCTGGCCCAGTTCATCGAGGAGAAACTCATCGACCGGGCCGTCGCCGCCGGCGAGACCGATCCCAAGCCCTCCATCAAGGTGCGCTCCGTACTCACCTGCGAGTCCCGCACCGGCGTGTGCGCCAAGTGCTACGGCATGAACCTGGCCTTCGGTGAGCCTGTGGGCCAGGGCGAGGCGGTGGGCATCATCGCCGCCCAGTCTATCGGCGAACCCGGCACCCAGCTGACCATGCGCACCTTCCACACCGGCGGCGTGGCCGGCGGCGACATCACCCAGGGTCTTCCCCGGGTTGAGGAACTGTTCGAGGCCCGCAAGCCCAAGAAGATGGCCCAGCTGGCGGAGATCGGCGGCCGGGTATCCCTGGAGGAGACCCGGAAGAACGTCCTCACCACGGTTACCATCGTGGCGGACGACGGTTCCACAGTCCAGTACGCACTGCCCGTATCCTCCGGCATCCGCGTCCATGACGGGGACGAGGTGGAGCAGGGCTTCCAGCTCAACGACGGCGCCCTCTCCCCCCACGACGTGCTCCGCATCCGCGGTCTCTCCGCCTGCCAGAACTACCTGATCAGCGAGGTGCAGAAGGTGTACCGCCAGCAGGGCGTGGACACCAACGACAAGCACATCGAGGTCATTGTACGCCAGATGATGCGCAAGGTCCGGGTGGAAGACGCCGGGGACACCGAGCTGCTCTCCGGCTCCACCATCGACCTCATTGAGTTCCTGGACGCAGAGGAGGATATCCGGAAGCGCAGGGAAGAGGGAGAGCTGAACGAGGAGGGCGAGGAGCTGAGGCTGCCCACCTGCACCCGCATCCTGCTGGGCATTACCAAGGCCTCCCTGGCCACCGAGTCCTTCCTCTCCGCCGCCTCCTTCCAGGAGACCACCAAGGTCCTCACCGACGCCGCCATCAAGGGCAAAGTGGACCACCTGCTGGGCCTGAAGGAGAACGTGATCATCGGCAAGCTGATCCCCGCGGGCTCCGGCCTTGCCGCCTACCGCAAATTCGACCAGATCAAGGACGAGGTCCACGAGGAGAGCCGTTACCGCAATGTGGCCAACATCTCCATGGCGGAGGACGAGGACGACTCCGACTTCTCCGCCAACGGGGCCGACGGCGACGACTTCTCCGCCGACGAGGAGGAGGATGAGGTCCTGTCCGTTGCCCTGGACGATGAGGGGTGACCCATCCGGATAAGCCGGATAGGAAAGGAGAGGCCCCCCGCCGCGCTTGCGGCGGGGGGCCTCTCCCGCTGTTCCGTCACAGCCAGGGCGCTATGCCCAGGTGTTCCAGCAGAATTTTCGATCCGATCAGGATCAGCACCACGCCCCCGGCCAACTCGGCCTTAGAGCGGTAGCGTGTGCCGAACAGGTTGCCGATCTTCACCCCCGCGGCGGAGATGGCGAAGGTGCACACCCCGATGAACAGCACCGCCGGGACGATATCCACCCGGAGAAAGGCGAAGGTGACGCCAACCGCCAGCGCGTCGATGGAAGTGGCCACCGCCAGCAGCAGCATGGAAAGGGGGGCCAGGGAGGGGTCGCAGTCCCCGTCCCCCTTGCGGAAGGACTCCCGGATCATGTTGCCGCCGATGATGACCAGCAGCACGAAGGCGACCCAGTGGTCAACGGAGGCGATCATGCCGGCAAAGGCGGAACCCAGCAGCCAGCCGAGCAGCGGCATCAGCGCCTGGAAAGCCCCGAACCACGCCCCCACGATGAGGCAGTGCCGCAGTTTCAGTTTCGGCTGGGACAGCCCCTTGCAGATGGCGACCGCCAGCGCGTCCATGGAGAGGCCAACGGCCAATATGAATAAGTCCGGCAGCCCCACGCCGCGTCCCCCCTCTTTTCCGTCTGTCCGCGTTTTCAGGCTATGCGTCCAAAAGCATATTTTATGCCTCGGCGGACGGTTAGTCAACGGTAAGCGCCCGGCGGACCGGCGCCATCGGTAAACAATCTTTGAATTTTGGGCCGGAAGGGTTGCGTGAAACCCGTTTGGAAGTGTATGATACAGATATAGAAGTATCAGTATGCGGGCCTATTTTTGAAATCTGGTGATCGGGATGAGTTACATTTCCTTCAAAGACGTGAAAAAGATCTACCGGATGGGCGAGATCACCATCAACGCCGTGGACGGGGTGGACTTCGACATCGAAAAGGGCGAGTTCGCCGTCATCGTGGGTCCCTCCGGCGCGGGCAAGACCACCATCCTCAATATGCTGGGCGGCATGGACGCCTGCTCCGGCGGCGCCATCACCGTGGACGGCGAGCGGGTGGACCGCTACAACGCCCGGCAGCTCACCGCCTATCGGCGGCGGGATATCGGTTTTGTGTTCCAGTTCTACAACCTGGTGCAGAACCTGACCGCCCTGGAGAACGTGGAACTGGCCGCCCAGATCTGCGACGACCCGCTGGACGCCAGAGAGGTGCTGGAGCACGTGGGTCTCTCCGGCCGGCTGGACAACTTCCCCGCCCAGCTCTCCGGCGGCGAGCAGCAGCGGGTGGCCATCGCCCGGGCGCTGGCCAAGAACCCCAAACTGCTCCTGTGCGACGAACCCACCGGCGCTCTGGACTACGTCACCGGCAAGGCCATTTTGAAACTGCTGCAGGACACCTGCCGCCAGCACGGAATGACGGTGGTGGTCATCACCCATAACACCGCCATCACCCCCATGGCCGACCGGGTCATCCACATCAAGAACGGCAAGGTGGACGCCACAGAACTGAACGACCGGCCCACCCCGGTGGAGGACATCGAATGGTAAAACGGAAGAACCGCCTGTTTACCGACGCCGTCCGGGAGATCAAAAACACCTTCAGCCGGTTTTTGTCTATCCTGGTGCTGTCCGGTCTGGCGGTGGCTTTTCTGGCCGGCCTGCGGGCCGCGGCGCCGGATATGGAGTACACCGCCGACAACTATTTCGACGAGTCCCACTTCATGGACGCCTATGTGCTGTCCACTCTGGGCCTCACCGACGGGGATCTGGAGGCCCTCGCCCAAACGGAGGGCGTGGAGGACGTGGAGGGAGTCTGGACGGTGGACGCCACCGCGGTGGACGCCATCGTAAACGTGGGCTCCCTGCCCGCCCGGCTGAACTTGCCCCGGGTCACCGAGGGCCGTCTGCCGGAAAAGGCGGACGAGTGCGTCACCGAAAAACTGCTGCTGGCCAAGCTGGGCCTGTCCGTTGGAGACACCATCGAACTGACCATGCCCCCGGACAGCGAGGGGGATCTAGAGAACACCTCCTTTACTGTCGTGGGCGTGGTCACCAGCCCCCTGTACGCGGCCACCGACCGGGGCACCTCCTCCCTGGGGCGGGGCTCGGTGGACGGTTTTATGTACATCCCCGCCGAAAACTTCCACTATGACTACTATACCGCCGCCTACTTCACCCTGGACGGCTTTGCCGCCATGGACAGCTACTCCGACGAGTACGACGACCGGCTGGACGCCTTCCTGGACAGTATGGACAGCTTCGCGGACGAGCGGGCCGCCCTCCGCACCGAGTCCGTCGTCGGGGAGGCCCAGGCGGAGATCGACGACGCCCAGGCCCAGTTGGACGAGGCCAGGGCCGATGCGGATCGGGAACTCGCTGACGCCAAGCGGGAACTGGACGACGCCCGCAGAGAACTGGACGATGGCTGGGCGGACTACGAGGACGGCAAGGACGCCTATCAGCGGGAGACCGCCGACGCCCAGGCCCGGCTGGACAGCGCCTACCGCCGGCTGAAGGACGCGGAGGCGGAACTGGCCGACGGCCAAAAGCAGTACCAGGACGGACTGGCCCGGTATAACGAGGGCAAGGCCCGGTACGACGACGGCGTTTCCCAGTATCAGAACGGCCTCCAGGAGTATGAGGACGGCCTGGCCCAGTTCCAACCGGGCTGGGATCAGTACCAGGCGGGCCTTGCCCAGTATAACGAGTCCGCCGCCCGGCTGGAGGAGCAGCAGGACCAGTTGGATCAGGGCTATCGGGCCTACTGGGACGCCCTGGCCCCCTATGTGGGCACCCCTTATTACGACCAGGCCGTGGCCCAGGCCGCGGAGCAGAAGGCCCAACTGGACGCGGCCCAGGCCCAGCTGGACGCCGCGCGGGAGCAGCTAGCCCCGGTGAAGGAGCAGCTGGACGGGGCCTACGCCCAGCTGGCCCCGGTGAAGGAGCGGCTGGACGCCGCAAAAGCCCAACTGGATGAGACGAAGGCCGCTCTGGACGCGTCCGGGGCGGAACTGGACGCCTCCTGGCAGCAGCTTCAGGCCGCCAAACAGAAGATCGACGACAGCCAGCGGGAGATCGACAGCGGCTGGCGGGACTATAACAGCGGCGCGGCCGAACTGGATCAGGCCAAGATCGACGGCCAGCGGGAGTTGGACGACGCTCTGGCCGAACTGGAGGACGGCGAGCGGGAATACGCCGACGGCCTTCAGGAGTACGAGGACGGCAGGGCCGAGGCGGACGGAGAGATCGCTGACGCCCAGGAAAAGCTGGACGACGCCCGGGCGCAGCTATCCGACATCAGCGACTGCCAGTGGTACGTCTTAGGGCGCAACACCAATATGGGCTTTGAGGGCTACGCCCAGGACGCGGAGCGCGTGGGCAATCTGGCCGCCATCTTCCCCATCATCTTTTTCCTGGTGGCGGCGTTGGCCTGCCTGACCACCATGACCCGCATGGTGGAGGACAAGCGGACCGAGATCGGCGCGCTGAAAGCCATGGGCTTCTCGCGGTTCGCCATCTCCAGAAAGTATATCGGCTACGCCTTTGCCGCCAGTCTCATCGGCGGTCTGCTGGGCCTGGCTGTGGGCGCCACCCTGTTCCCCCTGGTCATCGCCAACGCCTTCAACATCATGTACGACATTCCTCCCCTCCAGTTCAAGAACCAGGCGGGGACCTTTGCGCTGGCGGTGGCGGCGGCGGTGCTGTGTACCACCGGCGCGGCGCTGTGGGCCTGCCTCTCCACCCTGGTGGACACCCCCGCCAACCTGATGCGGCCCAAGGCCCCCAAGGCCGGCAAGCGGGTGTTTCTGGAGTATATCAAGCCCGTCTGGAACCGGCTGTCCTTCACATGGAAAGTGACCATGCGCAACCTGTTCCGCTATAAGCGCCGGTTCTGGATGACGGTCATCGGCATCGGCGGCTGCACCGCCCTCATCGTCACCGGTTTCGGCCTGCACGAGTCCATCTTCTCCATTCTGAGCAGGCAGTTCGACGAGATCTCACGGTACGATGCCACCGTGGGCCTGGACCCCGACGCATCCCCCCAGGCGCTGGCCGAGGTGGAGCGATACCTGGACGGCTCCTCCGATGTGGAGGACTACGCCGTTACCAGCCAGATCACGGTGGAGGCATCCTCCGGCGGCGGCGCCTACTCCGCCACCCTGTCCGCCGTGGATGACGGGGAGCGGTTCGCCCGGTTCGTCGCCCTCCGGCACCGGTTGGACGGCGGGACCGTCGATCTCCCGGAGAGAGGCGCGCTCATCTCGGAAAAGCTGTCTGAACTGCTGGACGTGTCGGTGGGAGATACCGTCACCATCGAGAAGGGCGACGCGCGGGTGACGGCGGAGGTGGTGGACATTGTGGAGCAGTACGTCCGCCACAGTCTCTATGTGTCCGAGGAATTTTACGAGGAACTCTTTGACGAGAGCGCCGAGCGGAACTCCCTGCTCCTCCGGTACGCGGACTCCGCCGGCGCGGAGCAGTCCGACGCGGTGTCCTCCGCTCTGATGTCCATGGACGCGGTGGAGTCCTACTCCTATATCGCCACCCTCCGGGACACCTTCACCAACAGCATGGAGGCCATCGACTACGCGGTGATCATCATCATTCTGTCGGCGGCCGCCCTGGCCTTTGTGGTGCTCTACAACCTGACCAACATCAACATCACCGAGCGCGTCCGGGAACTGGCCACCTTAAAGGTGCTGGGTTTCTACGATACGGAGACCACCGCCTATGTCTACCGGGAGAATATCTTTCTCACCCTGTTCGGCATCCTGCTGGGACTGGTCCTGGGCCGGTTCCTCCACGCCTGGATGGTCCGCACCGTGGAGATAGACATCGTCATGTTCGGCCGCACGGCGCCCCCCTACGCCTACCTCCTGGCCGCCGCCCTCACGGTGATCTTCTCGGTCATTGTGAATATTGCGGCCCACTTCAAACTGAAAAAGGTGGATATGGTGGAGAGCCTCAAGACCGTGGAGTAACGGCATAACATAACATATCCCCCGTCCCGGCCGATATGCTCCCCCTATAGCGGACAGAAGAGCAAAACTGTCCGAGATAGGGGGAGCATCGCTGTGCCGCGGGAACAGAAGCCGCCGGCAGATGAGATACTCTCTTTCGGCTGCTATAATACATATAGGATTCAGCGTGACCTCAGTGTACTCACACCCATCGAAAAGCACAATTTGGCTATAGCCGCATAAAAACCGCAGATTCAGGGCACCTGCTGTGCAGGCATCCTGAATCTGCGGTTGCGACAGCGCACCGGCGACTGTCTACTTCGTAAACTTCCTTTTAATTATTTCACTGTCCTCTTGACGGGTTACAGTTCACCGCCCGGCGGGGCCTTTCTTTCCTGTATTCGGACCGAATTACCTGTGGTCCACGCTG
>CAYPEE010000082.1:0-8326 GCA_964409665.1 uncultured Oscillospiraceae bacterium
TGCGAAACCGACACGGGACTTTATAAAAGTACACTTTTACAAAGTTTTCGCGGGGGTTTGACACCCGCATTTTCAAAGAAAACGACAAAAAGAGCGCCGGAGGGGAACCTCCGGCGCTCTTTTTGCAATGTGCGGCGCTGACTATGTAGAAGCGCCAATGCAGCCTTGGCGCTCACGGCAAATTATGCCCGGCGTGGGTTCGAGTCCTCTCGGTTTGGGAAACCGGCCTTGAAACAGCAAAAAAGAGAACCCTCGATTTTTGACCGTCGAGGGCTCTCAAGCGCTTGAAAACACTGGGCTTGAGGGCAATATCGCATTTTCAAGCAATTACCTTGGTGCACCCGAGGGGACTCGAACCCCTACTCGTCTCCGAAATGGAACCTAAATCCATCGTGTATACCAATTTCACCACGGGTGCATCTTCATTTTTTCGGCGGGACGCTCCGCCGTCTCACCATATCAGGGTGGCGAAATAGTCCTCCGGCGTCTCCGCCCGGCGGATCAGTTCTACCGAGCCGTCCTCCCGCAGCAGCAGTTCGGCGGAGCGGAGTTTGCCGTTGTAGTTGTAGCCCATGGAGAAACCGTGGGCCCCGGTGTCGTGGATCACGAGGATATCCCCCATGTCGATCTTCGGGAGCGGCCGGTCAATGGCGAACTTGTCGCTGTTCTCGCAGAGGGAACCCGCCACGTCGTACACGCGGTCGCGGGGGGCGTCCTCCTTGCCCAGCACGGTGATGTGGTGGTAGGCCCCGTAGATGGCGGGGCGCATCAGGTTGGCGGCGCAGGCGTCCACCCCGATGTACTCCTTCCAGATGTGTTTCTCGTGGATGGCCGTGGTGACCAGATGGCCATTGGGAGCCAGCAGAAACCGGCCCAGTTCGGTGAAGATGGCGGCCTCCCCCAGACCGGCGGGGACCATGATCTCCTCAAATGCTCTCCGCACCCCCTCGCCGATGACAGCGATGTCGTTGGCGGGCTGGTCCGGGCGGTAGGGCACCCCCACCCCGCCAGACAGGTTGATAAAGGCGATCTCACAGCCGGTCTTCTCCGCGGCGTCCGCCGCCGTCCGGAACAGGATGCGGGCCAGTGCGGGATAGTAGTCGTTGGACAGGGTATTGGAGGCCAAAAAGGCGTGAATGCCGAACCGTTCGGCCCCCATGGTCTTCAGCGTTCGGAGCGCCTCGATGAGCTGATCCGGCATCATGCCGTACTTGGCCTGGCCGGGGTTGTCCATCACCTGGAACCCCTCTTTGCTCTCCCCCAGGGTAAAGGTGCCGCCGGGGTTGAGGCGGCAGCACACCGTCTCGGGCACATGGCCCAGGGTCTGATAGAGGAAGCCGACGTGGGTCAGGTCATCCAAGTTGATGATGGCCCCCAGCCTGTCCGCCAGCAGGAACTCCTCCGCCGGGGTCTCGTTGGAGGAGAACATGATCTCATGGCCGGAAAAACCGCAGCGGCCGGCCATCATCAGTTCGGTCAGGGAGGAGCAGTCCACGCCGCAGCCCTCCTCCCGCAATATTTTGAGGATGGCGGGATTGGGGGTGGCTTTCACGGCGAAGTATTCCTTGAACCCCCTGTTCCAGGCGAACGCGGCCCTCAGCGCCCGGGCGGCGGAGCGGATGCCCTTTTCGTCATAGATGTGGAACGGGGTGGGATACGTCTTTTTGATCTCCCTGGCCTGGGCCAGAGTGAGGAAGGGCTTTTTCATGTCTCTGTCTCCTCCCGGAGGGATTTTGTAACATGATAAAACAGCGGCGGGCGGTTGTCAATCACTTATGATAGTCCGAACCCTCCCGGATCTTGAACGCCCGGTAGAGCTGCTCCAACGCCATCACCCTGGCCAAATGGTGGGGAAAGGTCATCTCCGACATGGACAGCCGCAGGTCGGCCCGCCGTTTCACCAGCGGGGACAGGCCGTAGGACCCGCCGAGGATCAGCGTCAGGGACGACATCCCCCCCACCGTCCAGTTCTCCAGAGCGCGGGCCAGTTCTTCGCTGGAGAGGGGCGTCCCCTCCACGCACAGGGCGACCACCCGGCCGGACCGGGGCAGCCTGGCCAGGATAACCTCCGCCTCTTTGTCCAGCGCCTCCCGGATCTGGCCCGGGGTGGGTTTTGGGGGCAGTCTCTGCTCCGCCAGCTCCACGATCCCCAGTTTACAGTAGCCCGTAAGCCGCTTGGCGTACTCCGCCGCGGCGTCCCTGTAGAAGGTCTCCCTGATCCGGCCCACGCAGAGAAGGGTCACGTTCAGCACGGTCACACCTCCATCCAGCGGCCGCATTCGTTCCGGGGCGCGGCGGTGAGGATCACGTCCTTCCCCACTCTGGCGCCCATCTCCTCCAGCGCCCGTTCAGACGCCGCCAGCGCCAGGGCCGGGGTGTTGTTCTCCCGGGACAGGTGGGCCAGGACGATACGCCGGGCCCCGTGCCGGACGGCGGCGGCCGCCAGCTCCGCCCCCGCCTCGTTGGACAGGTGTCCCTGATCCCCCAGGATGCGCTCCTTCAGATAGGCGGGGTACGGCCCGGAGCGGAGCATATCCACGTCGTGGTTGCTCTCGCAGATGAGCAGATGGCAGCCCGCCACGGCGGCGGCCGCCTCCGGGGTGACATATCCGGTGTCGGTACACAGGACCAGTTTCCGGCCGCCTCCCTCGATGGCGTAGCCCACCGGGCAGGCGGCGTCGTGGCTGGTGGGGAAGGGGCAGACGACCAGACCGCCGATGGCGAACCGTTCCCCCGGCTCAAACACCTGGAAACGGCCCTCCATCCCGGCCCGGCGGCGGCAGATCTGCCGCGCGGTGCCCTCGGCGGTAAAGAGGTCGGCCCCCGTCTGGCGGCAGAGCACGTCCAGGCCGCCGATGTGGTCTGTGTGCTCATGGGTGATGAGAACCCCGGAGAGTTGGGCCGGGGTCAGCCCCAGGGTGCGCAGCCCCTGGCTGATCCGTTTGGCGGAGATGCCCGCGTCGATGAGAATATGTACCTTCCCGTCGCTCACCACGGCGCAGTTGCCGGAGGAGCCGCTGGCCAGGGTGGCCGCCTGAAGCATAGTGTTCCCTCCATGAAAAGGGGGCGGCACGTTTGCCGCCCCTCCCCTTTTCCCAAATCAATTACGCGGTGGCCGCGGCCCGGTCCGGGTCGGGGATCTCCACCGCCCGGATGTCGGCGCCCACGCCGGACAGCTTGCCGACCAGATCCTCGTAGCCCCGCTCGATATGGCTGACGTTGGACACCTCGCTGGTGCCCCTGGCGGCCAGGCCCGCGATGACCATGGCCGCGCCCGCCCGCAGGTCGCAGGCCTCCATGGGCGCGCCGGTGAGGTGGTCCGCCCCCTCGATGATGGCGATCTTGCCCTCCACCTGGATCCTGGCGCCCAGCCGCCGGAACTCCTCCACATAGCGGTAGCGGTTGCCCCACACGCCCTCGGTGAGGACGCTGGTACCCCGGGCGATGGACAGCACCGCCGCGATCTGGGGCTGCATATCGGTGGGAAAACCGGGATATGGCATGGTCTTCACGTTGGTGCGCTGAAGGGAACCGCTCCGGCGAACGATCAGGCTGTCACCGATCTCCTCCACCTCCACGCCCATCTCCATGAGTTTGGCGGTGATGCACTCCAGGTGCTTTGGGATCACGTTGCACACCCGCACCTCGCCGCCGGCGGCGGCCACGGCGGCCATATAGGTGCCCGCCTCGATCTGGTCCGGAATGATGGAATACTCCCCGCCCCGGAGTTTTTTCACGCCCCGGATCTTGATCACATCGGTGCCGGCGCCGGTGATGTCCGCGCCCATGGAGTTGAGGAAGTTTGCCACGTCCACGATGTGGGGCTCCTTGGCGGCGTTCTCGATGACGGTGAGGCCCTCCGCCAGAGCGGCGGCCAGCATGATGTTGATCGTGGCCCCCACGGAGGCGATGTCAAGGTAGATCTGAGCGCCCCGCAGCCGGCCGCCCTCAGGCACCTTGGCGAACACATAGCCGTTGCGGGTGTCCACCTCGGCCCCCAGGGCGGTGAGGCCCTTGATATGCAGGTCGATGGGCCGCCCGCCCAGATCGCACCCGCCGGGGAGGGGCACCTCCGCCCAGCCGTACCGGCCCAGGAGAGCGCCGATGAAATAATAACTCGCCCGGATCTTCCGGCCGCCCTCGTAGGGGATCTTCTTATTGACGATATGGGAACAGTCCACATCCATTGTGGTGCGGTTGAAGGTACGGATGTTGGCGCCCAGGGACTGGAGCATATTCAAAATCAGATCAACGTCGCTGATCTGGGGGATATTCTCAATGCGGCAGACTCCGTCCACCATCAGAGCGGCGGGGAGAATGCCAACGGCGGCGTTCTTCGCGCCGCTGATCTCGATCCGGCCGTAGAGCGGCCGCCCGCCATGGATCACATATTTTTTCAAGGTTGCACCTCGAACCTCCGGCAAACCGGTTTAGTAACGCCTGAATCGGCGGAAAAATCGTTGGGAAAACCGAAAAAGCACACTTCCTCAATTCTCACAGAGTATTATAGCACCGCCCGCGGAGAAAGGCAACCGAAAGTTTCCCAAAACGCGCAAATTTCTCCGGTTCTTCCATGTATTATCCATTTTATGGTATTTGTAGTTTGCCCGGGCCGCCGCGACCCCATACAGGGAAATTGTGAATTTTCCGTGAAAGGGGTTGCAATCGGGTGGAAATGGTATTATCATAGGTTAGCACTCAGAGTTACAGAGTGCTAAAACCGGTTTTCAAAAATTATTTCATATACGAGGAGCGACAACCATGGCAAAGAAACAGTTCAAAGCAGAGTCCAAGCGTCTGATGGATCTGATGATCAACTCGATTTACACCCACAAGGAGATCTTCCTGCGGGAGGTCATCTCCAACGCCAGCGACGCCATCGACAAACTGGCCTACCTGGGCCTCACCGACGACACCGTCCAGACCAAGCGGGGGGACTTCCGCATCACCGTCACCCCGGACAAGGAGGCCAGGACCCTCACCGTGTCCGACAACGGCGTGGGCATGACCGCCGACGAGCTGGAGAAGAACCTGGGCACCATCGCCCGCAGCGGCTCCCTCCAGTTCAAGCAGGAGATGGAGAAGGGCGACACCTCCGACATCATCGGTCAGTTCGGCGTGGGGTTCTACTCCGCCTTCATGGTGGCCGACAAGGTCACCGTCGTCACCCGCCGCCACGGGGAGGAGACCGGCCATATCTGGCAATCGGAGGGGGCCGACGGCTACACCGTCTCCGACTGCGAAAAGGCGGACGTCGGCACCGACGTCATCATGCACCTGAAACCCGACACCGACGACGAGAAGTACAGCGAGTATCTGGAGACCCACCGCCTCCAAGAACTCATCAAAAAATATTCCGACTATATCCGCCATCCCATCCGCATGGTGGTGGAGGATTACCGGCAGAAGGAGAAACCCGCCGACGCGGGCGATGACTACAAGCCCGAATGGGAAACCGTGCAGGAGGAGAAGACCATCAACTCCATGGTGCCCCTGTGGCAGCGGCCCCGCTCCAAGGTGAAACAGGAGGAGTACGACCAGTTCTATCAGGAAAAGTTCGGCGACTGGCAGGCCCCGCTGGCCACCATCACCACCTCCTCCGAGGGCACCGTCACCTTCAAGTCCCTGCTGTTCATCCCCTCCGCCACCCCCTACGATTTCTACACCCGGGAATATGAGAAGGGCCTCCAGCTCTATTCCTCCGGCGTGCTCATCATGGACAAGTGCGCCGATCTGCTGCCCGACTGTTTCCGTTTCGTCAGGGGCGTGGTGGACTCCCCCGACTTCTCGCTGAACATCTCCCGCGAGATGCTCCAGCACACCCGCGAACTGAAGGTGATCGCCGGCGCACTGGAGAAGAAGATCAAAAACGAACTGCTCAAACTCATGAAGGACGACCGGGAGAAGTACGAGAAGTTCTGGGCCGCTTTCGGCCGTCAACTCAAGTACAGCGTCGTGGAGGGCTACGGCGCCAAGAAGGACCTGCTCCAGGATCTGCTGCTGTTCACCTCCTCCAGGGAGGGCAAGCTGACCTCTCTGAAGGAGTACGCGGACCGTATGGCGGAGGGCCAGGAATTCATCTACTACGTCTGCGCCGACGACGCCGCCCAGGCCGCCCATCTGCCCCAGGTGGAGCGGGTGGCCGACAAGGGCTATGAGATCTTCTACCTCACCGAGGAGGCCGACCAGTTCGTGGTCAACACGCTGGCGGAGGTCAGCGGCAAGAAGCTGAAATCGGTGTCCGACCCCGACGCCCTCCCGGAGAGCGACGAGGAGAAGGCCGAGCAGGAGAAACAGGCTGAGGATGCCAAGCCGGTGCTGGACTTTGTCAAGGAGACCCTGGGCGACCGCATCCACGAGGCGCGCGTCTCCAAGATCCTCAAGTCCGCGCCCGTCTGCATGACCGCCGATGGACCCATGACTCTGGAGATGGAGAAGTACTTCTCCCGGGTGGAGTCCAACCCCATGACGGGTTCCATGAAGGCCCAGCGGGTGCTGGAACTGAATCCCAACGCCGCTCCCTTCGCCGCGCTGAAAAACGCGCTGAACGCCGGCGACCGGGACAAAGCCGCCAAGTTCGTGGAGATCCTGTACCATCAGGCGCTGCTCATCGCCGGCCTGCCCGTCGAGGACGCCGCGGCCTACACCGAGCTGGTGTGCTCGCTGATGGAATAAACGGAATCATGGGCGAAAAAGTCCGGCCCAGCGCGGGCCGGACTTTTTATCACTTTCACCAGCTTATTTCCCGTTGACCTCCGCTTCTATCCGCGCCACCAATTCGCTTGGCCGCAGATCCAACGCCAGCGCGATCCTCCAGATCGTCTCGAAATTGGGCTGTTTCTCCCCGCTTTCGATCATCGTCAAATGTGTCCGCGCCATTCCCGCAAGACCGCTCAAAACCTCCTGAGAGAGTCCCCTCTCTGTCCGCAGGGCGCGGATCGCTCTGCCTGCCGCAGACTTGTCGAACTGCACGGTATCACCCCTTCCCCTCTCTGCCTTTAGTTTACGGGGAAAGCGTGAAATTTTTGTCTATTATCGTAGACAATCCAAGGGGTTTATGCTAAACTGTTGTCATCCAAACAAAGGAGGTTTTATAATGTCCGAACTCTACCAACAACTCTATTCCTATCTGGCAGGCCAAGTGGATGACACCCTGCAATACATGACGCACACACTCTTGATCGAGCGCTCCATGGACCGGGAACACGTCTTACACGCCATGGAAATGCTGAAAAACGCCCTGCAAGCGGCGGAGGAGCGGTATCTGGCCGCCGGAGAAAACGATTAAAAGGCACAAAACGTGGTTGACAAATCCCTCCCCTTCCATTATACTAATCGCCGTGAAAGGCTTGGATGGGAAGCAGTACCCGCAAGTTTCGTCTCAGAGAGCGGCCGGTCCGGTGCGAGGCCGCGGCGGAGGTGCGGTGAAGTCGTCCCGGAGCCCCGCTCCTGAAGTTCAGTAGGGAGCGGCGGGACCTCCCGTTACAGAGGCAATGAAGCGCCCCTCCCGCAGGGGAATTCAGGTGGTACCGCGGTTTTAGAACCTGTGTTCATAAGCGGAACGCGCTGGCTGGGCGAGGAATTTTGCCGCCAGGCAAGGCGATTTGACGCCGCCATACTGGATGTATGGCAAGGAAAATCAACGCAGTATGGCGGGAAAAGGCCCGCATAGACGGCGTGGAACGCTTGTGAACATAGGTTCTTATAAATCGCCCTGAGCAAACTATGCTTGGGGCGATTTTTACGCCCCAAAAGGAGTGAATCGCTATGAGCAAAGAACTGCCCAAAGTCTACGATCCCCGGGAGGTAGAGGCCCGGATCTACGAGATGTGGGAGAAGAACGGCTGCTTCAGAGGCAGGCGGGACCCGGACAGAAAACCCTTCACCATCGTCATGCCGCCCCCCAACGTGACGGGCCAGCTCCACATGGGCCACGCCATGGACTGCACCCTGCAGGACATCCTGATCCGTTTCAAGCGGATGCAGGGCTACGCCGCCCTCTGGGTCCCCGGCACCGACCACGCGGGCATCGCCACCCAGATCAAGGTGGAGGAGGACCTGCGGGTCAACGAGGGCAAGACCCGCCACGACCTGGGCCGGGAGAAGTTCCTGGAGCGGGTGTGGGAGTGGAAAAACAGGTACGGCAGCCGCATCGTGGAGCAGCAAAAGAAGTTGGGCGCCTCCTGCGACTGGGACCGGGCCCGTTTCACCATGGACGAGGGCTGCTCCAAGGCGGTCCGGGAGGTGTTCGTCTCCCTCTATGAGAAGGGCCTCATCTACAAGGGCAGCCGCATCGTCAACTGGTGCCCCCACTGCGTCACCGCCC
>CAYPEE010000083.1:0-8320 GCA_964409665.1 uncultured Oscillospiraceae bacterium
GCGTCGGACACATACACGCCGTCCGCGCCGGCCAGACCGGCCAGGGCCTTGGCGGTGGCGGGGTCGTTCTTGGTCTCGCCCGGCTCGAAACGGGTGTTCTGCAGCAGCATGATTTCGCCGCCCTTGAGGGCCGCGGCCTTGGCCTGGGCGTCGGGGCCGATCACGTCGCCGGCCAGGATGACCGGCTGGCCCAGCAGTTCGCTGAGACGGGCGGCCACGGGCTCCATGCGGAGTTCGTCGAGGGTCTTCCGCCACTTGGCCTCGGTGAGGGTGGCGGGATCCTTGCCCTTCTCGGTCTGTTTCTTCACCCACTTGTCGAAACTGGCCTCGGGCTTGCCCAGGTGGGAGCAGGCGATCACCGCCGCGCCCTGGTCCAGCAGATACCGGATGGTGGGCAGAGCGGCGCGGATGCGCTTGTCGTCGGTGATGACGCCGCTGCCGTCCTTGGCCAGGGGCACGTTGAAATCGCACCGCAGCAGGACCTTCCTGCCGGCCGTATCGATGTCTTTTACGGTCTTCTTGTTGTAGTTCATGGTTAAGCTCCTTTCGTCATGTCCGTGGGATCGGGGCGGATCCTACCGATAAAATAGGGGAGGGGCGGGCTTACTCGGCGTGAAACATCTCGCCTTCCCCGGTCAAGCCGGGAAAGCCCTGCTGTTTCAGCGCCTCGTAGGCGAGAACCGCCACCGAGTTGGCCAGGTTCAGGCTCCGGGCGCCGGGCCGCATGGGGATGCGGACGCAGCGCTCCCGGTGGGCCGTGCGGAACCACTCGGGCAGGCCGGCGGTCTCCCTGCCGAAGAACAGCCAGCAGCCGTCCCGAAAGGCAGCCTCGGCGTAATCCCGGGGGGCCTTGGTGGTGGCCAGCCACAGGTCGTCCGCCGCCTCGGGATGCCGGGCGAACAGATCGTCCAGACCGGAGTAAACCGTCAGATCCACCATGGGCCAGTAGTCCAGCCCGGCGCGCCGCACCGCCTTTTCGCTGATGTCGAAGCCCAGGGGCTCCACCAGATGGAGGCGGCTGCGGGTGGCGGCGCAGGTGCGGGCGATATTGCCGCAGTTCTGCGGGATCTCCGGCTCTACCAACACAATATTGACCATACGATCCTCCCTTAACCATGGAACATTATATCGGCTCGAATCGCAAAAGGCAAGAGAAAAAGTGGCGAAACTGTCCAAATATTCATCTTTTTTGCTGTCACTTTGCCGAAACTGGGGCCGGATGACAGATTTTCCCCTTTTTCATCGGAGAGGGTTGCCTTTTTCAGCGGGGTATGGTACAATCCCTTATTGGAACCGGCCGGGCGGACGGTAAATAAGGTTTCCCATGGGGAGTTCATTTGCCGTTTCTTCCCCCGTCCAGACGGCCGGCGGCGGAGACGCCGCCGCCGAATCCCAATCACAGGAGGAGAATTATAAGATGTTGAAAAAGGTAAGCGCGCTTGCTCTCGCCCTGATGATGGCGCTCGCCCTATGCGCCTGCGGCAAGGCCGAGCCCGGCCCCGGCGCCGGGGGGAATGAGAACGTCGATCTGTCCGCGTTTTACGAGACCATGTTTGCCGATGCCAAGGCCGAAGGCCTGACGATGGAACCCGTCGAGGGGGATTTTCTGGAGAACTATTATCCGGGCCTGTCCGCGGTGGACTGCAAACAGCTGGTGGCCTACGCGCCCCCGATGACCTCTGTGGCCTATGAGGTGGCGCTGGTAGAGGTCTCCGACCCCAACGACGTGGAGACGGTGAAGAACATCCTTCAGGCCCGCATCGATTCCCAGTCCACCGAGGGCCCCGGCCTGTATCCCGAGACGGTGGAGCAGTGGCAGCTGAACGCCCGCCTGGTCACCAACGGCAACTACGTCATGCTCGCGGTGGGCGAGGGCTCCGACCACGAGGTCGAGGCGTTTAATGCCCTGTTCGCGGGCTGAATTTCATTTTGAGGAGGAGACAGAAATGAAAAAACGCGGCCTGACCCTTCTTCTGATCGCGGCGCTGGCACTGGGCCTGTGCGCCTGCGCCCACCCGGCGGAGAACGAGTCCCAGCAGCCCTCCGCGCCCTCCCCCGGCGGGGAGTCCACCGTGGCGCCCACTGAGACGCCCGCCGAGTCCGCGGATCCCTCCACTGTGGCGCCCACCGAGGCGCCCACCGATCAGCCCTCCGCGGAGGTTTCCGCCCCTTCGATCGTCATGCCCGGCGCGTCCGCCACTCAGGAGCCCGCGGACGACACCGTACTCCCGCCCTCCGGCGTGGGGGAGGGCGACCAGGATCTGCACATTTTTATGGACGAACTGTTCCCCGCCGTCTATGAGTTCCCGGCCCTGGAACTGATGAGCGACGAGCGGATGGTCCAGGAGTACCCCGGCCTGGGCGCCATCCCCGTGAAGCAGCGGCTGATCTACACCCCCATGATGTCCGGCGTGGCCTGTGAGTTCGCCTTTGTGGAGGTGGAGAACGAGGCGGACGCCGACGCGGTGAACGCCATCTTCCAGCAGCGCATCCAGACCCAGGTGGATGGGGGCGCTTTCTATCCCGCCATGATCGAGCAGTGGGAGAACAACGCCAATATCTACACCAGCGGGAAGTATGTCTTCCTGGCTGTCCATGAGATGTCCTCGTACATGGTGAGCGACGGGGGCGATTTTGACCTGGCCCTGGGTCTGGGCTGATCCCGTCCCATCCCGCTGACACGTCCGGCGGGGGCCGCCGAACTGACGGCCCCCGCCGTTTCCCTGTCCCCCCAACCCTGACATGAGGTGACCGCCCATGGTATTTTCCACCCCCTATTTCCTGTTCCTCTATTTCTGCGCGGCGCTGCTGATATACTATATCACCCCGCTGAAAGGGCGCAACCTGGCGCTGCTGATCCTCAACCTCGTCTTCTACGGCTGGGGGGAGCCGGTGTATATCCTCATCATGTTCGCCTCCATCGCCATCGACTACACCCACGGTATGCTGGTGGCCCGCTGCAAGAACCGGGGGAACCTCCGGGGGGCGAAGGCGGCGGTGGCCTCCTCGGTCGTCTTCAACCTGGCGCTGCTGTTCTTCTTCAAGTACTGGGACTTCATCGCCGGTTCGCTGGCCGCCGTCGGGCTGAACTTTATGCCCAAGCTGGGGCTGAGCCTGCCCATCGGCATCTCGTTCTATACCTTCCAGACCATGAGTTATACCATCGACGTGTATCGGGGGGACGCCAGGACCCAGAAGAACATCATCACCTTCGGCACCTTCGTCACCCTGTTCCCGCAGCTGATCGCCGGACCCATCATCAAGTACAAGGACCTGGACGAGCAGCTGGAGAGCCGGGAGCACACGGTGGACAAGTTCGCCTCCGGCGTCCAGCGGTTCGTGGTGGGCCTGTCCAAGAAGGTGCTGCTGGCCAACGCCATCGGCCAGCTTTGGGATGTGTACAAGGCCACCCCCGCCGGAGAACTCACCACCCTGGGGGCCTGGCTGGGGGTGCTGGCCTTCTCCTTCCAACTGTACTTCGACTTCTCCGGCTACTCGGACATGGCCATCGGCCTGGGGCGGATGCTGGGGTTCGAGTTCATGGAGAACTTCAACTACCCCTATCTGTCCCGGTCGGCCACCGAGTTCTGGAGAAGATGGCACATCTCCCTGGGGAGCTGGTTCCGGGAGTATCTGTACATCCCCCTGGGCGGCAGCCGGGTAAAGACCTCCCGGATGATCTTCAACCTGCTGGTGGTGTGGGCCTGCACCGGCATCTGGCACGGGGCCAGCTGGAACTTCCTGATCTGGGGCCTTTACTATTTTGTGCTGCTGGTCGTGGAAAAGCTGTTTCTGCTCAAACGCATGGAAAAACTCCCCGCCTGGGTCGGCCATGTGTACGCCCTGTTCCTCATCATGGTGGGCTGGGCCATCTTCGCGGTGGAGGACCTGGGCCAGCTTGGCGGCTACCTGGCCGCCATGTTCGGCTTCGGCGCGGGGCTGCTGGACGGCAAGTTCCTCTACTATCTGGCCAACTATCTGCCCATCCTCCTCATCGCCTGCGTGGCCTCTACGCCGCTGGCGGCCAATCTGTGGAAGAAACTGCCTGAAAAGGTGCGGAAGGCCGTCCTCCCGGTGGCGCTGCTGCTGGGGCTGATCCTGTCCACCGCCTATCTGGTGGACGGCACCTATAACCCCTTCCTGTACTTCAGATTTTAAGGAGGCGCGGAGATGCATAAAAAGTATTCCATTTTCATTACCGTCCTGTTCTGCGTCTTTATTTTCGGCCTCGGCGGGTGGCTCCTGTGGGACATGGCCCACCCAAAGGATTTCTCCGAACAGGAGAACCGGTGGCTGGAGCAGATGCCCGAGCTGAAGATCGGCCGCTTTGAACTGCCCGGAATGCTCAACGGCACCGCAGGCGGCAATTTCTTCAACGGGGCCTTTATGGAGGACTTCGAGGACTTTGTCGTTGATCAGTTCCCCATGCGGGACGGGTGGATCCACCTGAAGGCCCAGTCGGAGCGGCTGCTGGGCAAGCGGGAGAACAACAGCGTCTATCTGGGCCGGGACAGTCAGACCCTGTTCGCCTTCTTCACCCCGGCCGCGGGAGAGGATCTGAAGACGCGGGTGGGGTATGTCAACTCCCTGGCGGACCATATAGACGCGCCGGTGTACTTCTCTCTGGTGCCCGATAAGAGTTATGTGTGGGCCGACCTGCTCCCCGCCAACGCCCCCAACGTGGACGACGGCTCCATGAACGCGGCGGTCGGAGCTCTGGCGGGGGACGGCGTGAACTATATCGACCTGTACGGCGCGCTGTCCGGGGACGACGCCTTTTACCGCACCGACCACCACTGGACCACCATGGGGGCCTACCAGGGCTATACCGCTCTGGCCGAGGGCATGAACGGCTCCGCCACCCTCATGGACGGCGAACCCACAAAAGTGTCCGATGACTTCTACGGCACTACCTGGTCCTCCGCCGGGGCGGGCTGGGTCGGGCCGGACAGCATCTATACCTGGGTGCCCGAGGGCGGCCTCAACGGCCGGGTCACCGTCACCCGCTACCCGGAGGGCTCCCCTGTGGAGGGAAGTCTTTACGACCTGTCCAAACTGGAGGTCAAGGACAAGTACTCCATGTTCCTGGGGGGCAATCAGCCCCTGTGCATCCTCCGCAATCCGGACGGACAGAACGGGAAACTGCTGGTGGTCCGGGACTCCTATTCCGACTCTCTGGCCCCCTTCCTGGCCCTGGACTACGGGGAAGTCCATCTGTGGGATCTGCGGTACAACAATATGTCCCTGAAACAGTATGCGGCGGACAACGGCATCGATCAGGTGCTGGTGCTTTACTCCGCCTCCAACTTCACCAGCGACGCAAACCTGTTTAAGCTGGGGCTGTGAGCCGGTCAGACGCGAAAAATCTCCGCTCTCCAAAAGGGAGCGGAGATTTTGCTGTCAGCGGATTCAGCCCGCCGCGGGGGCCAGCAGGGGGGCGGTGGCCTGCCGCGTCCGGCAGCCGGCGTTTTGCATGGCGCTCCACAGATTCCGGGACAGGCTCAGGCCGTCTTCATCGCAGGTCAGCTCCACCAGATTGCGCCGCCGGGTGGACAGGGCCCCCATGACGGCGTCGGCGGAGGCGTAGTCCTCCCCCCGGAGATCGGGTTCCCACAGGACGTATCCGGCCTCCTCCAGAGCGGCCCTGTTTCCCCCGTTCAGGGCGGGAGCCTCCGCGAGAAAGACAGGACAGCGGGCGACGGCCGCCAGCAGGGCGGCGCCCTCCTCCGCCTGGGCGAGGCAGTCTTCGGCGGTCCCGCCGGACAGGACCAGACCGATGGTATGGCCGGCGGCGGCCAGACGGCGGACCAGCCCGTCGTTGGCGGCCAGTTCATCGGGGGCAAAGAGGAACAGAGCCCTCTGGCCGGCGTTTTCCAGCAGCTGAGCGGTCTGTTCCGCCCGCTCTCCCCAGCGATAGGCCAGGATCACCTCCGCATTCGCGCCGGGGAGCGGATCTGTGGGTTCGGGGGTGGCGTTGGGCCGGACGGGCGGAGCGGTGGGCCGCGCCGTGGGGGCGGCGGTGGGGACCGGGGTGGCGGCCGGCTGGATGGAGGCCAGATAGCGGTAATAGTAATCCGCCAGTTGGCCGCTGGCCGCGTCCACAAATTCCCGATCGCTGAGCACCACGGCGCTGTTGGTCACCCGGACCAGGGTGCCGTAGGGGGTGCGGGTGAGGGAGCAGCTGATGCCGCCGAAATAATTGCAGATCCACATGATGGGCAGGAATACCATGGAGTTGCGCACCACGGCGTGGGTGTCCAGGAGAGCGCCGCGGATATCGTAGGCGTTGTTGGCCTGGAGGTCAAAGACCATGCCCCGCTGTCCGCTGGATACCAGGACCGTCCGCCGGGTGGAGTTGTACTGGGCGCTGACCCCCAGGTTAATGGTGGTCACCCGGTTGGACAACATGGCGTAGGGCACATACAGGGCGCCTCCCACCGTCATGGGCATATTTTCCGCCGTCATCTCCATGGGCCGGTCGTTCACCGCCATCTGATACACGTTGGCGGCGGCGCCCTGGGCGGTGGCGGCGAGCCCCATCATGAGCGCCGCGCACAGCGCGGCGGCGGCAAGGATCCTGAGCGCGCGCTTCATGGCGCGGCCTCCTTTCAGACTGTATTTACGCGGGGTGGTCCTCCAGCCAGCGGCGGAGCAGGTCCAAGGCGTGGTTGGCCGCAAGGGTGCGCACCCGGTCCCGGCGGTCGGAGCCGCCGGACAAATGGAGTTCTTTGACCTGGACGCCGTCGGGGGCGGCCAGAGCCACATAGACCAGGCCCACGGGGTTGCCCCGCTCATCGCTGTCCGGCCCGGCCACGCCGGTGGCGGACACGGCCAGATCGCAGTTCAGAACCCTCCGGGCGCCCTGGGCCATCTGCCTTGCCGTCTCGGCGCACACCGCGCCCTGTTCCCGCAGCAGCGCCCGGGACACCCCCAGCAGGTTGGTCTTCACCTCGTCGGTGTAGCTGACCACGCCGCCCCTCAGAACGGCGGAGGAACCGGGCAGATCGGTCATCCGCTTGGCGATGAGGCCGCCGGTGCAGCTCTCCGCCGTGCCCATGGTAAGCCCGTGTCTTTTCAGGCCCGCCTGCACCACCTGTTCCAGCCCGGACACATCCGCGCCGTAGACCTTGCGGCCCAGCAAGGCGCGCACCTCCGCCTCCACCGGGGCGATGCGGGCCTCCGCCTCTTCCGGGGTACCGGCCTTGGCGGTGATGCGCAGTTCCACTTCCCCCTCCTTGGCGTAGGGGGCCAGGGTGGGATTGGTCAGCGCATTCATCCGGTCCCGGAGGAGGGCTTCCACCTCCGACTCCCCCATGCCGAACACCCGCAGGGTCCTGGAGCGGATGACCCCCTCGCTCAAGCGGGCCAGCCAGGGCATGGCCCGCTCCCGGAACATGGGGATGCATTCCCTGGGCGGACCGGGGAGCATGACCACATACTTTCCGCCGCTCTCGAAAGCGCAGCCGGGGGCGGTGCCCCAGGCGTTTTCCAATATTTCACATCCCTCCGGCAGATACGCCTGCTGGAGGTTGTTGTCCGTCATCCGTCTGCCCATCCTGGCGAAGAAGGCTTTGATGGTTTCGGCGCACTCCGGGTGAAAGACGAGCTTTTTGCCGAAGGCCTCGGCCAGGGTCTGTTTGGTGAGATCGTCGCAGGTGGGGCCCAGGCCGCCGGTGGTGATGATCACGTCGGCCCGCCCCCGGGCGACGGCAACCGCCGCCTTCAGCCGCTCCGGGTTGTCCCCCACCACCGAATGGTAGCGGACGTTGAGGCCCAGGGCGGTGAGCTCCCGGCTCAGGTCCCGGGCGTCGGTGTTCAGGATATTGCCCAGCAGCAGTTCAGTGCCCACGCACAGCAGTTCCACGGTGCGGCTCATGGGACGCGCCCTCTTTCCGGATAGTTTCCTCTATTTTATCCCAAAACAGAGAAAACGTCAACCGATGATCCGAAAATGAAAACAAACGCATTGACAACCGCGTAAAAATTGAGTAGAATAACACCATACGCCCCGATAGCTCAGCAGGATAGAGCGACCGCCTCCTAAGCACATGGAGGAGTACCCGTTTTTTTCCCCTGATGCGGATGGTCCGCAGTTCAACTTAACTCATATGCGCCTGTAGCTCAGCAGGATAGAGCGACCGCCTCCTAAGCGGTAGGCCGGAGGTTCGAATCCTCTCAGGCGTGCCAGAAAAAACACCGATTTTTGCCTCTGTTTTCGTCAGAAAGCACACAAAGACCGGCGTTTTTTGTATGCTTCGACTGAAACTCTCTCAAATCTGCTAATTTCAAAAGCGGGCGCTGCGAGTTCAACATATCTCTG
>CAYPEE010000084.1:0-1678 GCA_964409665.1 uncultured Oscillospiraceae bacterium
GCCAGCTTTTCGTCGGTGTTCCGGGTCATGCGCTGCTCGGAGGCTTCAATTTCTTCCTTGATGATAGTGCGCAGGGCCTGTAAATCTTCTTTTTCCAGCATGGTAAAGCTCCTTTTTGTTTATATTGTTCCGCTCTCCGGCGGGTGGGTCATCGTATACCGGTCGTTTGGGAGCCATTCCGGAGAAGAACGCCGCCTTATCGCTGCGATACGAAATAAGGATTGGGTCTTGTAAGAATCACGATCAGGTCAACAATCCACCCAATGCAGAACAGGCCGGCGGTAAAGATGTAAAGGACTCCCATACCGATCTTGCCCTCATAGAACTTATGCGCACCCAAAAATCCGAGAAACAGGCAGAGGAAAAACGCGACCCACTTGTTTTTTAGCCTGCCCCCGACCACAACGGCATTGGCGTGGGCGTTTGCGGTGTTGATGTTAGTATTGGCGTTCGTATTATTGATGATGATCGGGGGCTGCTGTTGTTTCAGTTCTCCTACCTGCTTACCGCATTTTGGACAGACCACACAATCTCCGTCGATGGCTTCCCCACAAAATGGGCAATACTTTGCGTTTCCCTGCAAGGCCCCACATTGCGGGCATTTTTTCTCACCGTCCGGCATTTGAGCGCCGCATTTTTGACAATACATACCCAGTCTCCTCTCTATCTTTTTCCCGCCACCGGCGGACAGGTCACTTCTGTGCCGTTCCCCGTTCCAAAATATCACGCTCCGTCGAGATCGCAATCTCGGATTCACTGCCGCCATCGCGCCACCCCTTCGCAACAGAAATTATAACACAGGTCCGTCCCCTTGTAAAGAAAAAGCGGTGTGGCGCACAAAAGGACGGTGTGCGATTTGGACATTCCGCCTGCGCAAATTTTTGTTATCACGCAGAAGGGCTTCAGAAAACAGACGGGTGGGGACTTGACAAGCGGGAGGAAAGCCCTCATAATAGGATTAAATCTCAATAACGGGAGGGGGGGAACGGAATGAAACAGATCCGGAACACCCGGCAGCGACAGCTGGTGCTGGAGGCGGTGCGGGCGCGGGTGGATCACCCCAGCGCCGACGAGATCTACCTGGACGTGCGGCGGAAGGACGCCCGAATCAGCCGGGGCACCGTCTACCGAAATCTGAACATCCTGGCCGGGAGCGGGGAGATCACCCGCGTGGAGACCCCGTCAGCGGACCGGTACGACCTCCGCTCCGAACCCCACTGCCATCTCTACTGCCTGTCCTGCGGCGCCGTGGTAGACGCGCCGCTGTCCTATCAGCGGGAGGACGACAGGCGGGTGGCGGAGGCGACCGGGTTCGATGTCCGCCGCCACCAGACCGTATTTGAAGGACTTTGCCCCGTCTGCCGGGAAAAGGCGGGGCAGTTCGAACCATAATTTCATATAAGGAGGATCCTGTCATGACCAACAAGTATGCCGGCACGCAGACCGAGGAGAACCTGGAGGCCGCCTTTGCCGGCGAGTCCCAGGCCCGCAACAAGTACACCTATTTCGCGTCCAAGGCCAGGAAGGAGGGGTTCGAGCAGATCGCGGCCCTGTTTCTGAAGACCGCCGACAATGAGAAAGAGCACGCCAAGCTGTGGTTCAAGGAACTGGAGGGCATCGGCGACACCGCCCAAAATCTGGCCGAGGCGGCCAACGGCGAGAATTATGAGTGGACCGA
>CAYPEE010000084.1:1688-8258 GCA_964409665.1 uncultured Oscillospiraceae bacterium
CAAGGTGTGGGAGTGCCGCAACTGCGGCCACATCATGGTGGGGGAGAAGGCCCCCGAGGTGTGCCCCACCTGCAACCATCCCCAGAGTTATTTCGAGGTCCGCGCGGAAAATTACTGAGCGATCTGCGAAACCCCCGACCGGTGGCCGGGGGTTTCGCGCGTTAGTTTCACTTTTTGTCGAAAGCGGGATTGATATAGTAGACGTTTTTCTGGTCCATCTTGTCTTTGGCCAGCCGCACGGCCTCGCCGAACCGCTGGAAGTGGACCACCTCCCGCTCCCGGAGGAACCGGATCACGTCGTTCACGTCCGGGTCGTCGGACAGGCGAAGGATGTTATCATAGGTGACCCTGGCCTTCTGCTCGGCGGCCATATCCTCGCTCAGGTCGGCGATCACGTCCCCTTTGACCGCCATGGAAGCGGCGCTGAAGGGGAAGCCGGAGGCGGCGGTTGGGTAGACGCCGGTGGTACGGTCCACGAAATAGGTGTCGAACCCGGCGGTCCTGATCTGCTCTTCGGTCAGGCTGCGGGTGAGCTGGTGGACAATGGCGCCGATCATCTCCAGGTGGCCCAGCTCCTCGGTGCCGATGTCGGTGAGCAGGCCCTTCAGTTCGGAATAGGGCATGGCATACCGCTGGGACAGATACCGCAGGGAGGCGCCCAGCTCGCCGTCCGGCCCGCCGTACTGGCTGATGATAATGCTGGCCAGTTTGGGGTTGGTGTTCCTGATCTTCACCGGGTACTGCAGTTTTTTCTCATAGATGAACATTATTTGCCTGCTCCTTTCTGGTCGTACTCCCAGGGCCACGGGTCGTTGAGCCACTGGTAGGAGGCGTCCTTGGCGGCGGCCCTCAGGGTCAGGGGGCCGTACATGGCCTCATAGCGGCGTCTGCCCTCGTCGGCCAGGGCGGAATATTTCTGGAACAGTTCAAAGGCCTCCCGGTCCTCCTGGTGGGTATCCAGGTACAGCCCCAACTCCAGCAGGACGAACTGGAGGGCCTGGAGTTCGGCGGAGGCGGTCCTGGGCAGATCGCCCCCCTTGACCCGCACATGGAAGGGCAGGTTCAGGCCGGGAAACAGAGTGCCGTTGGACAGGGCCTCGGTCTGGTCATATTTCTGGCTGCCCTCCTGCTGGAAGGGCACGTATGGCACCGCCAGCGGCGCGCAGGACGGCATCAGGCCGTTCCCGTCGGGGCAGGCGCGGGAAGTGGTTCCGTTATCGGAATACAAGGGGAATCCCCTCCTTGGTTGGATTGACAGATCTCCTGTCAGTCCAGCTTATGCTGCGGCAGGGAGGAGCGACAGCGGGCGTGTGTCCGCCGACAGCGCCGGGCCTTTCAGAAAAACCGCAAAAAAGGGCCGTACGGTATTGAATGTGCGGACGCGGTATGTTATAATACAGAAAACCAACTGAAACGGAGGAGATCCCCATGACTCATATCCAGACCCTCAACGGCGCCACTCTGAAGCAGAGCGCGGCCCACGGCGGCTGCGGCGAATGCCAGACCTCCTGCCAGTCTGCCTGCAAGACCTCCTGCACTGTGGGCAACCAGAAGTGCGAAAACAGGGAGCGGCAGAGGTAATCGACCGGCTCGGGGAGGGTGGGCGTACTGCCCACCCTTTTCCCATGTTCCGGCAGGGAGGATGCCCTTATGGTACATACATTTCAATGTCTCAATGTCTCCATCGCGGTGGATGTAAACAGCGGCGCCGTCCATGTGCTGGACCGGACGGCCTACGATCTGCTCTCCAAACTGAGCGGCCCCCTGAGCGAGAAGTGCCCGGAGGAACTTTACAGCGCATTGTCCCACGGCAGGGATGCCATCGACAGCGCCTGGGCGGAACTGAAGGAACTCCAGGACAACGGCCTGCTCTTCACCGGCGACGACTACCTGGACCCCCAGGCCGCCGTCCTCATGCAGCGGGACGCCCCCGTCAAAGCCCTGTGCCTCCATGTGTCCCACGACTGTAATCTGCGGTGTAAGTACTGTTTCGCCTCCACCGGCGACTTCGGCACTGGCAAGCGGATGACCATGAACGCGGAGACGGCGAGAAAGGCCATCGACTTTGTGATCGAGCGCTCCGGCGCCCGCCGGAACATTGAGGTGGACTTTTTCGGCGGCGAGCCGCTGATGGCCATGGACACCGTAAAAGCCGCCGTGGACTACGCCCGCTCCCTGGAGGAAAAGCACAACAAGCGCTTCCGCTTTACCATCACCACCAACGGCATCCTGCTGGACGACGGGAACATCGACTACATCAACCGGGTGATGTCCAATGTGGTGCTGTCCCTGGATGGACGGAGGGAGATCAACGACGCCATGCGCCCCACCGTCAACGGCAAGGGCAGCTACGACGTGATCCTCCCCAAGTTCAGAAAGCTGGCCGCCCGGCGGGAAGGGGAGGGGAAGGACTACTATCTGCGGGGCACCTTTACTCGGCACAACCCGGATTTCGCCGCCGACGTGATACACATGGCCGATCTGGGATTCCGCAGCATCTCGGTGGAGCCGGCGGTGGGGGCTCCGGAGGACGAGTGGTCGCTCCGGGAGGAGGACCTGCCCGGGATCCTGGCGGAATACGAGAAACTGGCGGCGGAACTGCTGAAACGGCCTGAGGTCAACTTTTTCCACTACAATGTGGACCTGTCGCAGGGACCCTGCGTCATCAAGCGCCTGCGGGGATGCGGCGCCGGCTGCGAGTATGTGGCCGTCACGCCCGACGGGGAGATCTACCCCTGCCACCAGTTCGTGGGCAGGGAGGAGTATAAACTGGGCAGCCTGCACGATGGCTCCTTCGACCTAGATCTGGCCCGAAAATTCGCGTCCCTCAACGTCTACACAAGGCCCGACTGCCAGACCTGCTGGGCCAGATTTTACTGCAGCGGAGGATGCTCCGCCTCCAATCTCCTTGTCAACGGCGACATAACAAAACCAAACCGGTTTGGATGTGAGATGCAGAAAAAACGGCTGGAGTGCGCCATCGCCATGAAGGCGATCCGGGCCGGAATGGGACCGGCGGGAGGGGAAAGAGGCTGACATCCGGCAAGAGATAGCAGGAATAGATCCGATTGGGCGGCGGTTTCAACATTTTGGAGCCGCCGCACTTTTGTCCACATCATCTTGTGGTCCCCTGATTTTTGTTTTGTCAGTTTACATAAAGTTAGTTACATAACAACTGGACATAATAAAAAATTTCGAGAAATTTCTCCAAAACTCTTGCGTTTCGCGGGAAAGAGGTCTATATTGAGTTCAACACGTTTTCTGCCGTGCCGTCATGCGCCGCCCCGCGCCCGCATATCTTAGGCCGGGGTGATGACCATGGCGGCAGACCGGACAAAGTCGCGCGACAGAGTTCTCAGGTGGGACGGGTTCACTTCTCTGGCCCTGCTGGGCGCCTGCTTTCTGCTCGGCACCCTGGCCGGGTTCCTTTTCTCCTGTCTGGGCGGGGAGAGTTCCCAACTGCGGGAGTATCTGCTCCGCTATCTCCATCAGGCGGGCGCGGGGGGGTCCTTCGCCCCGTCCCTGTTCTCGGTGATCTGGGAGAGTTTTCGCTGGTTTCTGCTGATCTTTGTCCTGGGATTTACCGCTCTGGGCGCGGTGGGGATCCCCGCGGCGCTGGCTGTCCGGGCCTTCATGCTGTCCTACGCGGCGACTACCTTTGTCCGCCTGCTGGGATGGAACGGCATGGCCGCCTCGCTGGCCGCCTTTGGGGTGACGGCCCTCCTGTCGGTGCCGGTTCTGTTCGTGGCGGCCCACAGCGGATTCCAGAACGCCCTGAGCCGCCTGTCCCACGATGCTCCGCCCGCGGTCCCCCTGGCCGGGCGGCTGGCGCTGCTGGCGCCCTGCGGGGGTCTGCTGGCCCTGGCCTGCGCCCTCCAGTGGACGGTGATGCCCGCCCTGCTGACGGCGGTGTGCGCCCGCCTGTTCCCTTAGGACCTGGATCCATAGGCGTTTCCGCGCCGTCCGGACGGCCTTTTCCGCCGGACCGCGTTCATTTTCTTCTTTGCCATACGAGAGAGGAGGCGAGCGTTTTTGGACTATTTAGCCGGATATGAGTCATGGCTGGCCAATGAGAAGAAGGCCGCCGCCAATACGCTCAGCTCCTATGTGCGGGACGTGCGCCAGTTCTCCGTGTGGATGGGGGAGCGGGGCATCCCGCTGCACCAGGCCACCCAGGACGACGTGAGGGACTACGCCCGCTATCTGGAGCGCCGCGGCAAGTCCAACGCCACGGTGGTGCGCTCCGTCGCCTCGTTGAAATCCTTCTACGGCTATCTGATGACCATTCACAGCGTGCCCGTCAACCCGGTCAAAGGTTTCAAACCCAACCGGGTGGAGCGCCGCCTGCCCGCCATCCTCACCAGCCGGGAGGTGGACCTGTTCCTGGAGCAGCCGGACGTGTCCGACCCCAAGGGCTGCCGGGACAAGGCCATGCTGGAGCTGCTGTACGCCACCGGCATCCGGGTGTCCGAACTCATCTCCCTGGATCTGCAGGATATCAATTTGTCCGCCAACTTCCTCCGCTGCCGCGGCCGGAACAGGGAGCGGGTGGTCCCGCTGTACAAGGCCGCCGTCAAGGCGCTGTCCGCCTATGTGAACGAGGTGCGCCCCCAACTGCTGGAGGACCCGGAGGAGACCGCTCTGTTCGTCAACATGAACGGCGAACGCATGAGCCGCCAGGGTTTCTGGAAGATCGTAAAGCGCTATCAGGAAAAGGCGGGCATCCAGAAAGAGATCACCCCCCACACTCTCCGCCACTCGTTCGCCGCCCACCTGTTGGAGAACGGCGCAGATCTCAAGTCCATCCAGGAGATGCTGGGCCATGCCGACATCTCGGCCACCCAGATTTACACCCAGGTGGTGGACCAGCACCTGCGGGACGTGTACGCGCACGCCCATCCCAGAGCGTGATCAAGATACATAACCAAAGCGGACGGTCCAAAGGCCGTCCGCTTTTTGACTTGTCAGACTGAAACAGATGTGTTATAATCTTTCCAAACTGGCCGCATACGCTTTTGGCAGGCCGCATGGGGGGTGTCTGCGTGCTCATTCTGGGGATCGACCCCGGCTATGCCATCGTGGGTTTCGGGCTGGTGGAGGCGGCGGGAAACCGGTATCGCCTGGCGGCCTGCGGGGCAATCAATACCCCGGCGCAGGCGCGGCTGTCCGCCCGGCTGTGGCGCATCGCCACCGACCTGGAGGCGCTCATCAGACAGTTTAACCCAGATGGAATGGCCATCGAGGAGCTCTATTTCAACCACAACGTGACCACCGGCATCGGGGTGGCCCAGGCCCGCGGGGTCATCCTCATGACGGCGGAGAAGATGGGCCTGCCCATCTATGAGTACAACCCGTCCCAGGTGAAACAGGCGGTGGTGGGCTACGGCAAGGCGGAGAAAAAGCAGGTGATGGATATGACCAGACGGCTGCTGGGGCTGAGCGCCGTCCCCAAGCCGGACGACGCCGCCGACGCGGTGGCCGTCGCCCTGTGCCACGCCCGCTCTTCCACCTCGCTGCTGGGACAGAGGGATCCATAACAGGCCGGGAGGCGTTTTGACGGATGTTTTACTATGTAGAGGGTAAAGTGGCCCATATCGACCCCTATCTGGCGGTCATCGACTGCGGCGGCGTGGGCTATGCCTGCCACACCACCAGCTATACCCTTGGCTCTCTCAGCATCGGGAAAGTGTCAAAGCTTTACACCTATCTCCACGTCCGGGAGGACGCCTTTGAACTGTACGGTTTCGCCTCGGAGCGGGAGTTGTCCTCCTTCAAGATGCTGATCGGCGTATCCGGCGTGGGGCCCAGGATGGCGCTGGCCATTCTGTCCTCCAGCACGCCGGAGAATCTGGCCATGGCCATCGTGTCGGAGAACGCCAGGGCCCTGACCAGCGCCCCCGGCGTGGGCAAGAAGATCGCCCAGCGGATCATCCTGGAGTTGAAGGACAAACTGGCCAAGGGGCAGCTGTCCGTGAGCGGCGGGGGAGAGCCCTTCTCCGGCGGGGTCACCGTTATCCCGGAGAACAAGGCCAGCGAGGCCTCCGCCGCCCTGGCGGTGCTGGGCTACGGTCCCGCGGACATCAACGCCGCTCTGAAGGGCGTGGACATGGAGGGCCTCACGCTGGAGGAGATCATCAGGCAGGCCCTGAAAAACATGGTGAAGTGAGGGAGGGGAGACCTTGAGCATCGACTTTTCCGAAAACGGGGATCTTGTCACCGGACAGCCTCTGGTGACCGCCTCCCTGACGCGGGATGACGAGGGGGAGTACTCCCTCCGGCCGAAACGGCTCAGCGAGTACATCGGCCAGACCAAGGCCAAGGAAAACCTGGGCGTCTTCATCGCCGCGGCGAAGATGCGGAACGAGCCCCTGGACCACGTCCTGCTCCACGGCCCCCCGGGCCTGGGCAAGACCACCCTCAGCAATATTATCGCCAACGAGATGGGGGTCAATATCCGCATCACCTCCGGCCCCGCCATCGAAAAGCCCGGCGATCTGGTGGCTCTGGTGACCAATCTGCAGGAGAACGACATCCTCTTTGTGGACGAGATCCACCGGCTGAACCGCCAGG
>CAYPEE010000085.1:0-8205 GCA_964409665.1 uncultured Oscillospiraceae bacterium
AAACCGTCCATCTCCACCAGGAGCTGGTTCAGGGTCTGTTCCCGCTCGTCGTGGCCGCCGCCCAGGCCCGCGCCCCTCTGACGGCCCACGGCGTCGATCTCGTCGATGAACACGATGGAGGGGGACTCCTTCTTGGCCTGATCGAACAGGTCCCGGACGCGGGACGCGCCCACGCCCACGTAGAGTTCCACGAAGTCGGAGCCGGAGATGGACAGGAATTTGACCCCCGCCTCGCCGGCCACGGCCCGGGCCAGCAGGGTCTTGCCGGTGCCGGGAGGGCCCACCAGCAGCACACCCTTGGGGATGCGGGCCCCCAGGCGGATGAATTTGTCCGGGTCCCTGAGGAAGTCCACCAGTTCCTGGAGTTCGGCCTTCTCCTCCTGTGCGCCGGCCACGTCGTCAAAGGTGACGGTGCCCTCGGCGCCCTCCACGGTGCGGGCACGGCCGAATCTGGCCATGCCCGGCGCGCCCCCCTGGGCGCTCTGCTGCCGGGCGGCCAGGATGGACCAGATGATTATTACCATCAACGCCGCCGCCAGCACCGGGATGAGTATCACCAGCCACAGGGGCAGTTCAAAGGGCTGCCGGAAGTCGTAGGAGGTGAGGATACCCGCCTCACGCTGGGCCTCGTAAAGTTCTCCCAGGTCCCGGCGGAACCCCTCCACGTCGGCCAGTTCGTGGCGGACCACGCCGCCGTCCTTTAACGTCAGGGACAGCGTCCCGCCGCCGCTGACGGTGAACCGCTCCACCTGCTCGGTGCGGAACAGCTCCTGCACCTGGGAGTAGGGGACCAGATCCTCGCTCCCCCACCGGGAGAAGGACAGGAACAGATAGAACAGCAGAGCCGCCAGCAGCAGGAGGAACAGCGGGTTGATACGTCTGGTTTTTTTCAAAACGAAGCGCTCCTTTGATGGGATGTGTCCGCGGCGTTACCTGCCGCCGTAGACCGACGGTTTCAGCACGCCCACATAGGGCAGATTGCGGTACCGTTCATTGTAGTCCAGCCCGTAGCCCACGATGAAGGCGTCGGGAATGGTGAAACCCACATAGTCTGCCCGGATGGGCCTGGAGCGGCGGCCGGGCTTGTCCATCAGGGCGCAGACGCGGATGGAGGCGGGCCTCCGGGCCCGCAGCACGTTCAGCAGATAGTACAGGGTGTTGCCGCTGTCCAGAATGTCCTCCACAATCAGCAGGTCCCTGCCCTCGATGGAGTCGGACAGGTCCTTTTTGATCTCCACCTGGCCGGAGGACACGGTGCCGGAGCCATAGGAGGACACCGCCATGAAGTCCACCGAGATAGGCAGGCCGATGGCGCGGGTCAGGTCGGCCATGAAGATGTAGGAGCCCCGCAGGACCGAGGCCAGCACCGGGGTCCTGCCCCGGTAGTCGGCGGTGATCTGCGCTCCCAGCTCCTTTACCCGGTTTTTCAGTTCCTCCTCCGTGTACAGAATACGCTCTACGTCCTGATGCATGGCTTATTCTCCCTCTCTCTTCAGCGTGATATGAAGGGCGTCCCCGCCCGGCGCCGCCAGAAACGCCCTGTCCGGCCCGAGGTCCCCCGCGGCGGCGGCGAGGCCGTCCCCGTCCAGGACGGGCACGGAATCCCGCCGGACGGCGGGGACCTTCCGGTCGATGAACAGCCGCTTGAGGGTCCGCCGGGGCCTCGGCCCCAGGGTCAGCGCGTCCCCGGCCCTGCGGGAGCGGATGAGATAGTTCCCCGGCCTCAGATAGAATTCGTTGGGCGCGGCATACGCCTTCGCGGGGCAGGTGCCTTTTTCACAGCGGACGACCCAGTTTCCCCAGCGGTTGTCCCCCAGTCCAAGGGGCATGGGGGATGGCGGGGGAGTTTCCCGGACGGCGCCGAACACCAGCAGGCCGTACTCCCGCCGGACGCTCCCCCCCGGCAGATCGGCCCGCGCCGAGGGGCCGCCCCTCCGCGCCAGGTCCAGAACGCGCTCCAGGTGGACGGCCCCGCCGCCCATGTTCCGCTCGGTCAGCAGCTGGGAGACCGCCCGCAGGGCGACGGGCCGCGGCGCCCCGGCCAGCAGGGAGGCGGGGATGGCGCCCTCCCGCGCCTGTTCCGCCAGCAGGGCCGCCTGCCGGGACAGTTCCGCATCGTCGGCGCGGAGCCGGTCCGCTGCGGCGGAGATGTGCGCGATGGCTCTGGGATTCAGCTCCTCTAACAGGGGGAGGAGCCGGTGACGCACGATATTGCGGGTGCGGTCCAGATCGGCGTTGGTCTCGTCCTCCATGTGGGGGACGCGGTTCTCCTCTAAATATGCCTCGATCTCAGGCCGGGTCACCGCCAGCATGGGCCGGACGATATTCCCGCGCCGCTCCGGGATGCCGGCGAGCCCCCGCAGGCCGCAGCCCCGGATCAGGTTCATCAGCACCGTCTCGGCGTTGTCCCCGGCGTGGTGGGCGGTGGCGATGAGGGCGCAGCCCTCCGCCTGGGCGGTCCGCTCCAGGAAGGCGTACCGCAGTTCCCGTCCCGCCTCCTCCACGGTGAGGCGGTGTTCGGCGGCGTATCCGGCCACGTCGGCCCGCTCCACGGTGAGGGGAATGCGGCGGCCCTCGCACCAGTCCCGGACGAAATTCTCGTCCCGGAGGGCGGTGGGCCGCAGGCCGTGGTTCAGGTGGGCCGCCCGGACGTCGTACCCGGCCTTTTCGAGCCGGTCCAGCAGATACATGGAGTCCGCCCCGCCGGAGAGGGCGCACAGCACCCGGCTCCCCTCCGGGATGAGACGGAAGCGGAAGGGCTCAGTAGTCCTCGGACTCATCGTAGTTCAGGGCCAGGTTGCGGAACAGAGTGTATTCGGGCCGCCACTCCAGCTGGATGGTGCCCGTCTCCCCGTGGCGGTTCTTGGCCACGATGCACTCGGCCACGTTGGGGTTTTCGGTGTTCTCCTCATAGTAGCTGTCCCGGTAGAGGAACAGCACGATGTCGGCGTCCTGCTCGATGGCGCCCGACTCGCGCAGATCGGACAGCACGGGCCGGCGCTGGCCCTGGGCCCGGGTCTCGTTGGCCCGGGACAGCTGGGACAGGCAGAGGACGGGCACGTTCAGCTCCTTGGCCATGAGTTTGAGGGAGCGGGACATATCGGACACGACCTGCTGGCGGTTGTCGCTGTTCCGCTGGGGCCCGCCGGCGGAGGTCATCAGCTGGAGATAGTCCACGATGACCAGGCCCAGGTTGTCGATGCGCTTGCATTTGGCGTTGATGTCGGACACCGTCAGGGTGGAGTCGTCGTCGATATAGATCCTGGCCTGGCTGAGGGAGGCCACCGCCATGGCGGCCCGGTTCCACTCGTCCTCCCCGGTGAGCCGGCCGGTCTGGAGTTTTTTGTTGTCGATGAGACACTCGCTGGAGATGAGACGGACGCCAAGCTGCTCCCGGCTCATTTCCAGGGAAAACACCGCCACGTTCTTGCCCGAGTGCTTGCCCGCCTCCACGCCGATGTTCAGCGCGAAGGCCGACTTGCCCACGCCGGGCCGGGCGGCCAGAATGATGAGGTCGGCGTTGTTCAGACCGGACAGCCGCCGGTCCAGGTCGATGAATCCGCTGGAGATGCCGGGGAACTCCGCGCCGCTCTCCTGGCGCCTGCGGATGGCCTCCCACACGTCCATCATCACGGTGGAGATGTGGGCCATTCCCCGGGCGGAACGGCCCTGCCGGATGGCGTAGATCTTCTGCTCGGCCAGTTCCAGCACGCTGCCGGCGCTGTCCCCCTCGGACCGGGCCAGGGCGGACACCTCGTCGGAGGCGTCGGCCAGGCGGCGCAGCAGGGCCTTGTCGGACACGATGTGGACGTACTCCATCACGTTGGCGGCAGTGGGGGTGATCTCCATCAGCTGGCGCAGATAGTTCACCGAGGTGTTCTCGTCATAGACGCCCGCCTGTTTCATCCGGTCCAGCACCGTCACCGGGTCGATGGTCTCGAACCGGTTGAACATGGCGAACAGCACCTCGTACAGCTCCCGGTTCTGCCGGAGGTAGAAATCCTCCGGCCGGAGGACCTCCGCCACCATGGGCACGCACCGCTCGTCGATGAGCATGGAGCCCAGCACCGCCTGTTCCGCCTCTGCCGAGTGGGGGGCCTGCAGGTCATTCAGTTCCTCCAGCGGCATAGTACCGCCTCCGTTCCGATGGGGGTCGGCCGGTCTTTGTCCGGCGCGCCGCGTTTCCTCCGCCTATGACTTCGCCTCGGTCACCAGCACGTACACCGTGCCGGTGATCTCGCTGCCCAGTTTGCATTTGATCTCGTAGGACCCGAAGGACTTGATGGGTTCGGTCACCACCAGCCGGCTCTTGTTCACGTCCAGACCGTACTGAGCCAGGAGGGTCTCGCTGATCTCCTTCGCGGTGACGGCGCCGAACAGTTTTCCTCCCTGGCCCGCCCGGGCGGGGATCCGCACCGGGCAGTTTTTCAGCCGCTCCGCCAGGGCGACGGCCTGGGCTTTCTCCTCGGCCAGTTTGGCGGCCCTGGCCCGGTCCTGCATCTTCATGGTGTTCAGGTTCTCGGCGGTGGCCTCGACCGCCAGTTTCCGGGGCAGAAGGAAGTTCCGGCCGTACCCGTCGGACACCTCCACCAACTGGCCCTTTTTCCCCTGGCCCTTCACGTCCTGCTGTAAGATCACTTTCATGTCGGTTCCCTCCCGAAGGTATGTCTCAGCCCTCTTCCGGGCCGGTTTCGTCCTTGGCGAAATAGCTGTCCAGCACCGCGGTCAACTCGGCGTAGACCTCCTCCACCGTGCGGCCCGCGATCTGGGCTCCCGCGGCCCCCGCGTTGCCGCCGCCGCCCAGAGCCTCCACGATGACCTGCACGTTGGTGTCGTCCATGCTCCGGGCGGACACCACTACCCGGTCCCCGTCGGGACAGATGACGAAGGAGCAGCCGACGCCGGCGATGGTCAGCAGTTCGTCGGCGGCCTGTGCCCCGGTGACGCGGCCCACGGTGCGGCCGGACACGGCGATGGCCACCCCCGGCCGGTACATCCGGGCGGTCTGGATGATGGCGTACTTCTCCACCGCGTCGTTGAGGTTGGTCTGGAACATTTTGCGCACGTGCCCCGTGTCGCCCCCGGCCCGGCGGAGCATGGCCGCCGCCTCAAAGGTGCGGGCGCCGGTGCGCATGGTGAAACTCTTGGTGTCCAGCATAAGGCCGGCCATCATGGCCTCGGCCTCTCCGGGGAGCAGGTCGGCGGGCTCCATCAGGTTGCCGATGAGTTCGCTGACCAGTTCGCAGGAGGAGGAGGCGTAGGGCTCGTGGAAGTTGAGGGCCACCCCCTCGATATAGGTGGCCGCCCGCCGGTGGTGGTCGATGACCGCCACCCGGCAGCAGGTGCGGAGCAGTTCCTCGTCCATGACCTGCTCGGGCCGGTTGGTGTCCACCACTACCAGAAGAACTTGGGGATCCAGCAGGGCCATGGCCTCCTCGCGGCCCACCAGAACGCGGCGGTACTGCTCCATCTCCTCGATGCGGCGATACAGTTTGTCGGCGGGGGAGGGGGTATCGGGCCGGAGGATATAGTGGGGGACCCCTTTGATCCGGGCGATGGCGCACACCCCCACCGCCGCGCCCACGGCGTCCATGTCGGGGGCCCGGTGGCCCATCACCAGCACGCAGGAGGCGTCGGCCATCAGTTCGGCCATGGCGGAGGCCATCACCCGGCTCTTTACCTTGGTGCGCCGCTCGGTCTCCTTGCCCCGGCCGCCGTAGAACTCAAAGTCGGCGCTGTTCCGGATCACGGCCTGGTCGCCGCCCCGGGACAGGGCCATCTCCACGGACAGGTTGGCGAACCGGTACAGATCTCCCAGGGATTCTCCGCCCACCCCCACGCCGATAGACATGGTGGCGGGGATACCGGAGGCGTTCTCCACCTCCCGGATGGAGTCCAGCAGGGAGAATTTTTTGGCCTTGTAGCCGGCCAGATACTGTTCCTCGAACAGGAACAGGTAGCGGTCCCGATCCAGCTGGCAGAGCATCCCGCCCGCGTCGTCCGTCCAGGCGGCGATGCGCTGGCTGATCTCGTTGAGCATATGGGAGCGCACATTTTCCGCCTGGGTCTTGATGACCTCCTCGTAATTGTCCAGCAGGAGGAGGGCGGCCACCGGTTTTGTGGCGTGGTAGATGTCCCGCTCGTCGGCAAGATCGGTCACGTCCAGCCAGTAGGTGGTGGCCATGGGGCAGTCATTCCCCTTGCCCTCCGGCCGGGTGACCGCGCCGAACACCTGGTAGCGCCGGCCCTGCAGACAGACCTCGCCGGGACAGGCGTTCTTGCCCTCCAGCAGCCAGCGGGGGTCGAAATCGGGCACCAGCTGGGTCAGATCGGTGTCGAACACCGTGTCCGCCCCGCCGGCGATGCGCAAAAACCGCTCGTTGGACCACACCACCTCGTTGGTGTCGGGCCGGAACATCACCAGGGGCATGGGGCAGTTGAGGGCGCCGTCCCGGGTGGCCTGATCCACGCTGCCCAGCAGTCCCTCCAGATACTTGCCCGCGTCCAGCCGCTGCCGGCGGACGGAGAAAATGGCCCAGACGGCTAAAGCCGCCACTAAGATCAGCTCCACCAGGGCCACGTCCCACCGCCAGAAAAAGGAGACGGCTGCCATCAGCAGCAGCGCGATAAAGTACAGACCCACCTTCGGGGTCAGCGTGCGGGCCAATCGCCTGGACAAAACGCCCACTCCCTTCCCGGAGCGCCCCCTCCGGCCGGGAGAGAGGCGCCCCGCCCGGCGAAAGCCGCCGGGAAAAACTGTGCGGAACAATAAGTTCTTTTATTATAACAAATTCCAACAGGAAAAACAAGGGCAATTCCACAGGCTGATTTGACAATTCGCCGTCGGATTTGGGAAATTCGCCGTTGCGTTTTTCCGGGGACTTGCTATAATAAGGTGTGCGGCATCGGTCGCTCCGCGGCCGACCCGCGCCGTATTTTTTCAGTAAAGGAGCCATCCGCCATGCTGGACATCAAGATCACCCTCACCGGCCAGCCCAAGCCCCTGCCCGAGGATCCCAACAAGCTGGAGTTCGGCAAGACCTTCACCGACCATATGTTCCTGATGGATTACCACACCGGCCGGGGCTGGCACGACCCCCGCGTCGTCCCCTACGGCCCCCTGCCCTTTGATCTGTCCTGCATGGTGTTCCACTACGCCCAGGAGATCTTCGAGGGCCTGAAGGCATACCGCACCGCGGAAGGGCGGGTGCAGCTTTTCCGGCCCATCGAGAACGCCCGCCGGATGAACTCCTCCTGCCGGCGGATGTGCATCCCGGAGGTCCCGGAGGAGGACTTCGTCCAGGCCGTCAAAGCCCTGGTCTCCGTGGATAAGCGCTGGGTGCCCGACCGGTTCGGCACCTCCCTGTATATCCGACCCTTCATCATCGCCACCGATAACGGTCTGGGGGTCCACGCCTCCCACAGCTACATCTTCGCCGTGATCTGCTGCCCCGTGGCCGCCTACTATCCCGAGGGCATCAACCCCGTGAAGATCTATGTGGAGAACGAGGACGTCCGCGCCGTCAGGGGCGGCACCGGCTACACCAAGTGCGGCGGCAACTACGCCGCCTCCATCCGCGCCGGCGAGCGGGCGGAGCAGCAGGGCTTCTCCCAGGTGCTGTGGCTGGACGGCGTCCACCGCAAGTATATCGAGGAAGTGGGCTCCATGAACGTGATGTTCAAGATCGCCGGCAAGGTGGTCACGCCCCAGCTCACCGGCTCGGTGCTGCCCGGCATCACCCGCAAAAGCTGTCTGGAACTCATGCGGGACTGGGGCTACGCCGTGGAGGAGCGGCTCATCTCCGCCGAGGAACTGTTCCAGGCCGCCGGAAACGGCGCGTTGGAGGAGGCATGGGGCACCGGCACTGCCGCGGTGGTGTCCCCCATCGGCCTGCTGGCCTGGGGCGATCAGCAGGTCACCGTCAGCGGCGGCCGGATCGGCCATCTGACCCAGCGCCTGTACGACACCCTCACCGGCATCCAGTGGGGCACCGAGCCAGACCCCTACGGCTGGGTCGTGCCTGTGGAGTAAAACAGCGAATGAGAAATCCCCCGGTCAGCCGGCCGGGGGATTTTCGCGTCATTTTTCGCTCTGGACCCTGTGCTTCTTCGCCGCCCCGATGAACTCCCGGAACAGGGGGTGCGCCCGGTTGGGCCGGGACTTCAGTTCCGGGTGGAACTGTCCGGCCACGAACCAGGGGTGAT
>CAYPEE010000086.1:0-1574 GCA_964409665.1 uncultured Oscillospiraceae bacterium
TTCCGCCTCATCGGTTCCTCTTTCTCAGACGCCGATGTGGACCTGGGCGAGGGCGAGGCGGGGTATCACGGCGCGGAGTATGAAAACTGGATCTCCACAAAGACCTATACGCTTTCCGCCGGCTCCACGGTCCTCGACCTTGCGACCGCCGCCCTGAACGGCGCGGGCCTCGCGTACAAGAACCCCAGCGGCAACTATATCACCGGCATCAGGGGACCCGGCTCGGAGGACTTCCTGGAGGAAATGACCAACGGTCCCCGCTCGGGCTGGATGTACACCCTCAACGGCGTCCACGCCCTCAGCGGCGTTTCCCAGCAGAAACTGAGCAGCGGCGATACAGTCATTCTCCACTACGTCAACGACTACGCCTACGAGGTCAGCGACTGGGACAGCCTCGGCGGTATGGGTTTCCCCGCGCTCGGAGACGGCACATTCCATGACCGCTGGCTGTCCGCCCGGGACGTCCCGCCCGGCTCCGGCGCAAATCCTCCGGGGGCAAATCCTCCGGGGGCAAATCCGCCGGAGAATGGCAGGCCCTCCCTGACCCCCGCTGTCACCGCCGATGAAAACGGCGGGGCCAGAGCCGAGATCGCCTCCGAGGCGGTGGCGGACGGCATCGCCGCCGCCATGGCCGCCGGCGCGGATGGCGTGACCGTGGCCCCGGATGTGAGGGGCGGCGCGGACAGGGTGACGGTGGAACTGCCCGGGACTTCCGCCGGGGACATAGGGGGCGCGGGCCTGGATCTGACGGTGGAGACGGACCTGGGCGGCGTCACTCTGCCCCCCGCCGCGCTGGAGGATCTGTCGAAACAGTCCGGCGGCGGCAGCGTCAGCGTATCGGTGGAGGCCAAAAAGGACGGCGGCGGCAGGGCCACCGGCGAGATCGCCATTGAGGTCAGGGCGGGCGAGCATACGGCGGACCGTCTGCCCGGCGGGCTGAAGTGCCGGCTTCCGGCCCCGGAGGACGGCAACGTCCTGGTCATCCTGGGGCCGGACGGCGCCGAAACGGTGGTGAGAAAGTCCGTGGTGGAGGACGGCCGCGTCCTGGCCCTGCTGGACGGCTCCTGCACCGTGAAGATCGCGGACAACAGCGGGGACTTCACCGATGTGGCGGAACAGGACTGGTTCGCGGCGGCGGCGGCGTTCGCCTCCGGCCACGAGTTGTTTAAGGGCGTGGGCGGCGGCCGATTCGCCCCGGACGCGGCCATGACCCGCGGTATGCTGGCTACGGTTCTCTGGCGGCTGGAGGATGAGCGGGAGAGCGCCGCCGGACCCTTCGCAGACGTGGCCGAAAACAGCTGGTACGGGGCGGGGATCGCCTGGGCCGGAGAGCATGGCATTGCGGAGGGATACGGCGGCGGCCGGTTCGGACCGGAGGACGGCGTCACCCGCGAGCAGATGGCCGTCATGTTGTGGCGTTATGCCGGGGACCTTGGCATGGACGTGAGGGCCGGCGGCGATCTCAGTGGATTCACAGACGGCGGCGCCGTTTCCGGCTATGCGCGGGACGCGGTGAAGTGGGCCGTGGACGCGGGACTGATCCAGGGCAGGGGGGCCGGTATCCTCGACCCGCG
>CAYPEE010000086.1:1674-8008 GCA_964409665.1 uncultured Oscillospiraceae bacterium
CCCGCGCGGAGGCGGCCGCCGTGCTGCAGAGAATGGTTCGCATGATCGTGAAATGACCGCGCGGACAAACAATAGACCCGCGCCTGCGGACGCGGAACAAAATTCCGGGAGGTATCATTATGAAAAAGGCGATTCGGCAGGGCGTATGCCTGGTACTGGCCCTGATGCTGGCTGTGGGGATCTGTCTGCCGGCGTCAGCCGCGATCTCCGGAACCGAACTGCAAAAGGCGGTGGACGGAAGCGCGGCGTATATGCTGGATGCCGTGAAAAGCCCCCAGGTGGGCTCCATCGGCGGCGAGTGGGCGGTCATCGGGCTCGCCCGCAGCGGGTACCAGGTGCCCCAGAGCTATTGGGACGGCTATTACCGCACCGTGGAGGAGTATGTAAAAGCCCGCAAGGGCGTACTTCACGAGAAAAAGTACACCGAGTACAGCCGGGTCATCGTGGCGCTGAGTTCCATCGGCGCGGATGCCAGGAACGTGGCGGGCTATGACCTGGTCAAGCCCCTGGGCGACTACGATAAGACCGTCTGGCAGGGCATCAACGGCCCCATTTGGGCGCTCATCGCGCTGGACAGCGGGAACTACGAGGTGCCGGAAAATCCGGAGGCGGCCACTCAGGCCACGCGCCAGATGTACATTGACCGCCTGCTGGACAGCCAGCTCAGCGACGGCGGCTGGAACCTGTTCAGCGGCACGTCTGCCGCGGGCTCCGGCGGCCGCTCTGACCCGGACATCACCGGCATGGCGCTCCAGGCCCTCGCCAGGTATCAGGATCAGCCGGAAGTGGCCAGGGCCACCCGGGAGGCCCTGGACTGCGTGAGCGGGATGCAGGACGCGGACGGCGGATATTCCAGCTGGAACTCCACCAACTCGGAGAGCGTGGTGCAGGTCATCGTGGCCCTGTGCGAGTTGGGGATCCCCCTGGACGACGCCCGGTTTGTGAAGAACGGCAGGACCATGCTGGATAACCTGATGGGATTCCGGCAGGAAAACGGCGGGTTCCTGCACACCGCTTCCGGCTCCGGCTCTAACCAGATGGCCTCGGAACAGGGGCTCTACGGCCTTGTGGCCGCGCAGCGGGCGGCCGAGGGCAGATCCAGCCTGTACCGGATGGACGATGTGACCATTCATGTCACGGGCGGCGGGGACGATCCCTCAGGTCTGCCGGGGAAAAACCCGGATGTGAAAAAGGTGCCTGTCGTGGAGCCCGGCAAGACGTTCTCCGACATCTCGGGGGAGAACGCGCACGCCGATCAGGCCGCTATCGAGGCCCTCGCCGTACGCGGCATCCTCAACGGCAAGGGCGGCGGCCTGTTTGACCCGGACGGCGACATGACCCGCGCGGAGTTTGCCGCCGTCGCGGTGCGGGGGCTGGGCCTGACGCCCAGGGAAAACGGGAAATTCAGCGACGTCGCTTCCGGCCGGTGGTTCGCGCCCTTCGTGGGTACGGCCAACGCCTACGGCGTGGTGAACGGCGTTTCGGATACCGCGTTTCATCCCGACGGAACGGTCACCCGCCAGGAGGCCGCCGTCATGGTGGCCCGGGCCGCCGCGCTCTGCGGCATGGATACCGAAATGGACCCGGACACCGTCCGGGACACGCTTGCCCAGTTCAGCGACTATGTGAAGGTCCCTGAGTGGGCCCGCCCCGGCGTGGCCTTCTGCTATCAGGCGGGGATCCTGGACGACTCCGCCCTGGAGATCCGGGGCGCCGCGGCCATCAGGCGCTGCGAGGCGGCCCAGATGATCTTCCGCCTGCTGGGCGCTTCCAACCTGCTGTAAGGAGGCGGCCTATGTGGTGGAAGAACAACAAATGGAAGGTGATCGTTCCCGTCATCGTCGCGGCGGTGCTGGCGGTCGCCTTCTGGTGCGGCGGCGGCGCCCCCGGCCTTCAGGGCTGGACCGCCGGTCCGGAGGACTCTGAGACCCTGGCCGCCCCGTCGCCCGCCCCCACGGCGGGCCGGCCGTCCGGCACAGGCGCGTCAGGGACGCCGCCGCCCAGCGGGACATGGAGACCGGACGGCGGGGGCGGGCCGGGCACAGAGGAGCCCGCCGCGGCGCCGGTCCCCTCGCCCTCCGCCGCGCCCGCCGCGGCGACGCCGGCCCCTCCGCCCTCCGCCCCGCAGGGGAGCGAGAGCCGGCCGGGCGGCGCCGGAGGTGGCCCCACCCCCGGCGCGCAGACGGGGGACCCGGACCCCTCCGGCTCCCAGGGTATGGCGATCGACCCCAATACCGGCAAGGACCAGTATCTGACCGACCCCGTGCCGGAGGGCAGGCCCCTGCCGGTGGAGCCGCAGGACGTGACCATCTCAGATACGGCCCATACCTGCACCATTTCCATCTCCTGCGCATCCATCCTGGACCACATGGACTGGCTGGACCCGGAGAAGGCGGAACTGGTGCCGGGGGACGGCTGGATCCTGCCGCCGGCCGCCGTCACCTTCTACGAGGGCGAGAGCGTGTTCAACGTGCTCCAGCGCACCTGCAAACAGCGGGGCATCCATTTGGAGTTCGTGAATACCCCCATGTACAACAGCGCCTATATCGAGGGCATCCACAATTTGTACGAGTTCGACTGCGGCGAACTCTCCGGCTGGATGTACAAAGTGAACGAGTGGTTCCCCAACTACGGCTGCTCCCGCTATCAGCTTCAGGACGGGGACGTGATCTGCTGGCAGTACACCTGTGACCTGGGCGCGGACATCGGCGGATTTAACGCGATCGGCGGCTGAACGCAGGACCCATACAGGGCGCGGAAGGAACCGGGCCGTTCCCTGTATGGGCCGCCGCATCTTTCCGGGAGGTGATGCGCTATCATCCATCGAGACGCCTTTTCCAGCTGCCACCCGATCGTCAATTTCCTCTACTTTGCCCTGGTGCTGGTCTTTACCATGTTTCTCATGCACCCCGCCAGTCTTCTGATCTCCCTGGTCTGCGCGGCCGCGTACAGCATCTACCTCAACGGCCGCAGGGCGCTCCGGTTCCAGCTGGCCGTCCTGCTGCCGACGACGCTCACGGCCGCTCTGATCAATCCCGCCTTCAACCACGAGGGGGCGACGCTGCTGGCCTATCTGCCGTCGGGCAATCCGCTGACGCTGGAGAGCGTCGCCTACGGCGCCGCCGCGGCGGTGCTTCTGGCGGCGGTGATCCTGTGGTTCAGCTGCTACACCGCCGTGATGACCTCGGACAAATTCGTCTATCTCTTTGGCCGCGTCATCCCCGCCCTGAGCCTTGTGCTCTCGATGACGCTGCGGTTCGTGCCCAAGTTCAAAGCGCAGTTCCTGGCGGTCCGTGAGGCGCAGCGGTGCGTGGGCCGGGATGTGTCGGACGGACCGGTGATCCGGCGGCTGCGCAACGCGGTCACCATTCTGTCCATCCTGGTGACATGGAGCCTGGAGAACGCCATAGAGACGTCGGACAGCATGAAGAGCCGGGGCTATGGACTGCCGGGCCGTACCGCGTTTTCCATCTACCGGTTTGATAACAGGGACAGGGCCCTGCTGGCCTGGCTGCTGTTCTGCGGCTTTTTCATCCTCTGCGGCTGGGCCGCGGGGGGGCTCTCCTGGCGGTACTATCCCACCATGAGGGGCGGCGCCGTCACTCCGCTGACCGTCTGTTTCCAGGGGGCGTATCTGGCCCTGTGCCTGACGCCTGTGATCCTGAACCGAAGGGAGGACAGAGTATGGAGACGATTGAGATCCGGGACCTGACATTCTCCTATCCGGAGCAGGAACGCCGTGCGCTGGAAAACGTCTCCCTGGCGGTACATCCCGGGGAGTTTCTGGTTCTCTGCGGCCCCTCCGGCTGCGGCAAGTCCACCCTTCTGCGGCAGTTGAAGACGGTCCTCACCCCCCACGGCCGGCGCACCGGAGAGATCCTCTTTGAGGGCCGGCCGGTGGAGGAGATGGATCAGCGGGCGCAGTCCCAGCGCATTGGTTTTGTCCAGCAGTCGCCGGAAAATCAGATCGTCACAGACAAGGTGTGGCATGAACTGGCCTTCGGACTGGAGAGCCTGGGGTTCGACACGCCCACCATCCGCCGCCGCGTCGCGGAGATGGCGAGTTTTTTCGGGATCCAGACCTGGTTTCACAAAAACGTGACGGAACTCTCCGGGGGCCAGAAACAGCTCCTGAATCTGGCCTCCATCATGGCCATGCAGCCCTCGGTGCTCATTTTGGACGAGCCCACCAGCCAGCTGGACCCCATCGCCGCCTCCGACTTCCTGGCCACCCTGGGCAAGATCAACCGGGAACTGGGCACCACCATCCTGCTGACCGAGCACCGGCTGGAGGAGGCGTTCCCTCTGGCCGGCCGGGTGGCGGTGATGGACCGGGGGCGTATCCTCACCGCCGGCACCCCCCAGCAGGCGGGCCTCGCCCTGCGGGAGGCGGGCCATGCCATGTTCCTGGCCATGCCGGCCGCCATGCGGGTGTGGGCGGCGGTGGAGAACGACGCCCCCTGCCCGGTCACCGTCCGGGAGGGGCGGGACTGGCTGGACTCTTTCGCCGCCCGGCATCCCCTTCAAGACCTGCCGGAGGAGAGGATCCCCCTCTGCTCCGGGGAAACGGCCATCCAGTGCCGGGATCTGTGGTTCAAATACGAAAAGGTTCTGCCCGACGCAGTCAAGGGCCTGTCTCTGTCCGTCCGCTGGGGCGAGTTCCTGGCCCTGTTGGGGGGCAACGGCACCGGCAAGACCACCAGCTTGAAACTGCTGGCGGGACTGCTGAAACCCTATCGGGGGGAGACGGCCGTCCGCGGCGGCGTGGGGATGCTCCCCCAGAACCCCCAGACCCTCTTTGTCAAAAAGACGGTGCGGGAGGACCTGTACGAGATCCTGCGGGGAAAGAAATTGACCCGGGAGGCCCAGGACGCCAAAGTGGCCTATGTGACCGCCCTGTGCCGGCTGGAGGAACTGCTGGACCGGCACCCCTATGACCTGTCCGGCGGCGAGCAGCAGCGCGCCGCCCTGGCCAAGGTGCTGCTGCTGGACCCCCGGATCCTGCTGCTGGACGAGCCCACCAAGGGCCTGGACGCCGAGTTCAAACAGGTCTTTGCCCGGATCCTGCAGGCTTTGCTCCGCCGGGGCGTCGCCGTGGTCATGGTGAGCCACGACATCGAGTTCTGCGCCCGGTACGCCCACCGGTGCGCCCTCTTTTTCGACGGGGGGATCGTCACCGAGGCGGCCCCCCGGGCCTTCTTCTCCGGCAACAGCTTTTACACCACCTCCGCCAACCGTATGGCCCGGGGCATCCTGCCCGGGGCGGTGACGGCGGAGGATGTGATCGTCGCCTGCGGCGGGGTCCTGCCCCCCGCGCCCGGGTTTCCGGACCGCGTCCCGCCCGCGCCCCCGGAACCGAAAGAGGACACGGCGGACTGGAAGCCGAAAAAGCTGCCCTGGTGGCGCAAACTGGGGGCGGCGGTCTCCGCCGCAGTGGCGGCGGCGCTCTTTCTCCAGTTCATAGGGGCCGCCGACCTGACAGCCCTCGTGGGCGCCGAGGGGATGACCGCCCTGGCGGGGAGCCAGCTGCGGATGTACGCCGTCTTTCTGGCGGCGCTGTTTCTCTTCGCCGCCTGCGTCAGCCGCCGGCGCCGGCGGCCGGACGATCCGGTCCAGATGCCGCGGGAAAAACGGAAACTGACCAGACGCACCGCCGTGAGCGCGGCGTTTGTCCTGCTGCTGATCCCGGTGACGCTGTTCCTCGGCATCTTCTATCTGGACGACCGGAAGTATTATTTCATCTCCATGCTCATTCTGCTGGAGGCCATGATTCCCTTTCTTCTGGTGTTTGAGGGGCGCAGGCCCCAGGCCCGGGAACTGGTGATCATCGCGGTGCTGTGCGCCGTCGCCGTGGCGGGCCGGGCGGCCCTCTTTATGGTGCCCCAGTTCAAGCCGGTGCTGGCCCTGACCATTATCGCCGGGGTGGCCTTCGGCGGCGAGACCGGCTTTTTGGTGGGCAGCATGACCATGCTGGTGTCCAACATCCTGTTCTCCCAGGGGCCGTGGACGCCATACCAGATGTTCGCCATGGGCATCGCCGGATTCCTGGCGGGCGTCCTGTTCCGCAAGGGGGTACTCCGCCGCAGCCGGGGGGCACTGTGCGTCTTCGGCGCTCTGGCGGCCATCCTGCTCTACGGCGGCATTATGAATCTGGCCTCCGCCCTGGTCTGGACCAGAGACCTCAACTGGAAAATCCTTTTGACCTACTATATCAGCGGGTTCCCCTTCGACTGCGTCCACGCCGCCGGCACCGTGCTGTTCCTCTGGCTGGGGGCCGAGCCCATGCTGGAAAAACTGGACCGGATCAAGGTCAAATACGGCCTGATCGCGTAAA
>CAYPEE010000087.1:0-7943 GCA_964409665.1 uncultured Oscillospiraceae bacterium
ACGAGGCATTCGCCGCCCAGTCCATCGCCGTGGCCCGGGAACTCCACTTCGACATGAGCAAGGTGAACGTCAACGGCGGCGCCATCTCCCTGGGCCACCCCGTGGGCGCCTCCGGCGCGCGGATCATCGTCACCCTGCTGCACGAGATGCAGAAGCGGCCCGAGGCCAAACTGGGTCTTGCCACCCTGTGCATCGGCGGCGGCATGGGCGTCGCCACCGTCTTCGAGAAGTGCTGAAACAGCGGACCGCCCGAAGGGACCTCCCTTCGGCGCCCGCGGAGGAATCAATAAGGAGGAATCACATTGACTAACAAGATCATCACGCTGGAAGAGGCGGTCGCCATGATCCCCGACGGGGCCACCATCATGTATGGCGGCTTCCTGGGCCGCGGCAGCGCCCACCATATTATCGACGCCCTCTCCAAAAGCGGCAAAAAGGACTTCACCATCATCGGCAACGACTGCGGCATGGCGCAGGGCCCCAACGGGGATCTGTGGGGCATGGCCAAGCTGATCCATAACCATCAGGTCAAGCACGTCATCAACTCCCATGTGGGCATGACCCCCGAGGTCGGCCAGCAGAATATGGAGGAAAAGACCCTGACCGTGGACCTGATCCCCCAGGGCTCCCTGGCGGAGATGATCCGGGCCGGCGGCGCCGGTCTGGGCGGCGTACTCACCCCCACCGGCCTGGGCACCATCGTGGAGGACTCCCCCTATTGCCTGGGCAGGCAGACCGTGGAGGGCCGGGAGTACCTGCTGATGAAACCTCTGCACGCTGACTTCGCCATCCTCAACGCCCACTTGGTGGATAAATTTGGCAATCTGTGGTTCAAGGGCACCACCCGGAACTTTAACCCCATGATGGCCACCGCCGCCGACGTGGTCATCGTGGAGGCCGACAACGTGGTGGAACTGGGCGACATCGACCCCGAGAACGTGCACGTCAGCGGCGCCTATGTCAATTACATCGTGGATGGAGGGAAGTATTGATGGATAAGTCTGAGATCAAGGGCTTTATCGCCAGGCGCGTGGCAAAAGAGTTGAAGGACGGCGATATTGTCAACCTGGGCATCGGTCTGCCCACCCTGGTCCCCCATTATCTGGCTGAGGGCATACACGTCACTCTCCAGTCCGAGAACGGCATCGTCGGCTCCGGCAAGCCCAACGAGGGCGAGGAAGAGCCCTATTACAACATCGACGCCGGCGGCGGCAACGCCTGCGCGGTCAAGGGCGGCAGCTATATGGACTCCGCCACCTCCTTCGGCCTCATTCGCGGCGGCCATGTGAACGCCACCATCCTGGGCGGTCTCGAGGTGGACGAGGAGGGCTCCCTGGCCAACTGGATCATCCCCGGCAAGAAGATGCCCGGCATGGGCGGCGCCATGGACCTGCTGGTGGGCGCCAAGGAGGTCATCGTGGCCATGGAGCACACCGCCAGGGGCAATCCCAAGATCCTGAAGAAGTGCCGCCTGCCCTACACCGCGGTCCACTGCGTCAACCTGATCATCACCGAGATGGGCGTGATGGAGGTCACGGACAAGGGGCTGGTGCTGACCGAATACAACCCCGAGTTCACTGTGGAGCAGATCCAGGCCGCCACCGAGGCCACCCTGATCGTCTCTCCCGACCTGAAGCCCATGTGCTGAAGACGGGATATTTCCCCGGAAACACAGCAAAAGCCCCCGGACTTACCGTCCGGGGGCTCAGCTTGCCGAAAAAACCTAAATTCAACATTTTTCCGGCGGCATATGCGTCGGAAAAAATCCCTTTTGCTGCCCAAGTGCGCCCCAAATGGGCGCGCGGGGCGGCGGCAGGCATTGCAACCGCCACCGGGGTCCCCGCAAGGCCGGCGGCTTTGCGGGGAGAGTAGGAGCAAGGGATCCAGCGCAGTTTTCGCCACGGGCGGAAACGGAGTTGAGCGGACTTTGCGACGACGAGGCGGTGAGTAAGTGCGCACTTCGAAAACAAGCCGACATCTTGAAACCGTTTCCTCTTTGTGCCATAATTTCAGCATGGCTTAACAGAGAGACAGATCGATCTTATAGGAAAACTGCTATGGATATCATAGACACATATCCTTCCGTATTAATGGCGTATAATCATTCGAACTTTTCCTTTGAGCGATGGAAAAGTTATATCAATTCTGTGCTTCCGGGCCTGTTTCCGATACTTGTTGCGGATGTGAAGAACGCTTTGGGTACCGGAGAATTTTCCGAGGACGATTATTTATCTGTGCTGAATTGTGTCGCGCACAGTCGGCAGCAGCTTGAAGTCGCCCACGATTCCTTTCTGCAAGCGACGGAGAATTTGGAACGCAAAATATATGAGCGTTTTGGAAAAAGCCTTGATGCCGCTATCGTTTTTTATCTCGGCCTTTGCAATGGCGCTGGGTGGGTGACAGAATACCGCGGGAAGACTGCTGTATTGCTTGGCATAGAAAAAATATTGGAACTCGAATGGTGCCATACCGATGATATGTACGGGCTTATCTACCATGAACTCGGTCATGTATATCAAAAACAATACGGGACTCTGATGCGGATCTTTGACAAAGATGAGGATTCATTTCTTTGGCAGCTCTTTACAGAGGGTGTGGCGATGTGCTTTGAGCAAATTATTATTGGCAGCGCCGAATACTATCATCAGGATAAAAACGGCTGGAAGTCGTGGTGCGACGACCATTTTGAGCAGATAAAATCAGACTTTGCGAAAGATTTGAAAACTATGTCATTTGCCAACCAACGCTATTTTGGCGATTGGGTTTCTTATAACGGCCATGGCGATGTGGGCTATTATCTCGGCTGTCGCTTTGTACGCTACATTCTTTTAAGCTGCGAATTTGACGAAATTATTTGTTTTGATATTGCCAAAGTGAAAGAGTTGTTTGAATGTTTTACCAGATAACTTCCAGTTTTACGGGCTGACAAAACACAGGCCATGCCCGCCCATTTACGGCAAGGGGAAACGACCGGCCGGAGGGAGGGCCGACACAGGGCGGACAGGGGCTTTTTTCACAGCCCCTTCCCTCATGCCTCGGCTCTCAGCCGCGCCGCCCCGCCGGGCCACAGCCGCCGGAACAGCGCCGCCAGCAGCAGCCCCAGCGCCCCGCCCAGGAAGTTGAGGAGGATGTCGTCCACGTCGAAGCTCCGCCCTACCAACGGCTGGAGCAGCTCGATGCACAAGCGGGCCGCCAGACAGACCAACAGCGTCTGCCAGCCCCGCTGCCGCCAGAGCAGATACATCAAAAATCCCAGAGGCAAAAACATCGCCACGTTGGCGGCCATCATGGTGTAGACCCACGGCCCGGCGGTGTAGGTCCCCGTCAGGATGCCCCAAATGGCGGAGTCGAAGGTGAACCCGCCCTGGTCCATGGGCAGCAGGGGAAGGTAGGTCAGGGACAGCAGCGCCGCCCCGTACAAGGCAAAGACCAGCACCCCGATCTCGTGGGCCCTCCCGCCCTTGATGAGGATGCCCCGCCGGATCAGCAGCCGCCGGACGAGCCAGAACGCCGCCGTCCCGATCAGGATGGGCAAGCCCCGCTCCGCCAGATATTCCAGCGCGGTGGTGATAAAATCAAGCATATCCGTTCCGCCTTTCCCGTGTGGACTGGTTTTCGTCATTATACCATAGCCGCTGGGACAAATCAATTAAGATCCCCTTAAATTTCCCCTGATTTCTGAAATCCGGCTGACAAACGGCCCTTTTTGCGCTGAAATTGTGACATCTATCCTGGGAGGAGGCCCCGCCATGACCCATGAGGGCTATATGCGCCGCGCCATCGCCCTGGCGGAGCAGTGTCTCTCCTCCGGGGACGTGCCGGTGGGCTGCGTGATCGTCTCACCTGAAGGGGAGATCGTGGGCGAGGGCCACAACCGCCGGGAGGAACTGTGCCAGGCCGCCGCCCACGCGGAGATGGAGGCCATCCGGGCGGCCTGCCGCCGCTTGGGGAACTGGCGGCTGTCCGGCTGCGCCCTGTATGTAACCCTGGAGCCCTGCCCCATGTGCGCCGGGGCCATCATCAATGCCCGGATCTCCGAGGTCCGCTACGGCGCCCGGGAGGAGAGGTCCGGCTGCTGCGGCTCGGTGCTGAACCTGTTCGAGGAGCGGTTCCACCACCGCCCCCGACTGTACGGCGGCCTGCTGGAGCCCGAGTGCCGGGCTCTGCTGGCGCGGTTCTTCGCCGCGCTGCGGGAAAATTCCCAAGATTTAATAGATTTGTAATAATTGTTCCCGAACTTTCGTAACGATTTCCCGTTACCTTAATATCGACAGGAGATATCCTTTCTTTTTCATTCTATCCTCCATTTCTTTTCTGAGCCGGGGCGAAAGCCCCGGTTCGCTCTTTCCGGGGCGAAAACGCGCCCGCCGTCGGACGGTCCTCCGCCGAAAATACTTCGTGCGCCCCCTTTCGATGGATTTTTCCATCGGGAGGGGGTTATGCTTGTCCAAACGGTATTTCAGGAGGCGGTCTTATGCCCCTTTTCAAAAAGACGGACCGGCGTCAGGTCATGGACATCCCCATAAAGGAACTGAAACCCAACCCCCATCAGCCCCGCCGCACCTTCGACCAGCAGGGGTTGGAGGAACTGTCCCGCTCCATCGCCTCGGTGGGCGTCCTCCAGCCCCTGTCGGTGCGGCGCGCCGGGAACGGCTGGGAACTGGTGGCCGGGGAGCGGCGCCTCCGAGCGGCTCAACTGGCGGGGCTGACCACCGTGCCCTGCCTGCCGGTGGAGGCCGACGAGCAGACCTCCTCCCTGCTGGCCCTCATCGAAAACCTCCAGCGCCGGGATCTGGACGTGTGGGAGGAGGCGGAGGCCCTCCGCCGGCTCATTGACCGGTTCCACCTGTCCCAGGAGGAGGCCGCCCGACGGGTGGGCAAGAGCCAGTCCGCCGTGGCCAACAAACTCCGCCTGCTGAAACTCCCCCCCGATGTGATCGCCTCCCTGCGCGCCAACCGCCTCACCGAGCGCCACGCCCGCGCCCTGCTCCGGCTGGAGGACCCGGACCGCCAGCGGGCGGCGCTGGAACATATCCTTCAGGCCAAGCTGAACGTGGCCAAGACCGAGGAGTACATCGACCGGCTGTGCAAACGGGCGGAAAAGCCCCGCACCGCCTCGCCCATCTACCGCATTAAGGACGTGCGCCTGTTTCTGAACACCATCAAGCGGGGGCTGGCGGTGATGCAGTCGGCGGGGGTGGCCGCCCGCTGCGGCCGGGAGGAGACCGACAGCGAGATCACGCTGACCATCCACATCCCGAAATAGCCCGGCGGACCGCGCCGATCGTCTAAGATCTCTCTCCCGGCGATGCCCCGAAGGGGAATGTTTCACGTGAAACATTCCCCCTCTTCTTTTGATAAAACAGTTGAAATTCCCGGCCGCCCATTATATAATAGATGTACTGCGTATTCGCGGTTTATTTTGAGGAAAGGGCGGGTATGCTTTGGGCAAGACGATCGCCATTGTCAACCAAAAAGGCGGCGTGGGCAAGACCACCACCTGCGTGAATCTGGCGGCCGCCCTCACTTCCCAGGGCGCAAAGGTGCTGGCGTGCGATTTTGACCCCCAGGGCAACGCCACCTCCGGTTTCGGCCTGGACAAGACCTTCTCCCCCAATATTTACGACGTGATCCTGGGCAATTCCGACCTGGAAAAGGCCATCCGCCCCACCGGCTGGGCGGACGTGGTCCCCGCCAACAAGACCCTGTCCGGGGCCACGGTGGAACTCATCGCCCTGGAGCGGCGGGAATTTCGCCTGAGGGACGCCCTGGAGCCGGTCAAAGGCCGCTATGACTACATTTTCATCGACTGCCCGCCCTCTTTGGAATTGCTGACGCTGGACTCCCTCTGCGCGGCGGACACTCTGTTGGTCCCCGTCCAATGCGAGTATTACGCGCTGGAGGGCCTGTCCGACCTGCTGTACACCGTCCGTCTGGCCAAGCGGAGCCTCAACCCGGCCCTGGAACTGGAGGGCGTGGTGCTCACCATGTACGACGGCCGCACCAATTTGTCCATGCAGGTGGCGGAAGAGGTCAAGCGGCACTTCCCCGGCAAGGTGTTTGCCGCCGTGATCCCCCGGAACGTGCGCCTGTCCGAGGCCCCCAGCCACGGCCTGCCCGTGGCCGCCTACGACCCCCTCTCCCGGGGCGCCGAGGCCTATGGGAACCTGGCGAGGGAATTGATGGAACGCAACCGGTAGCGGGGCCCCGCGAAGCCGCTCCGCGCCGGGCGGAGAAAGGCCGGGCGGCGGCGTGTTTCACGTGAAACATTCCTCCGCCCGATCCAAGAGAGAAAGGAAGTGCTCCTATGCCAAAACCGAAGGGCGGCCTGGGCAAGGGTCTGGGCGCTCTGATCGGGGACGCGGGCCTGAGCGCCCCGGAGGCGGGGGCGGTCTCCCTGCCCATCTCCCAGGTGGAACCCGGCCTGGACCAGCCCCGGAAACGGTTCGATGAGACGGCGCTGAACGACCTGGCCGACTCCATCCGGGAACACGGCATCCTTCAGCCCATTACGGTGCGGCGGCTGTCCACCGGCTACTACCAGATCATCGCCGGGGAGCGCCGCTGGCGGGCGGCCAAGCTGGCCGGTCTCAAAGAGGTCCCCGTGGTCATCATCGAGGCGGACGACCGCCAGGTGATGGAGTTGGGCCTCATCGAGAACCTCCAGCGGGAGGATCTGAACCCCATGGAGGAGGCGGAGGGCTACGAGGCCCTCATCTCCAAATACGGCATGACCCAGGAGGAGATCGCCCGCCGTGTGGGCAGATCCCGCTCTGCCGTGGCCAACGCCCTGCGGCTCACCTCTCTGCCCGGACCCGTGCGGGAACTGGTGGCGGAGGGAAAACTGTCCGCCGGCCACGCCCGGGCGGTACTGGCGGTGGAGGGCAGCGATAAGGCCCGCGCCGCTTTCGCCGCGCTGATCGAGAAGAACGGCCTGAGCGTCCGGCAGGCGGAGGCCGCCGCCCGAAAGTTCACATATGAAGGAGACCTGCCCCGGGACGACCGGACCCCAAAGGACGATCCCAACCAGATCTACATCCGTCAGGTGGAAAAGGAACTGTCCGGCCGGTTCGGCAGGAGGGTGACCGTCTCCGGCCGGGGCAAAAAGGGGCGGCTTTCCCTGGAGTTCTACGGCACCGATGATCTGAACGACCTGCTGGACCTGCTGGAGACTCTGCCCGGCAGGAAAACGTAGTGTTTCACGTGAAACACTGCGGCGCAGGCGCCGCCCGCCGCGCCCCTCTCCCCGCAAAAGGCGGCCCGGCGGGGCCCCGATCCCATCTACCCTCACAGCAAAGGTGATACCGAATGTTAGACATCAAATTTGTCCGGGAGAACCCGGAACTGGTCAAGGAGAACATCAGGAAGAAGTTCCAGGACGAAAAACTGCCCCTGGTGGATCAGGTCATCGAACTGGACGCCCGGAACCGGGCCGCCATGACCGAGGCCAACGAACTCCGGGCCGCCCGGAACGCCCTGTCCAGACAGGTGGGGATGCTCATGGGCCAGGCCAGAAAGGACCCCTCCAAGCTGGCGGAGGCCGAGAGCGCCAAGGCCAGGGTGAAGGCCAACGCGGACAGGCTCGCCGAATTGGAGGTCCTGGAGACTCAACTGGCGGCGGAGATCCGCGGGATCATGCTGGTGATCCCCAACATGATCGACCCCAGCGTGCCCATCGGCCCCGACGACACCCACAATGTGGAGGTCCAGCGCTTCGGGGAGCCGGCAGTACCCGACTATGAGATCCCCTACCACACCCAGATTATGGAGTCCTTCGACGGGGTGGACATGGACGCCGCCGGCCGGGTGTCCGGCGCCGGTTTCTACTACCTGATGGGCGACATCGCGCGCCTTCACGAGGCGGTCCTGGCCTACGCCCGGGATTTCATGATCCAAAAGGGGTTCACCTTCTGCGTTCCCCCCTTTATGATCCATGGAAACGT
>CAYPEE010000088.1:0-1907 GCA_964409665.1 uncultured Oscillospiraceae bacterium
CCCAACGCCGATGCCTGCGAGACCGCCAAAAAGATGATCGAGACCATCGTGTTCGTGCCGGAGGTGGGGCAGCTCTACTACGGCAAGGTGGTTCGCATCCTCCAGTTCGGCGCCTTCGTGGAACTGGCCCCCGGCAAGGACGGCATGGTCCACATCTCCAAGCTGGCCAACCACCGGGTGGCCAAGGTGGAGGACGTGGTGAACATCGGGGACATGATCTGGGTCAAAGTCACCGACATCGACGAGAAGGGGCGGGTCAACCTGTCCTACAAGGACGCCCTCCGGGAGATCGAGGCCAAGAAAGCCGCCGGCGAGCCCATCAAGTAAATCGACTGATACAAAAGTCTCAGGCCGTTTGGCCTGGGGCTTTTGTCGTGGGAGACGGGGGCAGCGCACCGGGCAGGGATCGGGCCGAGACCGGTCCGCCGGCCAAAGGCGCGCGGCGGTCTTGAAAGGACAAGGACACGGGCGGGTCTGGGACCCGCCCCTACAGCCCGCAAAACCGCGGAGAAATTTTTTGTCTGACGGCGGATTTACGGAAAAATGTAAAGCTTTTGTGAACAGCCTTGACAAGGGGCAACTATTGTAGTAGTCTACTATTGTACTATTGCAATAGTCAAAACAGGAGGTCCCGAATATGGAGCGTCTTTACGACTCGGAATTAAAGGTGATGGAGCCCCTGTGGGAGGACGGGCCCCAGACCGCCGGGGCGCTGGCGAAAAAGCTGGCGCAGTCCTGCGGCTGGAACCGGAACACCACCTATACCGTCATCAAAAAACTGGTGGACAAGGGGGCGGTGGCCCGGACGGACCCGGGGTTTCTCTGCACCCCGCTGGTGAGCCGGGAGGAGGCCCGGCGGCGGGAGACCGAGGGGCTCATCCGCCGGATGTTCAACGGGTCCAGGGCCCAGTTCCTGTCCTCCTTTCTCAGCGAGGGGCTGACCCCCGACGAGGCGGCGGAACTGCGCGCCCTCATCGACAGATTGAAATGAGGGGCTGATCATGGCGCAACTGCTGGAAAATACCCTGATGGGCGGGGCGCTCATTCTGGCGGCGGCGGGACTGCGCCGCCTGCTCAGGGGCCGGATCCATCCCAACGGATGGCTGGTCCTGTGGGCGGTGTGTCTGGCCCGGCTGCTCACCCCCGTGCCCTGGCGGACCCCTCTGTCCCTGTACGCGCTGCTGGGGCGTCCAGCGGGGGCGGCGGAGCCTGCCTCCGCTCTCTTTGAGCCGGCTGTCGTTCCTTTTGAACCGGCCGCCGTCCCCGGCCCGGCGGTGGCCTCTCTCCCGGCGCCGCGGAGCCATCCGGCGGGACCGTTCCCGCTGGCCGCCCTGTGGGCCGCGGCGGCGCTGGGACTGGCCGTCTGGTTCCTGGCGGCGTGGCTGTCCGCCCGGCGGGGAGTGAGGCAGACCATTCCCCTGGAAAAGTCTGACCGGCGGTACGCCGCCATGCCCGCCGGGACCGCCCTCCGGGAGGGGCCCATGAAGGGCGCGCCCCTGACCTTTGGGGTCGTCCGGCCCGCGGTGGTGCTGCCCCCCGGCCTGAAGGCCCCGGAGCTGGACTGCGTGCTGGCCCACGAGGGGGCGCACGTCCGCCGGCGGGACAATTTGTGGCACTACGCCATGGCCGCGGCGCTGATCCTCCACTGGTTCAACCCGGCGGTGTGGCTGATGGCCGGACTGCTGCGGCGGGACGTGGAGATGGCCTGCGACCGGGCGGCGCTGCGCGAGCTGGGGACGGAGAGGCGGGCGGAGTACGCCCAGACCCTCGTGACACTATCCACACAGGCGGGAGGCCCGGCCTTCTGCCACGGTTTCGGCCCCAAAAAACGGGCCGAGGAAAGGATCATTGCAATTATGAAATTCAAAAAAGCGACGTTCGCCGGGACCGCGCTGGTCCTGGCCCTG
>CAYPEE010000088.1:2007-3607 GCA_964409665.1 uncultured Oscillospiraceae bacterium
AAACAGACGCCCCCGGGTCCCACGGCCCGGGGGCGTCTGTTTTCGGCGGAAACTGTCTTTTCGGGACGGTCACGGCAGATCCAGCTGTTTGATGACCTCCCGCAGCTGGCCGGCGGAGGCGTGGAGGGCCTCCCCCTCCTCCGGGGAGAGGGGGATCTCCAAAATCTGCTCCACCCCCCGGCGGCCCACGATGGCGGGAATGGACAGGGCCAGTTCCCGCAGGTCGTACTGGCCGCCGAGGACCGCCGAGATGGGCAGCACCGCCCGCTCGTCCCGGACGATGGCGGAGGCGATCCGGGCCACCGCCATGGCGATGCCGTAGTAGGTGGCCCCTTTGCGGCGGATGATCTCGTAGGCGGAGTCCCGCACGGTCTCATAGAGTTTGTCCATCGCGGCCTTGTGGTCGAACTTCCCCCGCATCTCGCAGAAATCGTTCAGAGGGATGCCGGACACGTTGGCCCCGCTCCACACGGCCAGTTCGCTGTCCCCGTGCTCCCCGATGATAAAGGCGTCGATGGAGCGGCTGTCCACCTGGAGGTGTTCCCCCAGCAGGTACTTCATCCGGGCGGTGTCCAGCACGGTGCCGGAGCCCATCACCCGGTGGGCGGGCAGGCCGGAGATGCGGAAGGCGGCGTAGGTGAGCACGTCCACCGGATTGGTGACGATGAGCAGGGTCCCCTCGAAGGGGCGGGCGGTGATCTGGGGGATCACCTTGCCGAATACCGCCACGTTCTGGTGGATCAGGTCCAGCCGGGTCTGGCCCTCCTTCTGGTTGGCGCCGGCGGCGATGATGATGAGGGCGCAGTCAGCGATGTCGTCATAGGTGCCGGCGTACACGTCCATGGAGACGATATAGGGCAGGCCGTGGCTCAGATCCATGGCCTCCCCCTCGGCCTTGGCCTGGTTGACGTCGATGAGGACCAGTTCGGTGAACAGGCCCCGCTGGATCAGGGCGAAGGCGCTGGCGGAGCCCACAAAGCCGCAGCCGACGATGGCCGCCTTGCGGGGGTTGAGCATGGGAAACACATCCTTTTCCGTTTTCGGGTAGTTTGGACGAAAAAGGCGCGGGATATGCGGGGGCCCTCCGGGGGACCGGAGGGCCTCAGCGCAGTTCGTATTTGTCCAGGACCGCCGTGAACCAGTCCGGCAGGGGGGCCTCCACGGTCATCACCTCGCCGGTGGAAGGGTGGGCGAAAGTGAGCCGGGCTGCGTGGAGGCACTGGCCCGCCAGACCCGGGACGGGCTTTTTCGCGCCGTACACCGTATCCCCCAGGAGGGGGTGGCCGATATGGGCCAGGTGGACCCGGATCTGGTGGGTGCGCCCCGTCTCCAGGCGGCAGGCGAGATAGGTCATGCCCCGGTTGGAGGACAGCACCCGCCAGTGGGTCACCGCCTCCCTCCCCTCCCCGGGGCGGCAGACCGCCATCCGCCTGCGGTCCAGCCGGTGGCGGCCGATGGGGGCGTCCACGGCGCCCTCCTCCTCCCGGAAGGACCCCACCGCCACGGCGTAATACAGCCGGAACAGGGAGTGGTCCTGAAGCTGGGCGGCCAAAGACAGGTGGGCCCGGTCGTTCTTCGCGGCGATGACGAGGCCGCTGGT
>CAYPEE010000088.1:3617-7934 GCA_964409665.1 uncultured Oscillospiraceae bacterium
GGTCGATGCGGTGGACGATGCCGGGACGCAGGTCGCCGTTGATGCCGGAGAGTGATTTTCCGCAGTGATATAACAGAGCGTTGACTAAAGTGCCGTCCGGGTGACCGGGGGCGGGATGCACCACCATGCCCGCCGGCTTGTTCACCACAATCACGTCGTCGTCCTCATAGGCCACGTCCAGGGGGATATTCTGGGGCAGGATGTCCGCCGGCCGGGGTTGGGGCGGGGTGATGAGCAGCGTGTCCCCCGGCTCCAGGCGGGAGTTTTTTTTCAGGGGCAGGCCGCCCCGGGTGACTCTCCCCTCCTCCAGCCAGCGCTGGGCCGCCGAGCGGGTGAGGCCGTCCAGAGCGGCGGCCAGCGCCGCGTCCGCCCGGCCGGGCTCACTGACCGTCAGCGGGAAGCTGGGGGCCGTCATGGGGTCTCTCCTCCTTTTTGCCGCCGTCCCTCCAGTGGAGCAGCAGATAGAGGGCCAGCAGGGGCACTCCCACGGTGACGCAGCAGTCGGCCACGTTGAACACGGGGAAGTCGATGAACAGGGTGCGGATCATGTCGGTGACGAAACCGAACACCACCCGGTCGATGAGGTTGCCGACGCCGCCGGCCAGGATCAGCAGGGCCGCGGTCCGGCCCAGGGCCCCGGTGAAGAAACCCTTTGCCGCCAGCCAGCAGACCGCCAGCACCACGGCGGCGGAGATCACGACCAACAGCCAGGTGTGCTCCCGGAGGATCGAGAAGGCGGCGCCGGTGTTCTGGACGTAGGTGAGGTCCAGAAGGCCGGGGAGGAGGGGCACGGAGCCGCCCAGGGGGATATATCGCCGGACCAGAAATTTGGCGAGCTGGTCGATGACGACCAGCAATACCGCTAAAACGGCGTAAAGCATAACATCAGCCCCTCGGTGAAAAAGTTTCGTTTCCGGTATTATACACCGAACGCGGGCCGCTGTCACCTGTTATTTGGGGGCCGGGCGCATAGTATGCCCGGATGGGCGGCATACTGGCGAAAAGGAGATATGCCCATGGGCTTTTTCGGAACCAAAAAGGACATCCCGCCGCCCCATCCCCGAAAGGAGCCGCGGTTCGACCTGCCCCTCTCCCCCGGCGCCGTCGCCGGGGTGTTCGACCGGTGCGCCGATTTCAACCGGCGGACCCTGTATCTGAACAACGACCCCTCCCGGCAGGTGGAGATGATGTATATCGCGGGACAGGTCCGCAACGAGCGGGCCTGCGACTATGTGCTGCGGCCCCTGACCCAGAACGGGGCGCTGTCGTCCTGCCCGGACATGGACGCCGCCTTCGACCTCATGGCCAGGGGCGGGCTGTACTCCCTGTCCGTTCAGACCCGGGAGACGGCGGATCAGGTCATCTTCGATTTGATCGACGGCTCGGTGGCCCTGTTTTTCCCGGGAAAAACGGAGGTATTGACCCTGTCCGCCGCCACCGAGGAGAAGCGGTCCGTCTCCGACCCGGAGAACGAGCCCGACGTGAAGGGGGCCAGGGACTCCTTTGTGGAGAGCCTGCGGACGAACACCTCCCTGGTGCGGCGGCGGTTCCGGGCGCCGGAACTGAAGATCGAGGAGCAGATCGTGGGGCGGCAGTCCTTGACGCCCGTGGATGTGCTGTATGTGGAGGGCATCGCTGACCCGGAACTGGCGGAGCGGGTGAAGGCGCGGGTGGAGAGGATCGACATCGACGCCCTGCTGATGACCGGCAGCCTGGAGCAGTATATCACCGGGGAGAGCCGGACGGCCTTCCCCCTCACGGTGTACACCGAGCGGCCCGACCGGTTCGCCGTGGGGCTCTCGGAGGGCCGGGTGGGAGTGCTGGTGGACGGCATCCCCATGGGGTGGCTCTTCCCCGCCACGGTGGACAGTTTCTTCCGCGCCGGCCAGGACCGGACGAACAGCTGGGCGGTGGCGGCGGTCCTGTCGGTACTGCGGTATCTGTGCGTGCTCATCACCCTGTTCCTGCCGGGGCTGTACGCGGCGGCGGTGCTGTTTCACCCGGAACTCATCCCGGTGAAACTGTCCCTGTCCATCATCGCGGCCAAGGCGGACGTGCCCTTCTCCACCCTCACGGAGGTACTGGTGATGCTGCTGGCCTTCGAGGTCCTGCAGGAGGCGGGACTGCGCCTCCCCGCCTCCGTCGGGCAGACGGTGTCCATTCTGGGCGGGCTCGTCGTGGGTTCGGCGGCGGTGGAGGCCAAGCTGGTGAGCCCGGCGGTGCTGGTGGTGGTGGCCATCGCGGGCATCGCGGGGTATACCGCCCCCAGCCAGGACTTCGCCGGCGCCCTGCGCATCTGGCGGTTTCTGCTGTCCATCGCCGGGGGCGTGCTGGGCCTCGCCGGACTGGTCCTGGGCGGGGCGGCCCTCGTTTACCGGCTGGCCCAGCTGGAGACCTTCGGGACGGCCTATCTGACTCCCTTCGCCTCCAACGCGGGGAAACAGCGGGAGGGGCACACGGTCCTCCGGGAGCCGCTGCCGGAGGTGAAGACCCGCCCCGGCTATTTGAATACGAAGAACAGGAGGAATCAGGGGTGAGACGGCTGGCGGCGCTGGCGATGATGACGGCCCTCCTGCTGACGGGCTGCCGGGGCAAGGAGCCAGATGAACTGGCCCTGGTGCGGGTGCTGGGGGTGGACGGGCGTGGGCCCGTGACCCTCACCGCCGTATGCGGAGGCGACGACCAGGGCGACGGCAGCCGGGGCGCCTGCGCCGGGGCGGACTTCCTCTCCGCCCTGGAGGGCCTGCCCTGGGCCAACGGGGAGAGCAGGGAAGAGCTGGCTCTCACCAGCGTGTCCTGGCTGGTGGTGGGCCGGGACGTGGACCTGAAGGCCGTCCTGCTGGCGGTGCTGCGGGATCAGGAGCTGGCGGGGCTGTCCACCGTGTGGCTGGCCGACCGGGGGGCGGCGGCCCTGCTGGGGGACTGCGGGGACCCGGCGGCGGCGCTGTCCCTCCTGGCCCGGCAGGGGGTCAGGGCCCCCACGGCGGCCCGGGCGCTGGCGGCGCTGTATTACGACGGTCAGGTGGCCCTTCCTCTGCTGTGCGCGGGGGAAAACGGCTTGGAATGTCAGGGAGTGGAACTATGGAGGTAGAAAAGCTGTCCGGGCGGCAACTGTGGGTGGCGGCCATGACGGCAGGGCTGTCCACGGCGGCGGCCACGGCGGGCCGGGCGGACTGGCGGTGGATGCTGCTGGCCGTCCCCTTAGGCGCGCTGACGTTCTGGGGGCTGCTGCGGCTCATCGGCACAAGGCCGCTGTTTGAGGGGACGCGGGGCAAGATCCTGCGGGTTCTCTACTGCGGCTGGGCGGCGGCGCTCATGGCGAAGGGTCTGGAGCGCACGGCCGGACGGCTCCAGGGGGCGGCCGAGGGACAGTGGCCCATCGGATTTCTGATGGCGCTGGTGGCCGTCCCTCTGATCTGGATGGGCTGGGGAAAGACGGCGGCCTTCTTCCGGGCGGCGGAGATCTTTTGGCTGGCCGCGGCCGTCACCGCGGGGGCCGTGCTGGTCATGGGGGGACCGCGCGTGGAATGGCGTTATCTCATCGCGCCGGCGGCGGACTGGGGGGAGTCCCTGCTGGCGGGAGCGGAGGTGCTGGCCGCGGCCGTTTTCATCCTGCCGCATATATATAAGGTAGCGCCCGCGCCGGGGGACGAGCGGCGGGGCCTTGGATGGCTGGCGGGACTGGGCCTGCTGGCGGCGGCGCTGGCGGCGTTGACGGCGGGCGTGCTGAGTCCGGCGGTGGCGGCCGCGTTGGACCGGCCCTTTTTCGTGACGGTGGGGCTGCTGGGGGACAGCGCCCGGCTGGAGGGGCTTATCTCCGCCCTGTGGCTGCTGCCCGACCTGACTCTGATCGGCCTGCTGTCTCGGACGTGGGGAGAGCGGCGCCGGCCGGCTCTGGCGGTGCTGGCGGCGCTGGCCCTGGGTCTCACCAGGCTGACGGAGAGGACGCCGCCCTGGTTTTTCCCCGCCGGGAGCATCGCGCTGGTGATTTTGACGGGAGCGCTGGCAGTCGGGGCGAAGAAGTAGTGGTCGGACGGGCGAGAGGACCGTATATCTTGTGGTCGAAAAATTGGAGGAAAAAAGTACGAAAAATTCGAGAAAAAACCGTTGACAAAAGGGTAAGGAATCTGGTATAGTAGCAAAGCGCCTTGCGAGAGACCGTTTCGCGCTCCGCCGGAAGAAAAAATTTTTCGTTCGGAGCAAAAAAGGGATTGACAAGAGCGTTGGGATGTGTTATCCTAAACAGGTTCGCGGGTGGAACCGCGGGTAGTATTGCACCTTGTAAATTAAACAACGAAGACAGGAAGCACCAGAAGG
>CAYPEE010000089.1:0-7361 GCA_964409665.1 uncultured Oscillospiraceae bacterium
TCGCGACGCTCCTCATGCGCTTCTGCGAGGAAGTCGTGAAGAAGTAAAGCGGAGCGAAATCCGGAGCGAATCCAGAACGAGAGCGCCGGGGCCGCAAGGCCCCGGCGCTTTTTTATTGACCCATGTCCGACAACGGTTTATCCCGGCCGCGCCCCGGCCCGTTTTAGTCCCCCCGGCCGCGCATCTGTTCGCGCAGCACCCGGAGGAGCAGTTCCAGATTGATGGGCTTGGTCACATGGTCGTTCATCCCGCAGGCCAGCGCCGTCTTCCGGTCCTCCTCGAAGGCGTTGGCGGTCATGGCCACGATGGGGATGCTGGCCAGCGCCGGATCGTCCAGCGCGCGGATGGCCTTTGTCGCGCCGTATCCGTCCAGCACCGGCATCTGGATGTCCATCAGGATCAGCTGATACCAGCCGGGCTTCGAGGTCCTCACCTTCTCCACCGCCACCGTGCCGTCCCCGGCGGTCTCCACCACCAATCCGCTCTCCTGCAAAAGTTCCGTGGCGATCTCCCGGTTGAGTTCGTTGTCCTCGACCAGCAGCAGGCGGGCCCCTTTCAGGGGATCCGCTGTTTCCGGCGGGATGGAGTCCCGATCCGCCTCCGGCGGCTGTCTGTTCACCGCGCCCGCCGGTCCGCGCTCCGGCTGCAGCCGGAGATCCAGCGTGATGATGAACTCGGTGCCCCGGCCCTGTTCCGTCTTGATCTCAATGGCGCCGCCCATGGCGTCCACGATGCTCTTGGTGATGGCCATTCCAAGGCCGGTGCCCTGGATGCCGCTCACCGTGGAGGTCCGCTCCCGCTCAAACGGCTCGAAGATGTGTTCTGCGAACTCCCCGCTCATGCCGATGCCGGTGTCCTTCACCCGGATCTCGTACCGGCCGTACCCCTCCGGCGCGCCGCTCTTTTGCCGGATGGTGAGGGACACCGAACCCCCCGCCGGGGTAAACTTGATGGCGTTGGACAGCAGGTTCAGCAGCACCTGATTCACATGGAGTTTGTCGCAGCAGACGTCCTCGTCCGTCACGTCTGCGGCGTCCATGACGAAGTTCAGTTGCTTGGACTGCATCTGGGTCTGGATGATGTCGCGGATATCCCGGAGGATCTCCGAGATGGAGCAGGGTTTCTCCTCGATGTTCAGCTTGCCCGACTCGATGCGGCTCATGTCCAGAATATCGTTGATCAGGGAGAGCAGATAGTTGCCGGAGGACATGATCTTGTTTAAGTACTCCTGTACCCGGCCGCGGTTGTCCAGATTGGCCTCCGCCAGGGCGGTGAAGCCGAGGATGGCGTTCATGGGGGTGCGGATGTCGTGGCTCATATTGCTCAGGAAGGTGGTCTTGGCCCGCTCGGCGGCCTCCGCCTTTTTCAGTTTTTCCTCCAGGACCGCCCGCTCCACGGCCTGGGACATGGCCCGCCTGGACTGCCGGTGGATGATGACATAGTACGCGATGACGGTCAGTCCCATGAGGATGCCGCCCGCCGTGCAGATGCGCCGCACGGCGTGTACGCTGGCAAACGCCTCCTTCTCCGGCACCTGCACGGCGATGGACCACTGGTTGATCCCCGTCGGGGCGTAGTACATATACTGCCAGCCGCCGGAATTGGGGGTGCGGAAGACCACATAGCCGGAGCCATGGCCGAGCAGGTCCGCGGTGAAGGCGTCCCAGTTCAGGCTCCCCCGGGTCTCGCGGTCGGGCGTGTCAAAGTCCGCCATGTTCCCCAGTGTCTCGTGCCGGGAGTCCAGGATAAAATCGCCGGTCCGGGTATCGACGATATACACGCTGGCCGAGGCGTTGTAGAGGTTGTCGATGTTAATGGCGGCGGGCAGTTCGTCCAGCCGGGTGACGCCGTACAGCAGGGCGGCGGTCTCGCCGTCCTGGACGATGGGCACGAAGTGCCGCAGCACCGGGGCGCCGCCGTTGATCTCGCTGGCCATCCGATCGGAAATATGCTCTCCCAGGGCGGCCTCTTTCTCAAAAGACAGCTCGTTGTTTCCCGATTCGTCGATGATACCGCCGTCGGAGATCAAAATCTGGCCATTGGGCAGCAGCACCCGGATCTGCATGGTCTCCAGCAGAGGCGTCACGGTCTCCATGGTCTCCCGGGTGGCGTCGATATCGAAATTGTTGGCGGAGGAGAGGATGTCCGCCGTGGCGTTGAGGATGCGGCTGTCCCGCTCCAGTTTGGCGGCGACCTCGCTGATGACCGTATTGACGCCCTCCTCCATGCGGCCCAGGGAGCGTTTCCGGATGGTCGCGCTGATCTGGAAGAACTCGGCCACAAACAGCGCGGCGATGATGACGATCAGCGCCACGGTGACCGCCACGTTTTCCTCCCGGCGTATCTCCTTCCGCATCCTCATCCGCCCTTTCCGCTCGCGCTTACCCATTCGGCGCCGACGCCTGAAACGTCCGGATGGCCTCCGCCGTCGTCCTGTAATCCTCTTTGACCCGCTCCAGCAGGTCCTCCGCCCCGGGCTGTTTCCCGCCCCGCAGGGCCTCGGTCAGCGCGGCGGCGGACTCCCCCAGCCTGGTGAAACTCAGGTTCTGGCACATCCCCTTGATGGTATGGGCCGCCCGGAAGGCCTCCTCCCAGTTTCCCGCGTCCACGGAGGCGCACAGCAGGGCGTAACTCCCGTCGTCCGGAAATTTCAGCACGAATTTTTGCACCAGCCGCTCGCTCCGCAGCCGGCCCAACACATTGTCATAGTCGCCGCCCAGCGCGGCGTAACATTCCTTCAGCGTCATATTGAACTCCTTCCCGTCTCATCGGAACTGTTTTGCGCCCCGCTGTCCGCCAGAACGCCCGCCATGGACGGATCGTAAAATCTGTACCGCGCCCGGCCGCCCCGTTTGGACGCGTACAGCGCCTGATCCGCCCTGTGAAACAGTTCGTCATACCCCAGTCCCTCGCCGGCGGACTGGGAGATCCCCATGCTCACCGTGATCCGGTAGCCCTCAAAGTCCCCGCACAGGGAGCGGAAGATACGATCGACGATGGGGCGCGGGTCCACGGGGCACTCCAAAAACAGCAGGAACTCGTCTCCGCCGATCCGCGCCGCGATGTCGTTTCCGCGGATGCTGTGCTCCATCCTCCGGGCCAGCTCCTGCAGGACCCGGTCTCCAAACTGGTGCCCGTATCTGTCGTTGGCCGACTTGAAGAAATCCAGATCGAAGTAGGCCAGCGCGTACCGGCCGTTGGGGCGCTCTCCCATCCGCTGCTCCACAAGGCTCCTGGCCCCGCCCCGATTCAGCAGGCCCGTCAGCGGGTCCCGGGAGGCCTTCTGCCGCAGTTCCTCCCTCTCCATGCGGACGTCCTGAATGTCGATGGCCTTGCCCAGCGCCCCCTGGAACTGAGGCGGCTCATCCTGGGACCACACCGCCCGGGTGATGATCTGGTGCCAGCGCGTCTCGCCGCCGCAGCGGATCTGCCGCTGGCAGCTGATCTCCGGCTCCTCCGGCGTGGTGGAGCGCAGCTGTTTCGCCATCTGCCCCCATACCCCGCCGCCCAACACGTTTTGGAGGGCGGGGTCCTCGCCGGGCGCCATGATGATCTCATCCAGCCCCAGCTTCTTCGCGCCCCAGGCCGAGAGGGTCAGCATGGGCGGGGACACGGTGTACTCAAACTGGATCTCCTCCGTCATGGCCGCGAAGAAATTGTATTTCATCCGCTCGTAGTCCAGCAGCTGCAGCGTCCGTTCCGACGTTCCGATGCTCTTGACCCGTTTCATCGCGTCGGCGGCGCCGAATTGGTCCCGCTGGAGTTCCCGGCCGGCCGCGGTCTGGATCAGCGCCTCCCGCAGTTCTCCGGAGTATGTCTCCAGGCACTCCAGCAGCAGCGGATTGAACGCTCCGCACTCGCCGCCCACGATCATCTCCACCGCCTTCTCGTGGGAGATGGCCGGCTTATAGACCCTCTGGCTGGTCAGCGCGTCGTACACGTCCGCCAGGGCGACGATCTGGGCCGTAATGGGGATGTCGTCCCCCTTCAGCCCGTCGGGATAGCCCCGGCCGTCCCACCGCTCATGGTGCCACCGGCAGATCTGGTACGCGGCCTCCACCATATAACTCCCGTCGCCCCGGACCGGAATGTTTTCCAGCATCTGCGCCCCGATCATGGAATGGGTCTTCATCACCGCGAACTCCTCGTCGGTCAGCCGTCCCGGCTTGTTCAGGATCTTCTCGTCGATGGCGATCTTGCCGATGTCGTGCAGCGCCGAGGCGGTGCTGATATCGGAGATCTCCGCGTCCGTCAGGCCGTACCGGTCCGTCCGGCGCCGCAGTTTCCGCAGCAGGAACTCCGTCAGGGTGCGCACATGGAGGATATGCAGTCCGCTCTCGCCGTTCCTGAACTCCACGATGTGGCTGAGGATGTCGATCATCAGGCCGCTGCGCTGTTCTTTCTCGTAGATCTGTTCTTCCACCATTCCCACGAGCTGTTTCTGCTTTGCGTACAGCAGCAGAGTGTTCACCACCCGGTGGCGCACGATGAACACGTCGAAGGGGCGCATGATGAAATCCGCGACGCCCAGTTCATAGGCCCGCTGCACCTGGGTGGAGCCGCTCTCCGCCGACACCATGATCACGGGGATGTCGTCGATCCACCGGTTCTGGTTCATGACCTCAAGCACGCCGAACCCGTCCATTCTGGGCATGACGATGTCCAGCAGCACCAGCGAGATGCCGGCCCCCTGTTTCTGAAGCGCGGCGACGGCCTGCACGCCGTCCTCCGCCTCCAGGATCTCGTACTGATCGTCCAGCATATCCGCCAGGATCGCCCGGTTCATCTCGGAATCATCTACGATCAGGATCTTTTCTTTCCGCATGGTTTCCTATCACCCGAGTTCTTTTTGTAGAGGAATGGCCGCCGTCACGGAGCGGATCGGGCCCGCCGGGAGAAGATCTTCTCCCGCAACGCGTCCAGATCCACCGGCTTGGAGAGGAAGTCGTCCAGCCCGCCGGACAGGACCCTGGCCCGCTCCTGGCGGGAGGAGTTGGCGGTGCAGGCGATGATATACACCGACCCGGCGTCCTCCCTGGGGAGAGCGCGGATGGCCGCGGCGGCCTGATAGCCGTCCATCCGGGGCATCAGCAGATCCATGAGGATGACGTCGAAGGTGTGGGGCGGGGCGTCCCGGAACAGTTCATAGGCCTCCTGACCGTCCCTGGCCAGGGTGACGGGGAACCCCTCCCCCTCCAGCAGTTCGACGATGATCTCGGCGTTGAGGGCGTTGTCCTCGGCCACGAGGATACGGGGGAGGCCGGGCCCGGCGCCGGGGAGCGCCTGCGCGGGCGCTTCGGACCCGGGGGGTTCGGGCGCGGGGGCCGGCCGGGCGGAGAAGGTGAAGACAAAGCGGCTGCCCTCTCCCTTCCGGCTGGTGAAGGTGATATCGCCGCCCATCATCCGGGCAACGCTCCGGCTGACGGGGAGGCCCAGGCCGGTGCCCTGGTTGCCCTGGGAGACAGTCTCCCGCTCCTGGGCAAAGGAGTCGAAAATATGTTTCTGGAACTCCTCGCTCATGCCGCAGCCGGTATCGGTCACCTCAAAACGGGTGACGACAGCGCCGTCCTCCGCCCTGCTCTGGCTGGCGGACAGGGTCACACGGCCCCCCCGGGGGGTGAATTTGCGGGCGTTGTCCAGCAGATGGAGCAGCACCTGCTGCACCCGGACCTCGTCGCCCACCACATAGAGCTCGGGCAGGTCCGGCTCCACCCGGAACTCCAGCCCCTTGTCGGCCATGGCGCCCCGCACCAGCGACTCCACCGTGGACACGGACAGGGTCAGATCCATGGGGGCGGGGGACAGTTCCAGCGTCCCGCCCTGGATGCTGGACATATCCAGCATATCGTTGACCAGGCGCAGGAGATACCGGGCGGTGACGGCGGACTGCTGCAGGTAGCGCTCCAGCTGGGCCCGGTCGTCCAGCCGCTGGGAGATCAGGCAGTTCAGCCCGATGAGCCCGTTGAGCGGGGTGCGGATCTCATGGCTCATGGCGGAGAGAAATTCGCCCTTGGCCTTGGAGTCCGCCTGGGCGGCCAGAGAGCGGATGTGCTGGCGGCCCAGCACCGCCGCCAGGACCCCGATGATCGCCAGAGACACCGCCAGAATGCAGACGGCGTACCGGTAGCGGTACAAAAAGTCGGACAGGGTGAAGGTGTACTGGTTGTCCAGCACCGCCTGGATGGTGTAGCTGGCCACCTCGTCCTCGGTCAGCATGGCGATGGACTTGTCCAGAATGTCGATCAGCACCTGGCCCTCCTCCGGGGAGGGGCCTTCCCCGCCGCCGAAGGCCACCACCGCCGAGAAACACATCTGGTCCGCCAGGCCCAGCGCCGGGATCATTTTCAATTCCTCATAGGCGGGGCGGTGGACCCAGTACTCCGTCACATACTGGTTCTGAATGGTCAGATCGGCCCTGCCGGCGGCCACGGCGTCAAAGCAGGCGGCGGTGGAGGGATAGTCCACCATGGTGAAGTTTGGAAAGATGCCGTTCAGCACCTTTTTGATGGTCTGGGAGCCGGTGGAGATGGCCACCGACAGCGCCGCGTCCGGCCGGAAGTCCAGACCGGAGCGGGTCACCACCACTTTCCGGCTGTTGAGGTAGGGTTCGCTGATCAGAATGCCGTTGGCGTGCTTGTTCTCCTCGTTGTACTCCACGCTGGTGACCAGATCGAGCCCATGGCCCAGCAGATACTCATAGGTCACCGAATCGGTGGGCAGCTCCACATACTCAAACGAGAGCCCGCTGATGGCGGCCACCCGGTCAAAGATGGTGCGGGAGACCCCGCCCAGTTCCCCGTTGTCATCCGTGAAGGACACCGGGATGCGGTCCTGGACATAGCCCACCCGCAGAGTGCCGCAGGACCGGAGATAGGCCCGCTCCTCCTCGGTGAACGGAACGCCGGCGGACGGAGCGGGGGAGGCGGCGGGGGAGGCGGCAGCCGGGGCGAAAACGCCCCGGAACAGCGCGGCGCACAGCGCCAGGGTCAGCGCGCATCCAGATATTTTTCGGAACATATCTCATTCCTCCAGGCCGCGGCGCCGCGGCATCAGATCTTTCCCGGCAGGCCATACCAACCCATTTTAATGATATTATACTGTCTCCCGCGCCGGATTTCAAGAACCTGTCGCGCCGCGCGGGGAAAGAGGCTTGTAGGTTTACAATAGAAGTTAGACAAGTGGGAAAAGGACAGGTGAAGGAACCGGCCACATCGGTTAAAGTTGAGTTACCACGTCACAACGAACCGGGAGGAGACTGGACTATAGTCAAGTAAGCAGACACATTTTTGTGTAATTTTTACTGGGGACGGGATGTCACTTATGTTTCCAGTAAGCAGCCTCCACCGCATTGGGAGTCAAAT
>CAYPEE010000090.1:0-7130 GCA_964409665.1 uncultured Oscillospiraceae bacterium
ACCTGTTTGGGCAGGGCCATGGCGCACACGATGAGGCCGAACACGATCCCCCGGCCGAAGAACCGCTTTTTGGCCAGGGCGTACCCCGCGAGGGTGGCGGTGATGCAGGTGAGGAGCATGGCGGTGACCGCCATGAACACCGTGTTCACCAGCCAGCGGATGGCGCCGGGGACGGTGGGCCCGCTGAACAGGATGATATCCTTGCCGTCCGCCGTAAAGTTGCGGCTGAAGGGAATGATGATGTCGAACAGAGGGGCGGAGCGGCGGGACATCAGATTTTCCCAGTTCGCCATGGTCCACTCGCTGGGCCACCAGACGGGGGTCATGGAGTAGTTCTCCTGCTGGGTCTTGAACGCGCCGATTACGATCCAATACAGCGGGAAGATAAACAGGAGGGCCAGCAGGATCATGAGGACCATGCAGAAGACCCGATACGCCCGGGAGCGGAAAGAACTGATCTTATGATTCATGACTCGCGCCTCCTTACCGCTCTTTGGCCAGCCAGAACTGGAAGGCCGACAGCGCGCCGATAAAGATCGCCAAAATCACGCCCATGGCGTTGGCGTAGCCAAAGTGACCCGCCGTCTCGGTGAGTTTGAACGCGGTGTAGTAGATGTAATACATGACCGTGTTGGTCCCCGATCCGCCGGAGGTCAGCAGTTGGATCAGCGCGAAACACTGGAACGAGTTGATGGTGGTGATGACCAGAATGTACAGGGTGGTGGGCATCATCTGGGGCCACTTCACCTTCCAGAATACCTGGAAGTTGGTGGCGCCGTCCACCTGGGCGGCCTCCACCAGGGTCTGGTCCACATTGCCCAGGGCGGAGACGTACAACACGATGGGCTGACCCACCGAGGTGGTCAGCAAAATCAGGATAATGCACCCCAGCGCGTATCTGGGATCGCCCAGCCAGTTGATGTTCTGGTCAATGATCCCCAGACCGTTCTGTCCCAACAGGTAGTTGAACACGCCGTAGTAGTTGTTGTACATCCACTTCCACACCACGGTGACGGCCACGGAGCCGGTGACCACCGGCAGGTAGAAGATGCACCGGAAGGCGGAGAGGAGTACGTTGTTCATCTTGTAGATGGCGGAGGACACCCACAGGGAGAACACACAGGTCACCGGAACGCTGACAATCACGATGATAAAGGTATTCCACAGGGCCTCCAGGAATTTCTTATCCTGCCACAGTTTGGTGAAATTGCTCAGCCCCACAAAGTGCACCACGTCGTCAGGACGCATTGTGGCGTCGGTAAAACTGGTGAAAATACAGACCACCATGGGGATGATGACGAAGCCCACAAAGAAGATCAGGCTGGGGAGCATGAACAGATAGCCCGACGCCGTCTCCCGCCTCGCCAGAGTCCGGCTGATGGCCGGTTTGCTTTTGCTCGCCAAAATAGACACCTCTCTTTCTCAGAAATCGGGAGGAAAAATAACGCGCCCCTCCCCGCGCATCGCGGGGAGGGGCGCGCAATCCCTCAAATGTTCTGAAATCCTGTCGCGCTCAGATTCAGGCGCCGGCGGCGGTGTTGGCGGCGGCTACGCCCTCCGCCACAGCGGTGGCGACGTCGGTGCCCTGTCCGACCTGCTGGAGCATGGTCCACCACGCGGTACGGGCCTCAGCCCAGCCGGCGGTGACCTGATAGTAGTCGCCCAGGTAAGGCATCAGCTTGGTGTACTCGGCCATGATGTCGTTGTCGGCCCAGATCTGGCTCAGGTCGGCGCCCTCGGCGGACTCGCGGACGGCGAAGTAGTTGGCGGCCTTGACGGCGTCAGCGGTGTGCTCGGAGTCGCAGAAGTACTTGATGAACTCCTTGGCGGCGGCAATCTTGCCCTCGTCGCCGTTGTCGAAGATGCCGAAGCCCCAGATACCGCCCTGGAGCAGGGTGTCGGTGCCGTTGGGGGACGGGAACGCCATGAAGGCGATGTCGTCGCCGTTCAGGGTCTTTTCGGGAGTCTCGGTCCCGTTGGGTGCAAGCTGCTGGGCGATGTTCCAGCAGAACGCCATCTTCAGAGCACCCTGGTCAAACAGGGCGATCTCGTCGGCGCCGACGATGGAGGCGTCAAAGTTGATGCCCTTGGTGTCGTACAGCTCCTGGATGGCCTGGATGTTCTTGGGGTCGTCCCAGGTGTACTTGGTGTGGTCGGCGTCGGTGAAGGTGCCGCCATACAGGTTGTTGACGAGGGCGCGGGTGCCCTGGTCGCCGCCCTGGCCGTTGCAGAACACGGCGCCGATGTTGTCACCGAACTTGGCGTTCATGGCCTCGACAGCCTTGAAGAAGTCCTCGGTGGTCCAGGTGTGGGTCTCAAGGTTCAGATACTGGTCGGCGCCGGCCTCTTTGAAAGCGGTCAGGTTGACGGCCATGCAGTGAGCGGTCATGACCAGAGGATACTCGTACACCTTGCCGTCGGTGGAGGTGCAGGCCTTCAGCACGCCGGGGTTGACGGCGTCGATCTCGGCCTTGTCGGTGTCGTCCAGCAGGTCGGACAGATCAACCAGATAGCCGTTGACGCCCCAGTTGGCGACCAGGCGCTCCGGACCCTCCATGATCAGGTCGGGCGTGCTGCCGCCGGTGATGGCGGTGTTGACCACGGTGTCGCCGTCGGTGTAGGTCAGGTACTCGACGTTGACCTTGATGCCGGTGTCGGCCTCAAAAGCGGACATCAGTTCCTTGACGGTGTCCTCCTGGCCCCAGTTGCCGATGGGATAGGTCCACAGGGTGATCTCCTTGGCGGTCTCGGCGCCGCCGGGAGCCTCGCTGGGGGTTTCCGACTCGGGCGCCGCGGGCTCGCTGGGAGCCGGGACCTCGCTGGTCGGAGGGGTGCTCTCGTTTGTTCCGCCGCCGCCGCATGCGGTCAGCGCGAACACCATGACGAGAGCCAGCAGAAGCGCGAACATCTTTTTCATCTGTTTCATGGTTTGTCCTCCTCGTTACAAATATTGGCCCAGAATCATCCTGGACTGCTACCCTAAGTATAGCGCGCGGCCCCCCTGTTGTCAAGGTATTTTTGAAAAAAATTTTTATTTGCTTTTCGTTATGAAAATTATTTATAGAAAATGGAAAAAACCGGCGGCCCTCATGGGGAGGGCCGCCGGCCGTTTACATATGTTTGTCCGCCAGGGCGTCGGCCACCCGCCTGCGGCGGGACTGGACCTCCGCCATATCCCGGCGGCACACCTCGCTGAACAGCACGTCCACCAGATAGAGCTGCGCCATATAGGCGGCGACGGACCCCAGCTGGAGCGGATTCTCCCGGGAGCCGCACTCCAGCACGATGTCCGCCAGGGATGCGCCGTAGGAATTGGGAAAACGGGTGATGAGGATACTGCCGGCCTTCCGGGTCCGGGCGATCTTCAGAATGTCCATCATGTCCCGGGTGGAGCCGGAATAGGAGAAGTAGAGCACCACGTCCCTGGGGCTGAGGGTGGCGGCCCGGATGGCCTGCATATGGGAGTCCTGGACGGCGAAAAAGTTGGGCAGCACGGTGGAGAACAGGTGGGCGGCCTCCTGCGCCAGCAGCAGGGAACCGCCCAGGCCCATGCACAGCACCTTTTCCGCCTGGATCAGCCGATCCGCGGCGGCGATCACCGCGTCGGGCCGCACCAGTTCCATGGTCTGGGTGATGGCCTCCACATGGTTGGAGCAGATCTTCTCGCACATGACGGACACGGTGTCCGAGGGCAGCACCTCTCCGGACAGGGGATTGTTGATGACCCGGCCGGTCTTGGCGCCTGCCACCGCCAGCTTGAGGTCGCCGTATCCCCGATAGCCCAGCCGCCGGCAGAATCTGGACACGGTGGCCTCAGCGACCCCGGTCTCCGCCGCCATTTCAGAGATGGAGAGGTACTGGGAGTCCTGCTGATGGAGCATCAGGTAGTCCGCGATCTTCTTTTCCGCGCTGGTCAGCTGGTAATATTCCCGGTTGATCCGGGTGAAAATATCCTCCTGAGCCATCATTTCCCCTCCAATCCGCCGCCGGGCGGCGCGTCCCGGTCCCCGGAGCGCTCAGCCCGCCAGAAGTTCGTCGATCAGCTTGTCGCAGAGGGAGAGCATCCGGGGCAGATGGAACGGCCCCTTGAAGGTGCTGCCCTTGCAGGGGGGCTGGGTGGGCAGGCCGTCCCGGCGGAGATAGCCGTACCACTCGCCGTACTCCGGGTCGGAGAAGTGGCGTTTGCAGTAGTCCAGCGCCTTTTCAAACCAGTCCAGATACTTTTCCTCCCCGGTGTCCCGGTAGAGCATGAGGGACGCGATGAGAAGCTCGTCGTGGGGCCACCACAGCTTCATGTCGTGCTCGTAGGCCTCCGGCGGCCTGCCCAGGCAGTCCACAAAGTACAGCAGCCCGCCGTACTCCCGGTCCCAGCCCAGCGCAACGGCCCAGTCGAAGATCTGGGCGGCTTTCCTCACCAGTTCCCCGTCGCCGGTGCGTCTGGCGTGCTCCAGCAGGAACCAGACGCCCTCGATGTCGTGGCCGGGGTTGACCACCCGCCCGTCGGTGTAGGAGAGGCGGGCCTCCCCGCCGGGACCCACGTTCTCCAGGACGCATTTCAGCTCCGGATGGACGTGGTACCGGAAGATCTCGTCCACGCACTGCTGGGCCCGCTCCTCATAGAGGGCCTTTCGCTCCGGGTCCACCCGCAGCAGCACGCCGGTGACGTTGAGGATGATCATGGGAATGCCGAAGGACCGGCCCGTCCGGGTCTCCGGAATGGTCTTGGGGCCGAGGCCGGTGGGGTCGGGCATTCCGTGGTTCAGATCCCAGTAGAGGTCGTAGGCCCGGCGGGCCCGCTCCAGGCGCTCCTCTCCCCCGGCCACGCCGTAGTACTCCGCGTTGGCCATGGCGTAGAACGCCTCGGAGAAACAGTACCGCCGCTGGCGCAGGGGCTTTCCGTCCTCCGTGACGGTGAAGTACATCCGCCCCCCGGCCTTCCGGTTGACGCAGTACTTCTCCATAAATTCCAGACAGCTTTCGCTGGCGGCCAGCCACTCGGGCCGGGCGCCGTACAGCCGGCAGAGATGGGCGAAGATCCAGGCGCACCGCCCCTGCATCCAGACGCTCTTGTCGGTGGAAAAGACGTTTCCCTCCCGGTCCAGACAGGTGTACACGCCCCCGTATACCGGGTCCATGCCGTGGTCCAGCCAGAAACGGACGCAGCGGTCCAGTTCCTCCCGGAGCCAGATCTGATTCTCCCGCAGACGGTTTTTATCCATACGATGTCCCCTCCGTGATCTTTATAATGGTTTGGGTATCGCCCCGCACTGCTATGATACCTGCCGGCTCTCTTTCCGTCAAGGTCAAAGCGGAAAATTATTTTCATTTTTTCAGGAAATTCCTTGACACGGTTTGAAAATATGGTACTGTATCAAATGTGAGGCAAACTGCTGAAAATTTTGGAACGGCCGGCCGGGGAAAGGCGCGGCCGCTTGCCGGAGGCGGGGCCGCGTCCCTGCCCGGACCGGCGAAACAGGAGGAGAGCCGCTATGAAAAAACACATCGTCTGTTTCGGGGACTCCAACACCCACGGCTACTGCGCCGACCCCGCCGACTGCGCCGACGGCGGCGCCCGCTTTAACGAGGAGGAGCGCTGGCCCTGCGTGCTTCAGTCCCTGCTGGGGGACGGGTACCTCATCCTGGAGGAGGGCCTGTCCGGCCGCACCACCGTGTTCGACGACCCCATCCACGGGGACCTGGCGGGCATCGACTACATCAGCCCCTGCCTCATCAGCCATGAGCCGGTGGACCTGCTCATCATCATGCTGGGCACCAACGACACCAAGGAGCGCTTCGGCTGCTCCGCCGCCGCCATCGGCGTGGCCATGCAGCGGCTGATCCGGCAGGCTCAGAACACCCTGTGCTGGAGCCCCGCCGGCCCCAACATTCTGGTGGTGGCTCCGCCCCCCATTGGAGATCAGTTCTGCGATCCCGCCATGGGCGACGGCTGCCCCGAGCGCTCCCGCGGGATAGCCCGGGCGTTCGCTGACGCCTGCGCCCTTACCGGGTGCCATTTTATGGACGCGGACGGCTGCGAGTTCAACCACGTGGACTATATGCACCTGAGCCGGAAGGGGCACAGCCAGCTGGCCGCCCGCCTGGCCAAACTGGTGCCATCCCTTCTGCCCGAGACCGCCTGACCGGAACCCCGTTGAAACGCCGTCCCCCGGCTCATCGTCCGATGAACCGGGGGACGTTTGTCATTCTTCCGGGGCGGTCTCCCCGGCGGGGTCCCGCTCCCCCATATAGGGCCGGAACACCCGCTCGACCGGCAGCGAGGCCCCGAGCGCCCACAGACAGGGCAGGAAGAACAGCGTCCACAGCAGGCAGCCCCCAACGACAAAGCAGAGTGTGGTGAACGCCCCCAGCGCCAACGTGGAGGGCAGATGGGCGAATCCCAGCCGGAGGGCGGTGGAGAACAGCCCGCCCAGTCTGAATTCAAACCGGGAGAGGATGGAAAACACCCAGGCCAAAAGGCCGTTGACCAGCACCAGCACGACCCAGAAGGCGGCGTATGCCGCGCCCCAGCCCCGGTTTCCGGTGTCCGCCAGGGCGTACAAAAGGTCGTGGAGGCGGTAGGCCCCGTAACAGACCGCCAGCGCGATGACTCCGGCCGGTATGCCGACGCGGAAATTTTCCTTCAGAGAGCGGGTGAACCGGCCCCAGGTATCCGCCTCCCCCTGCCGCATTCCCCGGGCCGCGGCGTCGTACAGGGCGGCGGTGGCCCCGCCGAAGGGCAGAATGACCAGGCTGCAAACCGCCCACATCAGGCTGAGGACCACCACGTCCACAAACCAGCCGAAGGGCCGGAACAGCCAGTTTTCGGAGCTGAAAAATCTTTTTAACACGGCAGGGCGCTCCTTTCGGGCATAAAGGTGAGATCGCGGCGGCGCGAAACTACCCGAAATTATAACACGCTCCGTGCCCGTTTGTAAAGAGGGCGGCCCACGCGGCCGGGGACGGATTCTCCCCGCCGTTTACAGAAGTGCCCCCGGCGTCAGAGGCGGGGCTTGGCCGCCTTTTTACTGCAAACGCGCTCCCTTCTCTGCCCGCCGACCCGTGAAACGGGCCCCTGTTTACGCGATCAGGCCGTATTTGACCTTGATCCGGTCCAGTTTTTCCAGCATGGG
>CAYPEE010000091.1:0-7103 GCA_964409665.1 uncultured Oscillospiraceae bacterium
CCGCCTTGCCGCAGTGCAGGGCGGGCTCCCCTTGCGTTTTCCCTCCCGATTCCGTCATTTTGCTTGAAATCTTCAAGCACATGCCGATATTTTGGAGGAGTTTCCACAAAATACTTGACAGAGAAAAGGGTTCGGTCATATAAATAGGGGCAGTTTACCCAAAACCCCGAAATGGAGTGGATGCCCGCATGGAGGAACAAAGTAGCGGAGACTTTCTTGTTAGCGGCGATCTGGAAAAAAGGGATGACATCCATTACCAGCTGACGCTCCCCCGCAGCATCCATTTAGTTGCTATGGATGAAATTGACGGCTTTCCGATCCGGCCCGGCTTCTACGAGATTAACGGGGCAACCGCGATCCCCGGGGGCGTCAACTTCACGGTCCACTCCCGCGGAGCCACTGGCATCGATCTGCTTCTCTTCCGCCAGGGAGAGGAAGCTCCCTTCGCAGTGCTCCCTTTTCCCCAGCGCTACCGGATAGGCAACGTCTACTCCATGATCGTATTCCGCCTGGATATCGAGAAGTTCGAGTACGCCTACCGGGTATACGGACCCAGCGAACCGGCAAAGGGACTCATCTTCGATTCTTCCCGGTACCTGCTGGATCCCTACGCCAAGGCGGTCACCGGCCAGAGCCGGTGGGCCCAGCCCAATCCCAACGGCCAGCACTACCGGGCCCGGGTGGTGCGGGACACCTTTGACTGGGGGAACATCCGCTCCCCCCTGATTCCCATGGAGGATCTGATCATCTACGAACTCCACGTCCGGGGGTTCACCCGGGACCCCTCCTCCGGGGTGGAGTATCCCGGCACCTTCGCCGGACTCATTGAGAAACTGCCCTACCTCCAGGAACTGGGCGTCAACGCCATCGAACTGATGCCCATCTTCGAGTTCGACGAGATGCTGGACTACCGCAGCGCCAACGGGGAGCCTCTCTACAACTACTGGGGCTACAATCCGGTGTCCTTTTTCGCCCCCAACACCAGCTACGCCTCCTCCCTGGAGTTCAACCGGGAGGGCCGGGAGCTGAAAAAACTCATCCGTGCCTGCAAGCAGCGGGGCATCGAGGTCTACCTGGACGTGGTGTTCAACCACACCGCCGAGGGGGACGAGAAAGGCCCCTTCTTCTCCTTCAAGGGGTTCGACAACAACGTCTACTATCTGCTCACCCCCGACGGACACTATCAGAACTTCTCCGGCTGCGGCAACTCCCTGAACTGCAACCACCCCATCGTCCACCAGATGATCGTGGACTGTCTGCGCTACTGGGTAACCACTTACCGGGTCGATGGCTTTCGGTTCGATCTGGCCTCTATCCTGGGCCGGGACGAAAACGGCGCCCCCATGAACGAGCCCCCGCTCCTCCAAGCGCTGGCCTTCGACCCCATCCTGGCCGACGTGAAACTCATCGCGGAGGCGTGGGACGCCGGCGGCCTCTATCAGGTGGGCACCTTCCCCGCGTGGAACCGCTGGGCGGAGTGGAACGGCCGTTACCGGGACGATATGCGCCGCTATCTCAAGGGGGACAACGGCATGGCCCACAACGCCGCCCTGCGGCTCATGGGCTCCACCGACATCTACGCCCACTCCCGGAAAAACGCCTCGGTGAACTTCATCACCTGCCACGACGGGTTCACCCTCTACGACCTGTTCGCCTACAACCAGAAACACAATGAGAAAAACGGCTGGAACAACACCGACGGCGCCAACGACAACAACAGCTGGAACTGCGGCGCAGAGGGGGAGAGCCACGACCCGGCCGTCAACGCCCTGCGGCGGCGGATGGCCCGCAACGCCTTCGCCCTGCTCCTGTGCAGCCGCGGCACCCCCATGTTCCTGGCCGGGGACGAGTTCCTCAACACCCAGTTCGGCAACAACAACGCCTACTGCCAGGACAACATCACCTCCTGGCTGGACTGGTCCCTGCTGGAGAAGAACCGGGATATGTTCCGCTTCTTCCAGTCCATGATCCGCTTCCGCAAGGAACACCGGGCGCTGAGGACCAACCTGAGCAACGGCGCCTGCGGTTTCCCCGACGTGTCCTCCTACGGCATCACCCCCTGGCAGCGCGAATTTGAGGACTACGACCACTATGTGGGGGTCCTGTTCGCCGGCTGGGACCCGAACGCCGGCGACCAGCTCATCTATGTGGCCTCCAACGCCTACTGGGACTCCTTGCAGGCGGAACTGCCCCGCCTGCCCGACGGCATGGGCTGGCATCTGGCGGTGGACACCTGGTACGAGGCGCCCCAGACCTACGGCCCCGTGGGGGACCGGTTTACCATCCGCCCCCGCTCGGTGATGGTATTCGTCGGGCGCCGGTGAGCCCTTCACGGGCGTTCCGCGCGGCCCGGATCGGACAAAAATTCCTCCGGCCTTTCAGCCGGAGGAATTTTTCTGTCAGGACGCTCCGCGCCGCCTGGTCAGGACGGCCGCCCCGGTCAGCGCCAGCGCCGCGAGGACGCCCAGGGCCGCCCCGGGTATCAGCCCCGGCGGGGTATATCGCAGTTCCACCCTGTGTTCCCCGGTGGAGACAGGCGCCGCCAAAAACGTGTCCAGCCAGGTCAGATGGTCGGCCTTTCTGCCGTCCACATAGACCGCCCAGCCCTCCTCGGCGGGGATCGTGGTGAGCACCAGACAGGGCGCCCGCGCCAGCACGCCCAGTCTCACCGCGCCGCGCCGCTCCACGGGCATCAGATCCACAGACGGCTGATCCTCGGGATTCACAGAGGCCACAGCGGAGGACAGGACCTCCCGGTCCAGCGCCCAGAGGAAGCGCTCCGGCGGGGTCCACGCGCCCTCGTACCGCACGGTGACCAGACACTCCGTCCCCTCCGCCGGAGTCCCCAGATAGTGGACGCTGGCGGCCTCGCTGGAGCCCAGACAAACCGTCTCGCCCCCCTCCATCCAGACCTGGGCGGGGCCGGGGGCGGACAGATCCGCGTAGACGGGCTGTCCTGTGCCGGAAAAGGCGAACCGCACCGCGCCCCCCTCATCCCACCAGTCGGCGTCGATGGGCGCGAAGGCCGCGGTCTCCTCCCCCGCCAGATCGGACAGCAGGTCGTTCTGCCGCTCAAAGGGGGTGGGCGCGCCGCTCAGCTGAGGCGCGTTCTCCCCGGCGCTCAGAAAGGCGACGGGCAGCGCGTCCGGGTTCTTGTAGAGGGTAAATCCGCCGCTCCGGGCGATCGCCTCATAGGGCTGGCCGCCCTGGGAGATCACATAGCAGAAGTCCAGCAGGGCGTCGGTGACGGGGGTGGAGCCGTAGTAGGCGCACCACATCCAGGTCTGGGCAAAGCCCAGAGAGCGGGTGAGCCGGTTCACGTCATAATTGTAGAAACTGCTGTAATGGGTGAGGCCGGGGTATCCAAAGGCCAGGGGACCGTTGTGGCCCCGGTCCTCGTCGGCCCCCATGCGGAAGAAGGGCTCGGCGCAGTCCGCGTAGGCCGCGGCGGTGAGTTCGGCGTTGGCCCGGTAGTCCTCCTGATAGGCGGCGTAGGACTGATACCGGAACTGCCTGTCCATCCCGTTCAGGATGTTTTTCGTGTTGAGCCCCAGATCCAGCGCCGTGAGGACCACCAGTCCGGCGGCCGCGCACCGCTCCAGAGCGGGCCCCCGCTTGCGCAGGGCGGCCAGAATGGGCGGAAGGGCCATATTTGCCAGAGCGATCACCACAAAGGACAGCGCGAACCCGTACCGCCATGGGAACCAGTTCGGCTTTTGGAACAGGTGCCACAGCTTATCCAGAGGGGAGAGCAGCACCGACGCCAGCATCGCCCCCAGCAGGCCCAGCCAGGCCAGTTTCTCCCGGAGGGGGTGCCTCTGGTAGAAGTAGAGGACGGCCAGCAGCACCGTGGCCGTCCCGCAGAACACATAGGGCAGGGCCGTGTAGGTGATGGAGGTATACGACCCGGAGAACAGCCGTCCCAGGATGTCCAGGGGCTCCCCGGTGAGGAGGCCGGCGTAGTCCACGTTGCCGCCGCTGAACTTGCCGCTGAACATGGCCAGGAAGGTGGGCAGCCACAGCCACGCCGTCAGACCCAACGCGCAGGCCGCCCCGCCCAGAAAACGGCCCAAGGCCAGGGCCAGGGGTCTGCCGGTCAGTTTCCGCATGACGCACCGGGCGATGAAGTACAGCAGACAGAACGCCCCCACCATATAGGAGATATACCAGGTGGAGAGAAAACAGACGGCGAGGGCCGCCACGAAGGGCCCGAACCCCCTTCCCTCCAGAACGCGCTCCAGGGCCAGCAGGATCAGCGGCAGCCAGATGACCCCGTCCAGCCACATGATGCAGAGCGAATAGGCGGCGTTGTAGGACATGAGGGCATAGCTGACCGCGCAGATCAGACAGGCCGCTCCGCTCCGCAGGAACATCTTTTGGGAATACGCCGCGAAGGCCGCCCCCGCCAGGCCGATTTTCAATACGGTCAGGAACATGAGGCCCACCGGCATACACTCGTTGGGGACAAACAGGGTCAGCAGCGACAGGGGGCTGGACACATAGTAGGAGAACACCCCGATGTAGGAGGTGCCCAGCGCCTTCGACCAGGAGAAGAACAGGTCCCCGTTTTTCAGGGCGCAGAAGAACTCCACGTACTGGTCCGCCATGTCAGAGGCTAAGATGGTCTTGTCCCCCCAGGGGGCCATTCCCATGGATGCGTAGATGGCCAGCATCGCCGCCGCCGGGATGAGAAAGGCCAGCAGGCACACCGCAGGCCTTGTCCATTTAGTCCTCATGGCCGCCTCCCCCCTGCTCCCGGAGGATATAGATGGGCCGCTTTTTGACCTCCAGGTAGGTCTTGGCCAGATACTGCCCCAAAATGCCCACGCAGAAAAGCTGGATGCCGGCGATGAGCAGGATGATGCACACCAGAGAGGCCCAGCCGTAGGCGCTCCCCCGCCAGATCAGCTCCCGGACGATGATAAACACAATGGCCAGGCCCGACACCCCGCACAGGACCAGCCCCAGCACCGAGGCGATGGCCAGCGGCGCGGTGGAGAAGGCCACGATGCCGTCCATGGCGTAGAGCAGCAGCTTGAAAAACGACCACTTGGTCTCCCCCGCCACGCGGGGGATGTTCTCGGTCTCCACCCATTTGGTGCGGAACCCCACCCAGGAGAAGATGCCCTTGGAGAAGCGGTTGTACTCCTTCACCGCCAGCACCGCCTCCACCATCCGCCGGGTCATAAGGCGGAAGTCCCGGGCGCCGTCCACGATCTCGGTATCGCTCATCCTGTTGATGAGTTTATAGAACTGCCGGGCGAAAAAGGAGCGGATGGGGGGCTCCCCCTTTCGGTCCACCCGGCGGACCGCCGCGCAGTCGTATCCCTCCCGGACGGCCGCGAGCAGGTCCGGCAGCAGGGCGGGCGGGTCCTGGAGGTCGGCGTCCATCACCGCCACCAGATCTCCCCTGGCGTGTTCCAGCCCGGCGTACAGGGCGGCCTCCTTGCCGAAGTTCCGGCTGAAGGACAGCCACCGCACGGACCCGTCCGACCCCGCCAGCGCCTTGAGGGCGGCCAGGGTACCGTCGGTGGAGCCGTCATCCACGAAAATGTATTCCACCTCCACGCCGGGGAGGGTGGCCGCCACGGCGCTGACCTCCGCATAGAACCGCCCCAGGGCCGCCTCCTCATTGTAACAGGGGACCACAATGGACAGAAGTTCCATCTCATTTCCCTCCTTTACGGCCACTGGATGGTGCTATCTTACCGCAAATCGGGCGGTATGTCAATCGGACCGGCCGCCTTGACTTTCGCGTGCCGCGCGCATAAAATAACGGTGTTTCCGTGAAGAAAGGAGCCGCTTTCATTTATGGACGAACTGATCTATTTCGACTACGCCGCCACCTCCCCCGTCCGCCCGGAGGCCGCCGCCGCCATGATGGAGGCGCTGCAAGCCTTTGGCAACCCCTCCTCCCGGTACGAGTACGGCCGACAGGCCGCCCGGCGGGTGAGGGAGAGCCGGGAGACCGTCGCCCGCGCCCTGGGCTGCGCCCCCGGAGAGGTGTACTTCACCTCCGGCGGCACCGAGGGGGACAACTGGGCCATCCGGCGGGGCGTGGAACCGGGCCGCCGGAAGGGCGGGCACATCGTCACCACCGCCATCGAACACGCCGCCGTGCTGGAGACCTGCAGAGACCTGGAGCGCCGGGGGTATCAGGTGACCTATCTCAGGCCCGACCGGGCGGGCCGGATCACCGTGGAACAGGTGACAGACGCCCTGCGGCCCGACACCGTGCTGGTGTCCATGATGCTGGTGAACAACGAGACCGGCGTCCTCCTGCCGGTGGCCGAGGCGGTCAAAGCCGTCAAAGCCCGGGACAGGGCCGTCCTGTTCCATACCGACGCCGTCCAGGGCTTTTTGAAGGTGCCCTTCCCGCTGGTCTCCACCGGGGCCGACCTGATCACCGTCAGCGGCCACAAGGTGGGCGCTCCCAAGGGGGTCGGCGCCCTGTATATCCGAAAGGGCCTCAAACTGCCCCCTCTGCTCACCGGCGGCGGCCAGGAGGAGGGCCTCCGCTCCGGCACAGAGGCCACCGGCCAGATCGCCGCCTTTGCCGCCGCGGTGTCCGCCGCGGCGTCCGATCCCGGCGGGCTGGAGCGCGCCGCCGCTGTGAAAGACTACGCTCTGACGCAGTTAAAGGCCGCTCTCCCCCGGCTGGAGATCATCTCCGCCGGAGACGTGGGCCATATCTGCGCCGTCACCCTCCCCGGCTACAAGAGCGAGACAGTGGTCCGGGTACTCGGGGATCGGGGCGTCTGCGTCTCCTCCGGTTCCGCCTGCCACAGGGGGAGGCCCAGCCATGTGTTCGCCGCGATGGGCCTGCCCAAGCCCTGGCTGGACGGCGCCCTGCGCCTGTCCTTCTCCCCGGAGAGCACCCGGGCGCAGGCCGACGTCCTGGCGGCCGCCCTGAGAGAGGCGGCGGCCTGCCTGTTTACCACCCTGTCCTGACCCGGAGGGATTCCCCCGCGGTATGGATCAAAAGAGCGCCGGGGCCTTGCGGCCCCGGCTCCTTTGGCTTATAAAGGTGAGTCCCACCGTTTAGGGACTTCCGCCCCCTGAGTTACCGCCCGCGCCAGTTGCGGAAGGCGCCGCTGTCGGGG
>CAYPEE010000092.1:0-6910 GCA_964409665.1 uncultured Oscillospiraceae bacterium
CACGACCGGATCGTGGCCGACCTGGGCCCCTGCGACATCCTCATCAACGGGGCGGGCGGCAACAGCCCCCGGGCCACCACCGACAACGAGTACCAGCACGAGGCCAAGGAGGGCCAGAAGACCTTTTTTGACCTGGACGCTGCCGGCGTGGACTTTGTGTTCAAGCTGAACTTCCAGGGGACCTTGCTGCCCACCCAGATCTTCGCCAGAGACATGGTGGAGCGGAAGTCCGGCTGCATTTTGAACATCTCCTCCATGAACGCCTACATCCCCCTGACCAAGATCCCCGCCTACTCTGGCGCCAAGGCCGCCATCTCCAACTTCACCCAGTGGCTGGCCACCCACTTCGCCGGCTGCGGCATCCGCTGCAACGCCATCGCCCCGGGTTTCCTGGTGTCCAACCAGAACCGGGCCCTGCTGTTCCATGAGGACGGCACCCCCACCGCCCGCTCCGCCAAGATCCTAAACGGCACCCCCATGGGCCGCTTTGTGGACAGCGAGGAATTGCTGGGCGGGGTGTTCTTTCTGTGCGACGACAGGGCCGCCAGCGCCATCACCGGGGTGGTGCTGCCCATCGACGCGGGCTTTTCCGCCTATGCCGGCGTGTAATGGGGCGCGGCTATGGAACTCTTTACCTACGCGGGGACAGAGCGGGGCCTGACCCCCGGCGAGATCCGCGCCGCGCTGCTCAGGTCCCTGGAGGGCCGGGACGTGAAAAAGGCTCTGCTGATCCCCCCGGACTTCACCCGCTTCCACTCCAACGCCGGCTACATCACCAACGTGTACTACCACGCCCTGCTGGAGCGGGGGGCGGAGGCGGACATCCTCCCGGCCCTGGGCACCCATGAACCGGTGAGTCCGGAGCAGTGGGCCGCCATGTTCGGAGACATTCCCTACGGGAAGATGATCCCCCATGACTGGCGCCGCGACGTGGTGAAACTGGGCGGGGTGCCCGCCTCCTATCTGGAGGAGATCACCGAGGGCCTGTGGCACGACCCGGTCAGCGTGGAGATCAACCGGCGGGTCATGGACGAGAGTTATGATCTGATCCTCTCCATCGGCCAGGTGGTGCCCCACGAGGTCGTCGGCATGGCCAACCACTCCAAGAACCTGTTCGTGGGGGTGGGCGGCAGCGACATGATCAACAAGAGCCACATGGTGGGCGCAGTCTACGGCATGGAGCGGATGATGGGCAGGGACCACACCCCCGTGCGGAAGATCTTCGACTATGGGCTGGAGCGTTTCCTCAAGGGCAGGCCCATCCTCTTTGTCCTCACCGTCACCACCGCCCCGGGCGGGGACATCCGCACCCACGGCCTCTTTATCGGCGACACCCGCCTGGCGCTGGAGAAGGCCATCGAGTTGGCCCGGGAGAAGAACATCGACTTTGTAGAGACCGGCATCAAAAAGTGCGTGGTATACCTGGACCCCGGCGAGTTCAAGACCACCTGGCTGGGCAACAAAGCGGTTTACCGTACCCGCATGGCCATCGCGGACGGCGGGGAACTCATCGTGCTGGCCCCTGGCGTAAGGCGCTTCGGGGAGGATATGCAGGTGGACGCCCTCATCCGCAAGTACGGCTACCGGGGCCGGGTCCGCATCCTGGAGGAATTTGGAAAGCCTGAGAACCGGGATCTGCGGGACAACATGGGCGCCGCCGCCCACCTGATCCACGGCTCCTCCGACGGGCGGTTCACGATCACCTACGCGGTGAGGGAGATCACAAAGGAGGAGATCGAGGGCGTAGGTTACAGGGCCGCGGACTACGGTGAGACGGTCAAACGCTATGACCCCGCCAAACTCCAATACGGCTATAACACCCTGCCCGACGGCGAGGAGGTCTACTTCATCCCCAACCCGGCTCTGGGCCTTTGGATCAACAGGGAGAAGTTCTGAACCCCGGCAGACGGGCCGCCGAGGGCGGCGGCCCCTACAACGCAAATAGGAGAACGAGTCAAATGGCGATCAAACTCATTCTGCTGGATCTGGACGGCACCCTGCTCACCAGCGACAAGACGATCTCGCCAGCGAACCGTGAGGCCCTTTCCAGGGCTGCCGCCGCCGGGATTCACATCGTCCCCGGCACGGGCCGCTTCTACGGCGGTATGCCCCAGGTGGTCCGGGACCTGCCCTTTGTCCGCTACGTGGTGGCCGTCAACGGAGCCCAGGTCTACGACGCGGCGGAGGACAGGACTCTGGCTCGGGAGGAACTCTCTTTGGCGGACGCCTTCGCCGTCTTTGAGGAGTTGGACAGGCTGCCGGTAATCTACGACTGCTACCTGGGCGGTTTCGGCTATGACGATGAGGCCATGTACGCCCGCATCGACGAGTTTATCTCCGACCCCCGCACCAACGCCATGGTGAAGAGCACCCGGCGTCCGGTGCCGGACCTGCGGATCTTCCTGCGGGAGCGGGGCCGGCCGGTCCAGAAGATACAGATGTTTTTCAAGGACATGGACCGGCGGGCGGCGGAACTGGAGCGGCTGCCCGGACTGTTTCCCAATCTGGCCATCACCAGTTCCATTGTGAACAACATCGAGTTCAATGCGAAGAACGCCAACAAGGGGGAGGCCCTGCGGTTCCTGTGCCGCCATCTGAGGCTGAACGTATCCGAGACCATGGCCTTCGGCGACAGCGGCAACGATCTCAGTATGATCGAGGCCGCCGGGGTGGGCGTGGCCATGGCCAACGCCGGCCCCATCCTGCGGGAGGCGGCGGACTATGTCACCGACACCAACGACAACGATGGCGTGGCCAAAGCCATCGCCCGGTTCTGGCCGGAACTGGGCCTGCCCATAGCGTGAGGAGGGACTGCCATGAGAACTTTTTTGGACGAGGATTTTCTGCTGACCACCCCCGCGGCCCGGACGCTGTACCACCGCTATGCCGAGGGGAGACCCATCTACGACTACCACTGCCACATCGACCCCAGAGAAATTTTCGAGGACCGGCGGTTTGAGAACATCACGCAGGTGTGGCTGGGCGGTGACCATTACAAATGGCGGCTCATGCGCTCCAACGGCGTGGACGAGCGGTACATCACCGGGGACGCCCCCGACCGGGAGAAATTTCAGAAGTTTGCCGAGACCCTGCCCCGGGCCATCGGCAACCCGCTGTACCACTGGTGCCATCTGGAACTGAAAAACTACTTCGGATACGCCGGCGTTTTGGATCCGTCCACCGCCCGGACGGTGTGGGATCTGACGGCGGACAGGCTGAAAAGCGACCCCGACCTGTCCGCGCGGGGGTTCATTCTGAGCGGGAACGTGGCCATGATCGGCACCACCGACGACCCCTGCAGCGACCTTGCGTGGCACGAGAAGCTGGCCGCCGACGATACCTTCCCCGTGAAGGCATGCCCCAGTTTCCGGCCCGACCCGGCTCTGAACATCCATAAGGCCGGCTTCGCCGCCTATGTGAAACAGCTGGAGGAGGCCGCGGGGATAGAGATCACCTCCATCGCCGATATGCGCCGGGCGCTCACCGCCCGCGCGGACTACTTCGACGCCCGCGGCTGCCGGGCCGCCGACCACGGGCTGGACTACATGATGTTCCGCCCGCTCCCCGAGGAGGCGCTCAACGCCGCCTTTGAACGCGTCCTGGCGGGGGGAACGCCCACCGGAGAAGAAACAGAGGGCTGGCAGACCGCGCTGCTGCTCCACTGCGCCAGAGAGTATCGGAGGCTGGGCTGGGTGATGCAGCTTCACTTCGGCTGCGTGCGCGGTCCCAACAGCCGAATGCTGGCAAAGCTGGGCCCCGATACCGGGTTCGACTGCATGGCCTCCTCCGGCAACTGTTCCGCCGCCTGCGCCCTGATGGACGCGCTGGAGCGGGAGGGCAGCCTGCCCCGGACCATTTTGTACTCCCTGAACCCGGCGGACAACGCGTGGCTGGACACCCTCGCCGGCGCCTTCCAGAGCGGCGAGGTCCCGGGCAAGATCCAGCACGGCGCGGCCTGGTGGTTCAACGACTCCTACCACGGGATGCGGGAGCATCTGACCGGTCTGGCCAGTCTGTCGGTGCTGGGGAACTTCGTGGGGATGCTCACCGACTCCCGCAGCTTTTTGAGTTACGCGCGGCACGAGTATTTCCGCCGGGTGCTGTGCCAGCTGATCGGCGGCTGGATGGAGGACGGAATGTATCCCGCCGACTTCGAGACCGCGGGCGGGCTGGTGGAGGACATCTGCTGCAATAACGCCAAGCGCTATTTCCGGCTGTGATTCGGACAAATCAAAAGGAGCGTGTCAGAAATGGACCTGAAACTTCGTGAGAACTGCCGCTACGCCATCGCCTGCCCTACCAGCATGGGGGTGCGCATCACCCCTGAGGACCGTATGGCCGTTCACAACAGCGGCCGTTTCTATCTCCAGGCGACCAGCGCCGAGAGCAACGTGCTCAGTGTGGCCTCCTCCCTGGGAATGGAGTGCCTGGCGCTGACCAAATTCGTCAAGGGCAGTCCCATAGCCGATCTCATCCGGACCCAGCTCCGGGCCAGGAACATCGCCTATGAGGGCGTATCCGTGGACCAGGGCGGCCCCTGGGGCTACCGCCACCAGTTCAACATTGCCGACAGCGGTTTCGGCCTCCGTGCCCCCCGGGTCTGGAACGACCGCGCCGGCGAGGTGGGCAGGACTCTGGACGCCGGCGAGTTCGACCTTGCGCGCATCTTCGGCCGGGAGGGCGTGGCCATTCTGCACCTGTCCGGCCTCATCGCCGCCATGAGTCCAGAGACCACCAGATGCTGCCTGGAACTGGCCCGGACCGCCAAGCGGTACGGCGCCCTGGTAAGTTTTGACCTCAACTACCGCGCCACATTCTGGAAGGGCCGCGAGGGGGAACTGGCGGCGGCGTTCCACGAGATAGCATCCGTGGCCGATATTCTGGTGGGCAACGAGGAGGACTTCCAGCTGTGCCTGGGTTTCCAGGGCCCCGAGGCCGGCGGAAAGGACCTCTCCGGCAAGATCGGCAGTTTTCAGGCCATGGTCGCCCAGGTCCGGGAGAAGTACCCCAACGCCCGGCTCTTCGGGACCACCCTGCGGCAGGTCGTCTCCGCCAACGAGCATCTGTGGGGCGCCATCCTGCTCTCCGACGGGGGCTGGGTGGTGGAGGAGCCCCGGCCCATCCCCGTCATGGACCGCATCGGCGGCGGCGACGGTTTCACCGGCGGACTGCTGTACGGCGTCCTCAAGGGCTGGGAGCCGGATCAGTGTCTGCACTTCGGCTGGGCCTGCGGCGTGCTGGCCGCCAGCAGCCTCAACGACTACGCCGAGCCCGCCGATGAGAAACAGATCTGGGACATCTACGCGGGGAACGCCCGCGTCCAGCGGTAATTTGGAAGGAGGAGTACGGCAATGAAGAAAGCAGACATCGGCCTCATCGGTCTGGCCGTTATGGGCGAGAACCTGGCCATGAACATGGAGTCCAAGGGGTTCACCGTGGCCGTCTACAACCGCACCGTCTCCAAGGTGGACGCTTTTGTCCATGGCCGGGCCGCCGGCAGGAACATTATCGGCTGCCACAGCCTCCGGGAGTTGGCGGGCAGCCTGGCCAGGCCCCGGAAGGTGATGATGATGGTGAAGGCCGGCGCCGCCGTGGACAGTCTCATCGATCAACTGCTCCCGGTGCTGGAGGAGGGCGACATTATCATCGACGGCGGCAACAGCCACTTCCACGACACCATCCGCCGCACCGCCTATGTGGAGAGCAAGGGGCTGCTGTACATCGGCACCGGCGTGTCCGGCGGCGAGGAGGGCGCGCTGAACGGTCCCAGCATGATGCCCGGCGGCTCTCCCGCCGCGTGGCCCCATGTGAAGCCTATTTTCCAAAGCATCTGCGCCAGGGCGGACAGCGGCGAGGTCTGCTGCGACTGGGTGGGCGAGAACGGCGCCGGCCACTTTGTGAAGATGGTCCACAACGGCATTGAGTACGGCGATATGCAGCTCATCTGCGAGGCATACCAGCTGATGCGTGACGGTCTGGGCATGGGCAACGAGGAGATGTGTCAGGTCTTTGCCGGCTGGAACGAGACCGAACTGAACAGCTACCTCATTGAGATCACCCGGGACATTCTGGGCTATAAGACCGCCGGGGGCGAGAGCGTGGTGGACTACATTCTGGACACCGCCGGCCAGAAGGGCACCGGCAAGTGGACCGGCATCGCCGCCCTGGACGAGGGCGTGCCTCTGACCCTCATCGGGGAGGCCGTCTTCGCCCGCTGTCTCTCCGCCATGAAGGAGGAGCGGCAGGTGGCCGCCAGAGCCTTTCCCAGGACCGTTCCCGCGTTTGAGGGGGACAGGGCCGCGTTCATCGAGCGCATCCGCCAGGCGCTGTACGCCTCCAAGATCATCTCCTACACGCAGGGCTACACCCTCATGCGCACCGCCGCCAAGACCTACGGCTGGAACCTGAACTACGGCGGCATCGCCCTCATGTGGCGGGGCGGCTGTATCATCCGCAGCGCGTTCCTGGACAGGATCAAGGCGGCCTACGACAAGGACCCCGACCTTCAGAATCTGCTGCTGGACGACTATTTCGGCGAGGCCATCAGGAGTCTGACGCCCGCGTGGCGGGAGGTCGTGGCCTATGCGGTGCGGGCCGGCATCCCCATGCCCGCCTTCTCCTCCGCCCTGAGTTACTTCGACGGCTACACCATCGAGCGCCTGCCCGCCAATCTGCTCCAGGCCCAGCGGGACTATTTCGGCGCCCACACCTACGAGCGCACCGATATGCCCCGCGGCCAGTTTTTCCACACCGACTGGACCGGACACGGCGGAAACACGACCGCCAATACCTATTCGGCATGACACGGGGGCCTCGTCCAGCCGCTGGACGAGGAGCTGGTACTCAACGCGGCGGGCGACGTTGGAGGATGCGCGAAGACCACCTGCGCGGGGCAGTTCCCGCGTCAATG
>CAYPEE010000093.1:0-6898 GCA_964409665.1 uncultured Oscillospiraceae bacterium
TCATGAAGCACACTCTGGAGCGCCAGGAAAACCTGTGGTAAAACAGGCGGAGGTGACGGAGATCCTGACGGAGAACGGATGCGTCTCCGCCGTGCGCACCGCCACGGGGGCCACCTATCGGGTGAGGGCCGCCGTCGTAGCCAGCGGCACCTATCTGGGGGGCCGCACCATCGTGGGGGAGGTCGTCCGGACCTCCGGGCCCGACGGCATGGCCGCCGCCACCGCGCTGACCGGCTGCCTCAGAGGACTGGGGCTGTCTCTCCGGCGGTTCAAGACGGGCACACCGCCCCGCGTCCACCGGCGGAGCGTGGATCTCTCCAAAATGGAACGGCAGGAGGGGGACCCGGACGCCCCGCCCTTCTCCTACGCCACCGATATTTCCCCGGAAAACCGGGCGGTGTGCTGGCTCACCTACACCAGCGAGGCCACCCATCAGGTCATCCGGGACAATCTGGACCGCTCCCCGCTGTTCACCGGGGCCATCGAGGGGGTCGGCCCCCGGTACTGCCCCTCCATCGAGGACAAGGTGGTGAGATTCCCGGACAAGCCCCGGCACCAGCTCTTTTTGGAGCCCATGGGGCTGAATACCGAGGAACTGTATTTGCAGGGCTTTTCCTCCTCCCTGCCGGAGGAGGTGCAGCTGAAAATGCTCCACACCGTCCCCGGTCTGGAGCGCGCCGAGATGACTCGGGCCGCCTATGCCATCGAGTATGACTGCGTGGACCCCACCGAACTGCTGCCCACCCTGGAGTGCAAAAAACTCCCCGGCCTCTACGGGGCGGGGCAGTTCAACGGCTCCTCCGGCTATGAGGAGGCCGCCGCCCAGGGGCTGGTCGCCGGGGTCAACGCCGCCCTCAAGCTGAAGGGCGAGCCGCCCCTGATCCTCACCCGAATGGACGGGTACATCGGGGTGCTCATCGACGATCTGGTCACGAAGGGCACCAACGAGCCCTACCGGGTGATGACCTCCCGCACCGAGTACCGGCTCCTCCACCGGCACGACAACGCCGATCAGCGGCTCACCGCCATCGGCTGCCGGGTGGGGCTGGTGTCGAAAGAGCGGCTGGCGCGGGTCGAGGAGAAATACGCCGCCGTAGAGCGGGAGATCCGGCGGCTGGAGCACACCGGCGCCCCGCCGTCCCCCGAATTGGACGCTTTTCTGGAGTCCAGAGGGGAACCCCCCTGCCCCCGCGGGACAAGGCTTATCGACCTGCTGCGGCGGCCCGGGATCGGCTACGCCGGGCTGGCCCCCTTCGACCCGGCCCGGCCCGCCCTTTCCCGGGAAATCGCGGAGCAGGTGGAGATCTCGGTGAAATATGAGGGGTACATCCGGCGCCAGACCCGGCAGGTGGAGGAGATGCGCCGGCTGGAGGACCGCCCCCTGCCGCCGGACATCGACTACCTGTCCATGCGGGGCCTGCGGCTGGAGGCAAGGCAGAAACTGGACAAAATCCGGCCCCTGAACATCGGCCAGGCGGGCAGGATCTCCGGCGTGTCCCCGGCGGACGTGGCCGCGCTGATGATCTATTTAGAGAAGAAATAGGGTGTTACCATGAGAAAATGGCTGGCTATCCTGGCCTGCAAGATCCTGCGGTTCGCGGGCGGGCTCATCGGCAGAGGCAGCTCCCTGCCGGGGCACATCGCCCTGAAACTGTGCCCCGACGTCCTGGGGCGGCTGGAACTGCCCCCCTATGTCATCGCCGTCACCGGCTCCAACGGCAAGACCTCTACGGTGGAGATGATCGCCGCCATCCTCACCGCCGCCGGCAGGAAGGTGATCTACAACAAGGAGGGCTCCAATCAGATCGAGGGGGTGACCACCCTCCTGCTGGCCAACTCCACTCCGGGCGGCTGGGTGAGGGGGGACGTGTTGCTACTGGAGAGCGACGAGCGGTACGCCAAATACAGCTTTCAGTGGTTCCACCCCACCCACTTCGTCATCACCAATCTGTACCGGGACCAGCTCACCCGCAACGGCCACCCCGAGTGGGTGTACGCCGCCATCGAGCCCGCCCTGCACCCGGACACCACGCTGGTGCTCAACGCCGACGACCCCCTGGTCTCCCGTTTCGCCATCGGCCGGGATCCCGCCAAGGTCAAGTGGTTCGGCCTGGAGGAGTGTTCCGTCAGCACCAGAGAGCACCGCGGCGTCTACCACGACGGCGCCCGCTGCCCGGTCTGCGGCGCCCCCATGGAGTACAGCTGCTATCACTACGCCCATATCGGGCACTACCGCTGCGCCGCGTGCGGCTACGCGCGGCACGCCCCGGATTTTGCCGGGACGGCGCTGGACCTGAAGGAGGGCAGGCTCACCGTCAACGGCGAGACCGACATCCAGCTGGCGTTCAAGTCCATCTACAACGTGTATAATATTCTGGCGGCCTGGTCCGCCTGCGCCCTGGCCGGGGTGGACGGGGACACCATCGCCGGGGTCATCAGCAATTATATCCTGAAGAACGGCCGAATGGTCACCTTCACCCTGGGGGAGCGGAAGGGCACCCTGCTCACCTCCAAGCATGAGAACTCGGTGGCCTACGACACCAACCTGGAGTATATCCGCGCCCAGGGGACCGACTGCGTGGTCATGGTCATCGTGGACGCCATCAGCCGGAAGTACTTCACCGGGGAGACCTCCTGGCTGTGGGACATCGACTTCGATCTGCTGGACGCCCCCCACATCAAAGAGGTCATTCTGTGCGGGAAGTACGCCAACGATCTGGCCCTCCGGTTCGACTTTACCGCCGTGCCCCCCGAAAAGGTGGAGGTCCGCGGCAGCGTGGAGGAGGGCGTGGAACTGCTGGACCGGGGGAGCGCCCTCCCGGAGACCCTGCCCCTGTATGTGGTCACCTGCTTCTCCGACCGGGACAAGCTGCTGACCCGTGGAAAGAGGTGACGCGCATGGATCGGGAAGTAAGGATTATCCATCTGTACCCGGACGTGATGAGCCTGTACGGGGAGTACGCCAACGTGGCCGTCCTGCGCCGCCAGATGGAGAGGCTGGGCGCCGCGGTCACGGTGCGGACCGCCGTATTTGAGGACGAACTGGATTTTACCGGCGCGGACTTCCTCTATATGGGCGCCGGCACCGAGCGGGCCCAAAAGCTGGCGTCAGATGCCCTCCGGCCCTACGGGGACAGGCTGAGGGCCGCCGTGGAGGGCGGCGCGGTGGCCCTCTTTACCGGCGGGGCCATGGAACTGCTGGGGGAGTCCGTCACCGACGCGGCGGGCAGGGTCTGGCCCGGTCTGGGCCTCGCCGGTTTTACCACCGTGGAGACCGAAACGCGGGACCCGGTGGACGTGATCGCCCACAGCCCCCTGCTGGAGCGGCCCGTGGTGGGATTTATGAACAAATGCTCGGTGACCTCCGGCGTCGTCACGCCGCTCTTTGACAGGCTGACCCTGGGGTTCGGCAACCAGGCCAAAGGCGGCCCGGAGGGCTACATGGAGGGCAATCTGTTCGCCACCCATCTGACCGGGCCGGTGCTGGTGAAGAACCCGGAACTGCTGGAACTGATCCTCCGGCGGATCTTCCTCGGCAAGGGCTGGGAGCCGCCGGAGACCGTCCCCGCCCTGCCCCATCAGCTTGAGGCATACGAGGTCACTCTGGCGGAACTGTCGGCCCGGGTGAAGGGGTGAGGGGATGAAACTGCTGTTGATCCGCCACGGCGACCCCGACTATGAGAACGACGCCCTGACCGAGAAGGGCCGCCGGGAGGCGGACTATCTGGCGGAGCGGCTGTCCGGGCTGGACATCTCCGCCTTTTACACCTCCCCGCTGGGCCGGGCCAAGGACACCGCCGCCCCCACCCTGGCCCGCGTGGGCCGTCAGGCGGAGGAGTTAGACTGGCTGCGGGAGTTCCATGCCCCTATCCTCCGGCCGGACGCCGGCGGCCGGCGCCGGGTCCCATGGGACTGGCTGCCCCAGGACTGGACGCCGCTGGACGAGTTCTATTCCGCCGGCCGGTGGTACCGCCACCCCCTCTTGGAGGAGGCCCGCGTCAAGGAGGAGTACGACCGGGTGACCGCCGGCCTGGACGGGCTTCTGGCCCGCCACGGCTACGTCCGGGAGGGACGGCTCTACCGCGCGCAGCGGCCCAACCGGGACACCGTCGCCCTGTTCTGCCACTTCGGGGTGGAGACCATGCTGCTGAGCCACCTGCTGAGCGTGTCCCCCATGCCGCTGCTCCACGGCCTGTGCGCCGCGCCGTCCTCGGTGACCACCGTAGTCACCGAGGAGCGCCGGGAGGGGATCGCCTCCTTCCGGACGATCGCCTTCGGGGACGTGTCCCATCTGTATCTGCACGGGGAGCCGCCCGCCTTCTCCGCCCGGTTCTGCGAGACCTTTGACGGGTCCGAGCGGCACGACTGACTGGAGGAAACACGGTATGAGCGAACGATGGCTGGAGGTCACTCTGCCGGTCCCGGCGGAGCAGATCGATCCCGTGTGCGAGACCCTCGCCGCAAACGGCATGACCGGCCTTGTGGTGGAGGAGGAGCAGGAGTTCCTCCGCTTTCTGGAGCAGAACCGGCAGAGCTGGGACTATGTGGACGGGGAACTGCTGGCCCGGATGAAGGGCGTCAGCCGGGTGAAGTTCTATGTGCCCGACAATGAGGAGGGACAAAAACAGCTCCGGGGGTATCTCCGGGGCCTGGAGCGGTATGAGCCCCGGACCGTCTCCCTCCGGGAGGAGGACTGGGCCACCTCCTGGCAGAAATACTACCGGCCCATTCCGGTGGGCAGGCGGATCTACATCGTCCCGGAGTGGATGCGGGGGGAGCCCGTCCCCGACGGGCGCACGCCTTTGTACCTCAACCCCGGCCTCACTTTCGGCACCGGCTCCCACGCCACCACCCAGCTGTGCCTGGAGTTGCTGGAGGACGCGGTGGAGCCGGGATGCGCGGCGCTGGACCTGGGCTGCGGTTCCGGCATTTTGGCCATCGCCGCCCTGGCCCTGGGGGCCGAGCGGGCCATCGGGGTGGACATCGACCCAAAGGCGGTGGACGTGGCCTATGAAAACGCCGCTCTGAACGGCATCGGCCCCGACCGGCTCACCGTGCTGGCGGGGGACGTGCTCAGCGACCGCGTCCTGTCCGTCCGGCTGGGCCGGGGGCAGAACAAAGTGGTGCTGGCCAATATCGTGGCCGACGTGATCATCCCCCTGTCCGCCGTGGCGGGGCAGTTCCTGACCCCGGACGGGGTGTTCCTCTGCTCCGGCGTCCTGGACGAGCGGGAGGGAGAGGTGACCGCCGCCCTGGAGCAAAACGGATTTACCGTTGCCAGACGGCTGGCGCGGAAGGGCTGGGTGGCCCTGCGGTGCGCCCGGAGACGGTGAGCGCCGCCGCCCCGCCGGACAATGTGCAAAAAACCGCCGCCGCTGCCCCCGCGCCGGCGGTTTTTGTGGAGAAAAACGGTTGACAAACCGCCTTTTGGCGGATAATATAAGATAGTTCAAAGGCTGTGAGCAGGATGAGTAGCCGGCAAAAACCTCTCAGAGAGCCGCTTGTATGGTGCGAGAGCGGCGGGGCGGACCCGGTGAAGATCCCCTGTGAGCCGCGGACCCAACGCCGCAAGGTCAGTAGGCTCCGCCGTTTGCCCCCGTTACCGGGCGGTCGAGGGGCCGGAGGAAATTCCGGCAACGGGAGTGGTACCGCAGAGGTTCGCGCCTTTGTCTCTCATGGAGACAAGGGCGTTTTTGATTTGCCGCCGTTGAGGGTGCGCATCCTGTGCCCGAAAAAACGGGGCAAAGTCCTCGCCGCCCCCTCATCCGTCAGCCTTACGGCCGATGGTTCCCTCTGCGGGGGGAGACCTTGCGGGGCCTTGCCCCGGCGCCGCGTATATCCAATCATTCTATATAAACGGAGGGACTCACCATGGACTACAACCAGACCGTCCATCTGCCCAAAACGGACTTCCCCATGCGGGCCGGCCTGCCAGGACGCGAGCCGGAGATGCTGGAGAACTGGAAAAAGCTCGACGTCTACCATGAACTGCTGAAGAAGAACGAGGGCAAGCCCCTGTTCTCCCTCCACGACGGCCCCCCGTTCTCCAACGGAAACCTGCACATGGGCCACGCCCTGAACAAGTCCATCAAGGACTTTATGAACCGCTCCGCCGCCATGCGGGGGTACTACACCCCCTATATCCCCGGCTGGGACAACCACGGTATGCCCATCGAGAGCGCCATCATCAAGCAGAACAAGCTGAACCGGAAGGCCATGTCCGTCCCCGAGTTCCGCAGCGCCTGCCACGAGTTCGCCCAGCATTATGTGGACGTGCAGCGGGAGGGCTTTCAGCGCATGGGCGTCCTGGGCGACTGGGACCACCCCTATCTCACCATGAATCCCTCCTTCGAGGCGGAGGAGGTCAAGGTGTTCGGCCAGATGTATCAGAAGGGATACATCTACAAGGGCCTGAAACCCGTGTACTGGTGCCCCAACGACGAGACCGCCCTGGCCGAGGCCGAGATCGAGTATCAGGACGACCCCGTTACCACCGTGTATGTGAAGTTCCCCCTGTACGACGACCTGGGCAAACTCCCCCACATCGACCGCAGCAAACTCTCCTTTGTCATCTGGACCACCACCATCTGGACCCTGCCCGGCAACCTGGCCATCGCCCTTCACCCCAGGGACAGCTACGCCCTGGTGGAGAACCGGGCCAACGGGGAGATCTATATCGTGGCCGAGGCCCTGGCCGATAAGGTCATGGCCGCGGGCGGCGTGTCCGACTACGGGATCGTCGAGACCCACCCCGGCGCCTTCTTTGAGAATATGCTGGCCAGCCACCCCTTCCTGCCCAAGACCTCCCGCCTGCTGCTGGCGGAGTATGTCACCATGGACAGCGGCACCGGCTGCGTCCACCCCGCCCCCGGTTTCGGCGCCGACGACTACCAGACCT
>CAYPEE010000094.1:0-6882 GCA_964409665.1 uncultured Oscillospiraceae bacterium
AGATCCACCAGTTCGCCCCACTTGGAGATGCCCTCGCCGTAGAGGATCTCGAACTCGGCCTCCCGGAAGGGGGGCGCCACCTTGTTCTTCACGATCTTGACCCTCGTGCGGCTGCCGATGACCTCCGAGCCGTTCTTGATGGCCTCGATCCGGCGGACCTCCATGCGGACGGAGGCATAGAATTTCAGGGCCCGGCCGCCGGTGGTGACCTCCGGGTTGCCGTAGAGCACGCCCACCTTCTCCCGCAGCTGGTTGATGAAGATGACGATGCAGTTGGTCTTGGAGATGGCCCCCGCCAGCTTGCGGAGGGCCTGGCTCATAAGCCGGGCCAGCAGGCCCACATGGCTGTCCCCCATGTCGCCCTCGATCTCGGCGCGGGGGGTCAGAGCGGCCACCGAGTCCACCACCACCACGTCGATGGCGCCGGAGCGCACAAGGGCCTCGCAGATCTCAAGGCCCTGCTCGCCGGTGTCCGGCTGGGAGATGAGCATGGAGTCGATGTCCACTCCGAGGGCCCGGGCGTAGGTGGGGTCCAGGGCGTGTTCCGCGTCGATGAAAGCCACCTCGCCGCCCCGTTTCTGCGCCTCGGCCACAATGTGCAGGGCCAGTGTGGTCTTGCCGGAGGACTCCGGGCCATAAATTTCGATGATGCGTCCCTTGGGCACCCCGCCGATGCCCAGGGCGATGTCCAGGGACAGGGACCCGGTGGGGATCGTCTCCACCTGGATGTGGGCGTTCTCCCCCAGCCGCATGATGGAGCCCTTGCCGTAGTCCCGCTCAATCTGGGCGATGGCGGTGTCCAGGGCCTTTTTCTTGTCGGACGCCGGAGCGGCGTTCTCCAGCGGTTTTTTCTTGTCTGCCATGTTCGTTCATCCTTCCGCGTAAAATACAGTACACTCGCTGAATGGGGCCGCACTCCGGCCCCGTTATCCCATCCAAGGGGGCGTCCCGCAGAGCGGACTTACTGCGCCGCCTCGTCCATGTCGGGTACCAGACCGGCGAACAGGTCGGGCCGGGGCCTGGCGCCCTCCACGACCCGCTGGCGGCCGGCGGGGTCCAGGGCGATCCGGATCTCCTCGTAGCCGTTCTCCTCCAGAATGGCCCGCACCGCCTCCGCCTGGTCGAAACCCACCTCGAACATCATCTTTCCGCCGGGGCGGAGCACCGCCTTCCACCGGTCCGCGATGGCCCGGTAAAAGGCCAGCCCGTCTACGCCGCCGTCCAGAGCCATCCGGGGCTCGTAGTCCCGGACGGAGGGGTCCAGCTTGTCCAGGTCCCCGGTGGGGATATAAGGCGGGTTGCAGAGGATGGCGTCAAAGTCCCGAAACAGCCGGGGGGGCGGGTCCATGGCGTTGACCCGCACCTGACTCACCTGCCGGCCCAGACCGCTGCGGCGGATGTTCTGCCGGCAGACCCGCAGGGCGTCCTCCGACCACTCCGCCAGGATGACCCGCACATTGGCGCAGGAATTGGCCAGAGCCAGCCCCACGCAGCCGCTGCCGGCGCACAGGTCCAACGCCCAGCTTCCCTCGGGCAGATCCCGGACAAACAATACCCCGCGGTCCACCAGAGTCTCGGTGTCCGGCCGGGGGATGAGCACGTCCCGGCAGATGTCCAGGGTCATGCCGTAGAAATCCCACTCCCCCAGGATGTAGGCCACCGGCTCCCCGGCCAGGCGGCGGTCCAGCAGTTCCAGAAAGCGCGCCTCCACATGATCCGGGGCGTAAAGGGGCAGGTCGTTCATCATCTTTTCCCGGCTCTTGTCGGAGGCGAGGCACAGCAGTTCCCTGGCCTCCAGCTGGGCCTGGTCCACCCCGGCGGCCTTCAGGGCCCGGCGGGCGTTGAGATACAATTCGTTGTAGGTGGTGGCCATGTCCCCTCTCCCCCTTACCAGGCGTCGGCGCCCCGCTGTTCGGGCAGAACCCGCTTCAGCGCCTCGATCCCCACCTCGATCATGGAGTCGTCCGGCTCGAACGTGGTAAAGTTCTGCATCCACATCCCCGGCGCCCGGAGGAACCGGCAGACAGCGCCGTCGTGTCCGCCCACATAGCGGTTGAACTCGTAGGTGACCCCCACGATGACGGGCAGCAGCAGCAGGTGCAGGAGCATCCGCAGGAAGGTGTTCTCGATCTTCAGCGGAGTAAAGATGACGATGGACAGGAAAATGGACACCGCGATGACCACAAACAGGAAACTGGTGCCGCACCGGGGGTGGTGCCGGGGCATTTTCCGCACGTTTTCCACCGTGAGTTCCAGGCCGTTCTCGTAACAGTAGATGGTCTTGTGCTCCGCGCCGTGGTACTCAAATACCCGGTGGATCTCCTTGACGCGGGACACCAGGAACAGGTAGGTCAGGAAGATGGCCACCTTCAAAACGCCCTCCAGCACCGAGCGGAACCACAGGGGCATCCCCTTCCAGAACAGGCCGATGAGCCCGGTGACGGCGGTGGGCAGCAGGAGAAACAGCCCCACCGAAAAGGCGATGCCGAGCACCGCCGCCAGGGTGACGATGATGGCGCCGGCCTTCTCGCTGGAGAAATGGTCGTTGATCCATTTGTCCAGGGCGCCGGGCTCCTCGTCCTCCGGATCCTCCATGCCGGAGACCTCGGCGGAGCGCATCAGCGCCTTGACGCCGTTGACCATGGAGGAGCAGAAGATGAAGATCCCCCGGACAAAGGGCAGCTTGGCGAAAGCACTCCTGGGCGGGATCGGGGTGACCGTCACATCCAGTTCGCCGTCCGGCCTGCGGACCACCACCGCCTGTTTCTCCGGCCCCCGCATCATGATGCCCTCCATCAGCGCCTGTCCGCCGCAGGAGGTCTTATAGGGTGTGCAGGTCTGTACGTCATGTTTTGGCATAGATAACTCCTTCGCACACAGAGATTGTATCAGAACAAATGTTTGATTGCAAGGGGTTTTGGAACAATAGTTCTAAAAAGTTACACCGCATCCTCGTGGAGGGGCAGGCGGATGGTGGCCACGAAACCGCCGCCCTCGGCGTTGCCCACCTCGAAGACGCCGTTGTGGGCGGTGACGATCTCGTCCACCACGGCCAGGCCGATGCCGGAGCCCCGCACGTTGGAGGAACCCTTATAGAATTTGTATTTGATGTAGGGCAGTTCGTCCTCGGGCACGCCGCGGCCGTAGTCCCGGATGCGGATGACGGCGTACTCCTCCTCCCGCTCCACCGACACGTCGATGCGGCCGCCGGAGCCGCCGTGCTTGTCGGCATTGTCCAGCAGGTTGCAGAACACCTGCCGCAGGCGCTCCGGGTCGCCGCTGATGATGGGCAGTTCCTCCGGACAGGGGGTGTAGACCAGTTCCAGCCCCTTCCGGCGGAAGAACTCCTGATAGGTGTACACCGCGTCCTCCAGTTCGGCCTGCAGGTCGATGGGCTCCACCGAGAGGCTGAACCGGCCGGTCTCCATCCGGGAGAATTCCAGCAGTTCCTCCACCATGCGGGTCAGGCGCTGCGCCTCGGACACAATGATGCCCATGCCCTTTTTCACATCGGCGGCGTCCCGGACCTCGCCGTTGTAGAGGGTCTCCGCCCAGCCGTTGATGGCGGTCAGCGGGGTGCGCAGCTCGTGGGACACGGAGGAGATGAACTCCGACTGGGCCCGCTCGGCCTGATCGATCTGCGTGGACATATCGTTGATGGCGTCCACCAGTTCGCCCATCTCATCGTCGGTCCGTTTTTCCATCTGCACGCCGTAGCTGCCGGCGGCGATGCGCTTGGCGGTCTCGGTGACCCGGAGGACCGGGTCCAGCACCGACCGGATGAGATAGGAGGCGAACAGCGACACGATCGCCACCACCACGGCGCCCACGGCCAGGCAGATGGCCAGGATCCGCAGGACCTGACGGTCCACCTCCCGCAGGGAGGTGAGGAACCGCACCACGCCGACCACGGTCCCGCCATACATCACCGGGGCGGCGGCGGACGCCACGTCCTCACCGTTCTCCGTCTTGCTGATGGCGGTCTGTACCCGCTGGGTGGAGATGGCGGCGGACACATCGGAACTGTTCACGCTGGCGCCGGTGATGACCATGTTGGAGGACAGGAGTACCCGGCCGCCGGCGGTGAGGAACTGGACCTCGATGACGTTTTTATCCTCGAATTGGTTGACGAACTGCCGTGCGGCGGAGAGGTAGCTGCTCTCGGTGTAGTTGCGGAACACGCCGGCGGCGGTCTGGGCCCGGCTCTCCAGATCGGCCTGGATGTAGGAGGTATAGTAGGTGTACATGGAGAGCGTCAGAATGATGACGGCCACAACGACGATCAGCAGGGCCACCGCCGTGGCGCCGAACTGCCATATCCAGCGCAGGCGGACCTTCCGCCGGGGAGGCTCCTTCCGTTCCTCCTCCACCGGCCGGTGCTGGTCGATGAGGGGCTTTTTCTTCCGGTGGACCCGCGCCTTTCTCCGGCGCTCCTGTCCCTGCTCCTGTCCCTGTTTCGATTCCCGTTTCGGTTCCTGTTCCTGTCCCATTCCGCTCGCCTCCTCCCCGGGGAAAAACCGGTCTGCGCGCAAAGGGGACGAAACGTCACACGTCCCACTTATAGCCGTAGCCCCACACGGTGATCACATGGGCGGGGTTTTGGGGGTCGTCCTCCAGTTTCACCCGCAGCCGGCGGATATTCACGTCCACGATCTTAAGTTCGCCCACGTATTCCCGGCCCCACACGGACTCCAGGATCTCCTCCCGGGAGAGGGCTCTGCCGGGATTGTCCATGAACAGCTTGACAATGGCGTACTCCACCTGGGTCAGCTTCACCCGGCGGCCGTCCTTCTCCAGAGTGCGGTTGCGGGTGTTCAGCAGGAAGGGGGGCTGGCTGATCTCGTCGGGGCTGAGGGCGGCGGGGCCGCCGCCCGCCCGGCGGTAGAGCGCGTCCACCCTGGCGGTGAGCTCCGCCGGGGAGAAGGGTTTGGTCACATAGTCGTCGGCGCCGGTCATGAGGCCGGTGACCTTGTCCATCTCCTGAGTACGGGCTGTGAGCATGATGATGCCGATTTGGGAATTGCCCGCCCGGATGCGGCGGCACACCTCGAAGCCGTCCATCTCGCCGGGGAGCATGATGTCCAGCAGGGCCACCTTGATGTCCGGGTTTTTCTGGATCTGGGCCAGGGCCTCCTCCCCGTCGCCGGCCTCGATGGTGTCGTACCCGGCCCGTTTCAGGTTGATGACCACAAAGCTGCGGATGTTGGTCTCGTCCTCCAACACCAGAACTTTTCTCATTCCGTCTCGCCTCCTGGCCTTTTACTGCGCGGACCACTCCGCGGTGATGATACTGAACCGCCCCTTCAGATCGTCCTCGTCGGTCCCGCCGCTCCACACAGAGGGGTCAAAGGACGCGCAATAGATGGTCGAACTGTCGCTGCCCGCGAAGGTGAACCGGTCGGACAGACTGGCCCGGGCCTGCCGGTTGTTTCCAGTGAGCCGGTACACGGTGAGGAAGGGCTGATACTCCCCGCGGGACCGGTGATAGAACACCACCGCCCGCTCTCCCCGGCCGCTGAGACTGTCGTCCCGGGCGGCGGTGATCTGCCCCTCCCAGCCGCCGGGCAGGGTCAGGTACCAGCCGTCCGCCGTACAGTGGTAGGTGACGCACCGGACGGAACTCCTGCCCCGGCTGTCAAACTGACGCCAGTGGATCAGGTACTGGGGGGAATCGCTCTCGGGGTCCAGCGGAGGCAGCAATCTGGGGTCCGGGATCTCCAATACGCCGTCGCCGTCGATGTCGGTGGGGCCAACCTCGGTGTACTCCCGGTAGGTGGAGCGGCTCACGCCGCCATCCGTCTCGCGGGTCAGGTTGACCAGCGCGCCGTCGGCCAGGGTGAGCACGTCGGTGACCTGGCCCTTGCCCAGATCCAGGGTCACGTACACGCCGGGCTTCCCCCCGGCCAGCCGGGACGCCTTGGCGGACACCACGCCCCGCATCCCCTGGGAGAGCAGCGCGGATGTGGCCATCACCATGCTGCCGTCCTGGAAATCGTAATACTCCGCCCGGTCATTGCCGTTGCCGGAGCCGTCCTGCTGGAAGACCACGATCTCCCGGTCGCCGTCCTGATCCAGGTCGGCGGTGAGATAGGTCCCGTTGTAGGTCTCACGCAGCAGTTCGTTGCTGTCGGTCTGGTTCAGCGCATACGCCGCCAGGATGTGGACGCCCGCGCCCATCTGCCAGCTGACGATCATCTCCTGGTTTCCGTCGCCGGTCAGATCCTCGTAGGCCACCGAGTTGATGGAGGAGCCCTCCCCTTCCATGGTGTACACCTGCCGGTAGTCGTCCTCGCCCGTCCGGCGGAACACGCACACCCGCAGGGGCCGCTCGTCGCTGGCGTTCGTCACCCGGAGGAAGACGGCGGCGGCCTCCTGGGAGCCGTCCCCATCCAGATCCAGCAGCTGAATGGTGGAGGTATTGCTGCCGTAGTTGATGACGGCGTACTCCGCCCCCAGTTCCCGCATGGTGGCGTCGATATTGCTCTGCAGGCCGGCGTATTCCTTCGCCAGAGCGGGCAGGGCGTACAGGTTGTCCACCGTCTGGAAGCCGCAGCCGGACGCCGCCAGCGCCAGCAGGCCGAACAGTAGGCCCAGCGCCAGTATCTTTCGCGCTCTTTTCCGCATCCGACCGACCTCCCCTTTTCCGCGGGCGCGGTTTGAGGGGATTATACCATATTTTATTCCGCTCCGCAACTGTTTCCTTCGCGCGGGATCGCGTGAATTTGTAGGTTTATCAAACATATTGGACAGCGAAATCGACAGGGGAACGCCAGTGAAGGGGCCTCGTCGGTAAGCTGTTGGAGCGGCGATTGTGGACAGAGGGCTGCGCCTCAAAATCGGCCAGGGAATAGAAGGAATGGCAGGAATAGAAGCGCTTTTGGT
>CAYPEE010000095.1:0-6848 GCA_964409665.1 uncultured Oscillospiraceae bacterium
CGTCGAGGACTTCGACGCCGTCCGCGCCGAACTGGAGCGGTGGTCCCCGGAACTGGCCTCCCGGCGAATGATCGTGGCGGCCAACAAGGTGGACATCATGGAGGACCCCTCCCTGCTGGAGCGGCTGAGAAAACACGCGCAGGCCGCGGGCTGCCCGGTGTACGAGATCTCCGCCGCCGCACATCGGGGCACCAGGGAACTCATGTACGCCGCCGCCGCCGAGCTGGACAAGCTGCCGCCGGTGATCACCTACGAACCCACCTATGTGGAGCGGCCCCCGGAGGTGGACGCCTCCGCGCCGCTGGACATCACCCGGGACGAGGACGGCACCTGGCTGGTGGACGGGCCCTGGCTGCGTCAGCTCATGGCCAACGTGAACTTCAGCGACTACGAGAGCCGCAACTGGTTTGACCGGAAACTCCGGCAGGCCGGGGTGTTTCAGCGGATGGAGGATCTGGGCGTCCGGGACGGGGACAACGTGTGCCTCTACAACCTGGAATTTGAGTATCAGCGATGACGGGACAGGGGCGGCCTTCGGGCCGCCCCTTAGTCATGCGGCCCCGTTTCCGCCCCGGCCGTCCGGCGCCTCGGAGGTCTCCGGCGGTTGGGCGCCCTCAGGGCCGGGGTCTCCCCCGCCCTCGGGGGGCTGCCGGCCCTCCGGGAACGTCTGGCCTTCCGGCGGCTGGGGGCGCTCCCCATCGGGCCGCTCCCCGCCGCCGGGGAAACTCTGCCCGCCGGGGCCGTCTATGCCGCCCTGGGCCCCCTGGGCCCCCGCCTGGGCGGAGCCGACGAGGGTGTTCCCGTCATAGAGGGCGTACAGGCCGTCGCCAATCTCAGGGCAGGAGACGAGGAGGATGGAGAAGGCGTTGGCGGTGGGGACGTCCATGACCTCGTTCCCCTCCGCGTCCTTCAGGGTGTAGGCCGCGCCCTCCGCGCCGCTCCGGTTCTGGAAGAGTACGTAGTTCTGGGCGCTCCCGCCGTCGATGGCGTCCAGCATATTCCCCGTGGCCACCACCGTGCCGCCATTCAGCAGGATGCCCATGTCCGAGTCGATGCCCGCATCCCCGGAGGTGGGGCAGGCGTAGGCGCGGACGGCGCCGCCGTTGATGACCAGCCAGCCGTTGGAGTCAATGCCGTCCCCCTCGCCGGTGGAGCCGTTCACGGTGATGGTGAGCCGGCCGCCGTTGACGGTGGTGACGGACACCCCATCCTCGTTGGTGTTGATACCGTCGTTGCCGGACACGATGTCGATGGCGCCGCCGTTGACCGTCAGATGCAGTTCGGAGTCCAGCCCCTCGTTCTCCGCCTCGATGTGGAGGATTCCGTCGTTGCCAAAGACGTTCATGGACATTTTAGAGTAGAGGGCCCCGTCGTACTTGTGGAGTTTTTGGCTGTCCACCACCTCGGTGCCGTCCTCGCTGAGTTCATAGGACTTGTAGATGTGGGCCACATAGGAGCCCTTCACCGTGTTCTCCGCGCCGTCGGCCAGGTAGACGTTGGCCCCGGCGGCGGAGGTGTCCACCTGAGACTTTGGGTCGTCCCTGTCCCCGCACTCATAGACGTTGTAGAAGATGATGGCGGGGGCCACCGCGCAGGTGATATCCGTGTTGTCCAGCACCAGATTGACCACCGCCTCGGGGTCGCTCTCCGCGTCCTCCCCCAGATCCACCGCGATCTGCCCCGCGCTGAGGCTGCCCGAGACCACGTAAGTCCCCGGCCTCGTGATGTGGACCACCGTGTGGGAATCGGCCTCGGCCTGGCTGTGCTCGTCGGCCCCGGTCCCCTCCCCGTAGGTAAAGCCCTGGCCCGCCAGGTAGAAGACGATGTCGCGGGCGGCATACACCGCCGCGCCGCTGTCCTCCGGAATGGGTTCCCCGTCCACCGTGATCCCCCCGTCGGACAGGACGACGGCCGTGCCGGTGGGGATGTCCACGCGGGGGGCCTCCGCGGAGGGGGCGGGGGGCGACCCCGCATCGCCGCCGCAGGCCGCCAGGGACAGCGCAAGCGCGGCGATCAGGACAGACAGGAGCGCTTTTTTCATAAAAAACACCTCAATTCAGATGCCCGCAGTATAATTTATCGCCTGTGACCAAATCAAGTCCAATTTTTGACCGGTCTGTAAATTGTACTCACGCGGCAAAAAAGGTCTCCCGTTTCCACGGGAGACCTTCGCTGCTTATCATGGCTCACTCGATGCGGTAGTCCTTGCCGAATTGCAGATCCTCGAAACGCTTGGTGGCCTCCTCGTCCAGTTCGGGCGGGCCGCCGTCATCGTACCGGGCCCCGTCGGACTCCGCCTCCTGAGCGGGCTGAGCGGGGGCGGCCTCCTCCTTCTCCTCCCGCTCCTCGCCGGCGTAGAGGGCGGAGACGGAGGCCTCGATCTCGGCGCTGGGGTCGTCTTTGGGGGCGGGGGCGGCCGGGGGGAGAAGCTGGTCCAGGGAACTGAGGAACTCGCCCTGGCGCCGGTGCAGGTCGTTGAGTTTGTCCACATAAGCGGCGGTGGCGGCCCTGGCCTGTTCCAGCCGGTACTCCTCGGCGGCGATCTGGTCCCGCAGTTCGTTCACCCGCTGGGCGGCGGCCTGCTCGGCCTCGCCCATCAGTTCCTGTTTTTTTTTCTCCGCCTCGTTCACCATGTCGTCGGCCATCTTCTGGGCGGCCAGCAGGGTCTTGCGCATGGCGTCGTCGGTGGCGCGGTATTCCTCGATGGTGTCGGACAGCACTTTCAGCTTGTTCTTCAGAATGGCGTTGTCGTTATAGAGGGCGGTGTAGTCATCGGTCAGGGTGTCCAGGAACTCGTCCACCAGGGACATATTGTAGCCGCCGAAACTCGCGCGGGTGAAAGAGCGGCTGGCCACCTCCTGCGGCGTCAACATAGGTCAATCCCCCCCGCTCAGAAGTACAAGCCGTTGTTTTCCAGCTCGTCAATGAGATCGCCCAGGATCTCAACATTATAGGGGGTGATGATGTAGGTGTTCAGGGCCACCTTTTTGATGGTGCCCTCGTTGGCGTAGGCCACGCCGGACAGGAAGTCGATGAGGCGGCGGGCGATGGTCTTGTCGGTGCTCTCCAGATTGAGGACCACGGTGCGCTTGTCACGGAGGTGATCAGCGATCTCGGAGGCGTTTTCAAAGCGCTCGGGTTTCACCAGCACCACCTGGAGCTGGGTGGTGGTGTGGATGTTGACGACTTTGTTATTCCGGCGGTCGCTGTCCCGGCTGTTCTCCTTGGGGGCGCTGGGCACGGGGGCAAAATCCTCCTCATAATTATCCTCGGGTTCGTCCTCATAGGGGCGGGCCAGACGCTTTAACTCATCGATGAAACTCATAAGACAGATCTCCCTTCAAGATAATTCGGTACCAGGCAAGGGCGGACGGGGTCCGAACAGGGCGGTGCCCACCCGGATGTGGGTGGCCCCGGCCCGGATGGCGTCGGGGTAGTCATCGCTCATGCCCATGGATAGAATCCCGTATTCTGCCTTATTATCTCTTATTTCATGTCTTATGTCAACAGCTAACTGGCGCAGATTTTCAAAAAATCTGAAATTTTCCCCCGGATACCGCGCCCGGGGCGGAATACACATGAGCCCCCGGAGGCTGATATGCGCCATATTTGCCGCCAGAGCCGCCGTTTCCGGCACCTGTTCCGGCGAAAAGCCCGACTTGCTCTCCTCCCCGGCCAGGTTGACCTCCAGCAGAATATCCTGGACGGCGCCGATCTTTTCCGCCTGCCGATCGATGGCCCGCAGCAGCTTTTCCGAGGACACCGAGTGGATCAGATCCACCCGGCCCACCACATATTTCACCTTATTGGTCTGCAAATGGCCGATGAAATGGAGGGACGCTCCCCCATAGGCGTCCTCCGCCAGGTGCGCGGTGAGTTCCTGGACCCGGTTCTCCCCGCACGCGGCGATCCCGGCGGCGACGGCCGCCCGGATGGTGTCGCCGGTCTGGGTCTTGGTGGCGGCCACCAGAGTGATCCCGGAGGGGTCCCTGCCGGAGGTGCGGGCGGCGGCCTCGATATTCGCCCTGACCTTCGCGATGTTTTCCGCGATGCCCATCTCAGCGCACCACCTTTCCGTCGAACAGTCCGGCGGTGGTCAGGATGACCTCGTCCCCCGGACGGAGGCGGTCCCGGGCGTTTTCGTCCGCCGGGCGCACCAGATAGTAGGTGTCGGCGGTGTAGACCACCCGCACCTCCTGCTTTTCCGCCTGGGAACTGACCAGGGTATATACATAGTAGTGATTGACCTCTTTGGTTCCGGTGACATTGCCCGCCTCGTCGGTGACATCCTCGGTCACGGTGTCCACCCCCAGGGCCCGCCGGGGGACGCGGATGCCCTCGATCTCGTCCAGGATCACGTCCGCCGTCTGCACCCGCAGCAGGGTGGTGTCCGCCAGCCGGGAGCGGGCGGAGAAGACGGCCAGCGTCTGCTCGTCCCCCGCCTCCAGCCGGTCCAGCGTCATGGGGACCTCCCCGTACCAGCCGTCGGAGAAGGAGACGGAATAACGGCCGCCCTCCGTCAGGCCGGAGCCGCCCCCCGGCAGCAGAGCGGCGAAATACCAGGTGGAGCCGGTGATGAGTTTGCCGGCGGCGGAGCCGTCCCCGGAGTGCGGCTCGTCCAGCAGTTCAGCCAGCCGGTCGGCGGTGAGGCCGTCCAGCTGATCGGGGGACAACACCGTTTCCCAGCCGTCGGTCTCCCCGGAGAACACGCCGGGAAAGGGGGCGTACACCGTCTGGGACACCTGGCCCATGGAGCGGGTCAGGTCGGCCAGCTGGGACTGCTTGTCCGAGATGAGCTGGCTGAGTTCCCCGGCGGCGCTGTCCTCAAAGAGGAAGGCCCGGCGGAACACGGAGGTGCGCAGGGAGAGGGCGGCGCCGTCCAGAGCGGACAGGTCGCCGGAGGCGGAGAGGGAGCGCAGCGCCACGACGGCGTCCACGATCTGCCCGTCCAGGGCGCCGGCGTCCGCCGTGTCGGAGACGCCGGCGCTGAGGGCGTATTGCAGCTGTTCGATCTCCGACTGCAGCGAGCGGATGGACTGGCGGATGTCCAGCGCGGAGGGATCGCTGTAAAAGAGGGCCACCGCGTCCCCTTTGGCGGCCCTCTCGCCCTCCGCCAGGATCAGATCCAGGTAGCCGCTGGCGCCGGGCAGGACGGACTCCTGGCGCACCACCACGCCCCGGCTCTCCACCCCCACGGTCTGAGTGTAGGAGTAGGCGGTGGTGGTGACCAAATCGTCCCGCCATGCCTGAAAGATGTACACGGCCAGATAGGCCAGCACGCCGATGCACAGCACGGCGACCAACACTTTTTGGGTCAGTTTGCTCTCTTTCATGGGGTGCGATCAGACCTTTCCGCGGGTTCTCTTTCTGTGAGAGGCCGTCAGGCCTCGTCGATGGTCAGGGGGTGCTCCGGGGTGATGGTGGAGATGGCGTGCTTGTAGATGACCTGCTGCTTGCCGTCGGACACCACCACGACCACATAGGGGTCAAAGCCGGTGATGACCCCCCGGAGCTGGTAGCCGTTCATCAAAAACACGGTGACTCTGGCGGCCAGACGGCGGGCGGAGGACAAAAAGGCGTCCTGGATGTTGGGCTGTCTGCTGACGGCGACGGTGGAAATACTCATTTTTAACGCGCTCCTTTTCTTTACAGCCGGAATGTCCGGCCTGAGTGCGTCTATTGTAAACCGCCGGCGATGGCGAGTTCGGTCGAAAAAGCGAGGGCGGATGAAAAATCTGGAATTTTATCCCACAGATACCAGTGGGCGTCCCGGTTTCGCTGGAACCAGGTGAGCTGCCGCTTGGCGTACTGCCTCGAGCGGAGTTTGACCTCCTCCGCCCCCTCGGACACCGGGCGGCCCTCCAGAATGGCGGCGGCCAGTTCCTTGTAGCCGATGGCCTGCATGGCGGTGCAGTCCGGGGGGACGCCGTCCGCCAGGAGCCGGCGCACCTCCGCCTCCAGCCCGCGCTCCATCATCCCGTCCACCCGCCGGTCGATGCGCGCCCACAGGTCGGCCCGGTCCCGGAAGTTCAGGGCGATGGTGAGGGGGGCATACCGGTCGGGCAGTTCCCGGCTCTCCTGATCGTGCCGGGTGATGGTCTCCCCGGTGGACAGGTACACCTCCAGCGCCCGAATGGTGCGCTTTTCGTCGTTGGGATGGATGCGGGCGGCGGCGTCGGGGTCCACTGCCTCCAGCCGCGCCCGCAGGGCGGGGAGGCCCTCCGTTTTCACCTGGTTTTGGAGTTCCTCCCGCAGGCCGCCGCTGGCCTCAAAGGGGGCGAACCGCCGCCCGGCGATGAGATGGTCGATGTAGAGGCCGGTGCCCCCGGCGATGACGGGGAGTTTTCCCCGGGCAATGATGCCGTCCACGATGGGGACGGCCTCGGCCACATAGCGGGCTACAGAATAGTTCTCCCCGGGGTCGGCCACGTCGATCATGTGATGGGGGACGCCCCGCATCTCCCCGGCGGTGGGCTTGGCGGTGCCGATGTCCATCCGGCGATAGATCTGCATGGAGTCGGCGGACACCACCTCGCCGTTCAGACGCCGGGCCAGAGCGGCCGCCAGGGCGGTCTTGCCGGAGGCGGTGGGGCCGCAGATCACCAGTACGTTGGGTTTCACGGCCTCACCTCCGAAATGGCGGCATCGATACAAATTTCATCATAGCACAATATGCCGCCGGTTTCAACGCAAAAATCGCGGCGAAAAGAGGGAGACGAAAACTGGACGGCACTCTTGCGCCGGGCGGTTTGATTTGGTATAATAACGTGATATTATGCGGTCCCATGGGGGAACCGCCGCCCCGGGGCCGGCGAAAGGGCCCCGCCGTCCGCCCCGCGGACGGTGAG
>CAYPEE010000096.1:0-6552 GCA_964409665.1 uncultured Oscillospiraceae bacterium
CTATCAAAGGAGGTCTCCCAATGAACAAGAACATCACCCCGGAACTGCTGGACCGTTACAGAGGGGCGTTCCACGCCGACCGGTCCAACCGGGCCGCCCGCGACGCGGTCATGGCCAACGGTCTGAACCGGAGCTGCGTCGATCCGAACGCCCGGCGCCGCCAGACCCACGTCTTTTCCCTCTCCCTGAAACAGGGGCCCGTCACCAACCAGAAACAGAGCGGCCGCTGCTGGCTGTTCGCCGCCATGAACGTGATGCGGGCCCGCATCATCAAAAAGTGGAACCTGAACGACTTTGAACTCTCCCAGAACTATCTGCTGTTCTGGGACAAGCTGGAGAAGTCCAACTACTTTTTGGAGAACATCCTGGACACCCTGGACGAGCCCACCGGCAGCCGCCTGCTGGACTTCCTGCTGACGAGTCCCGTCGGTGACGGCGGCCAGTGGGACATGATGGCCGATCTGGTGGCCAAGTACGGCGTGGTCCCCAAGTACGCCATGCCGGAGTCGGCGGTCTCCTCCTCCACCCGTGAGATGTGCGGCATCGTGACCCAGTTGCTGCGGGGGGACGCGGCCATCCTGCGGCGGATGGCCGCCGGGGGCGCGGACCGCGCCGCCCTCACCGCCGAAAAGGAGAGAATGCTGGGCGATGTCTACCGCGTTCTGGTCATCTGCCTGGGCGAGCCGCCCAAGACCGTGGACTTCGAGGTCCGGGACAAAGACGACAACTACATCCGGGACTGCGGCCTGACCCCTCTGGAATTCTATAAAAAGTATGTGGATATGGACCTGGGCGAGTACATCAGCCTCATCAACGCCCCCACCGCCGACAAGCCCTTCTACCGCCGCTACACGGTGAAGATGCTGGGGAATGTGAGGGAGGGCGCCCCGATCTGCTACGTCAATCTCCCCATCGAGGAGCTGAAGGCGGCCGCCATCGCCCAGATGAAGGACGGGGAGCCGGTCTGGTTCGGCTGCGATGTGGGCGCCTGTTCCGACCGGGAGACCGGTCTGCTGGACCCCGCCGGCTACGATTTCGAGAACACCCTCCAGATCAGGCTGGGCATGACCAAGGCGGAGCGGCTGGATTACGGCCAGAGCCAGATGACCCACGCCATGGTCTTCCAGGGGGTGAACCTGGACGACAGCGGCAGACCCACCCGCTGGCGGGTGGAGAACAGCTGGGGCGAGGACCCCGGACAGAAGGGCTACTACGTCATGAGCGACGCCTGGTTCGACGAGTATCTGTATCAGGTGGTGGTCAACAAAAAGTACCTGACCGACGCGCAGCGGGCCGTCATCGACACCGACGTGATCGAACTGAACCCCTGGGACCCCATGGGCTCCCTGGCGTGACAGGGCAGCCGTTCTTCCGGCGGAACTCTCCCCGGCGGGCGGGACCTCGTGACACGCCGTCAAAGATGTGGGCGGCGCCGGGAGCGGTATATCGCGGGGGATCGGAAAGCGCGGATAACGTCCTGATTTTTTTGTGAAAAAGTCCTTGCCTCCCGTCCGCTTTTCCTTTATGATAGTTGTATAAAATTTCAGATATTTTCAAATGAGAGGAGTGGGAGTATGCCAAAATATTACCTGGCCATCGACATCGGTGCCTCCTCCGGCCGGCACATCCTAGGCAGCGTACAGGACGGGAAGCTGGCGCTGGAGGAGGTCTACCGGTTCGACAACCGGCAGGTCCGCCGGAACGGCCACGACTGCTGGGACATGGACAACCTGTGGGCAGGCATTGTGGGGGGGCTCAAAGCCTGCAAAGCCGTCGGCAAGATCCCTGGCACCATCGGGATCGACACATGGGCGGTGGACTACGTCCTGCTGGACGGCGGCGGCAATCAGATCGGCGACGCCGTGGCCTACCGGGACAGCCGTACCGAGGGTATGGACAAGGTGGTTTCCGAACTGGCCCCGCCGGAGTTTCTCTACAGCCGCACCGGCATCCAGAAACAGAGTTTCAACACCATCTATCAGCTGATCGCCCAGCGGCTCCAGAATCCGGAACAGCTGGCGGCGGCGGAGTCCCTGCTCATGATCCCCGACTACTTTAATTACCGCCTTACCGGGGTGAAAAAGCAGGAGTACACCAACGCCACCTCCACCAATCTGGTGAACGCGGCGGAGAAGACCTGGGACCTGTCCCTGATCACCAAGATGGGACTGCCCGCCAGACTGTTCGGGGAGCTGTCCATGCCGGGGACCGCCGTCGGGGATCTGACGGCGGAGATACAGGCGGAGGTGGGTTTCAATGCCTCCGTCATCCTCCCCGCCACCCACGACACCGGCTCCGCCTTCCTGGCGGTGCCGGCCAGGGACGACAGGGCCGTCTATCTGTCCAGCGGCACCTGGTCCCTGCTGGGCGTGGAGAATGAGGAGCCCATCACCACCGAGGCCAGCCGCCTTCAGAACTTTACCAACGAGGGGGGCGCCTGGTACCGCTTCCGCTATCTAAAAAACATCATGGGCCTGTGGATGATCCAGTCCATCCGCCGGGAACTCAACGGCGTGGCCTATGTGGAGGGCAAAACCAGCAAATACGCCGCCGGCAAAACCTATTCCTTCCCGGATCTGATCGCGGAGGCCAAGGCCGCCGCGGACTTCTCCTCGGTGGTGGACGCCAACGACGCCGGTTTCCTGGCCCCGGACAGTATGATCGACGCCATAAAGGCCTACTGTCTCAAGACGGATCAGCCGGTCCCCATCTCGGTGGGCGAGATCATGCAGACCGTTTACAGGAGCCTCGCCAAGTGCTACAAAGACGCCATCGCGAGCCTGTCCGCCCTGACGAACAAGACCTATACCAGCGTGAACATCGTGGGCGGCGGCTGTCAGGATATGTACCTGAACCAGATGACCGCGAACGCCACCGGCCTGCCCGTCTATGCCGGCCCGGTGGAGGGCACCGCCATCGGCAATCTGATCGTCCAGATGATCGCCGGCGGCGAGTTCGACAGCCTGGAAACGGCCCGAAAGGCCATTAAAAACAGCTTTGACATCAAGGAGGTAACGCCATGTTAGTGGAAACCAAAGCCCGCGTGGGCGTGTTCGCCATTGCCCTGGGCGCCTATCTGCCCCAGTTCCCCTCCCTGGTCCCCGAGTTCGAGGGCCAGTACGCCCGCTTCAAAACGATGATCCCGGACACCGTGGAACTCATCGACGGCGGCATCGTCACCACCAAGGAGCTGGCCCAGGCCGCCGGGGACAAGTTTCGCGCCGCCGACGTGGACCTGGTCATTCTCCAGCTTCTGACCTACGCCACCTCTTACAATATGCTCCCCGCCGTCCGGGATCTGGACGTGCCGGTGGTACTGGTAAATCTCCAGAAGAAGAAGGCCCCCGACTACGCCAACACAGACACCGCCACCTGGCTGGGCGAACTCTACGCCTGCGGCGCCGTGGGCGAGATGGTGGCCGATCTGGAGCGGGCAGGCAAGCGCCACGCGGTCATCACCGGCGTTGTCGAGGGGGGAGACCCCCACGCCCAGGCGGAGATCGAGGACTGGTGCCGGGCCGCCCAGGTCCGCCGCCGTTTCCGGGATACCAATCTCGCCCAGATCGGCCGGCCCTACCCCGGCATGATGGACCTGTACATCGACGAGACCAACCTCTACCACCGGATGTGGGTGTACACCAAGCAGTTTGACTGGGAGAAGATGTGGTCCATCGCAGACGGCGTCACCGACGGGGACGCCATCCGGGCCAAGGCCCGGGACATTCTGGACACCTTCGAGATCGAGGGCGGCGGCACCGTCGAGAAAGTCTGGGACATGGCCAAATACGTCGTCGCTTTCGAGCAGTGGGTCAGGGATGAGAAACTGGGCTTTGTGGCCTCCCACTACGACGGTTTCGCCCAGGGGGTGGCCGGCAAACTGGACTCCATGCTCATCCCCGCCTTCTCCATGCTCATCAAGCAGGGCACCGCCTGCGCCGTGGAGGGCGACATCAAGGTGGCCATGGCCATGAGTATCCTCAAGACCATCTCCGGCACCGGCCAGCTCTCCGAGATGTACTCCATCGACTTTGACCAGGACATCTGCATCATCGGTCACAGCGGCTCCGGCGACGCGGACATCTCCCAGGCGAGGAAGCCCACCATGAAGATCGTCCCCGTGTTCCACGGCAAGACCGGCGGCGGCTATCTGACCCAGTTCTATCCCCCCGCGGGTCCCGTCACCTATCTGGGCATCACCCAGGACCGGGACGGCCGTTTCAAATTCGTGGCGGCCGAGGGCGTCAACGAGGAGGGCCCCATTTTCACCTTTGGCGACACCAATATGCGCACCCGGTTCACCTGCGGGGCCAGGGAGTTCTGCGATAAGTGGAGCGAGGCCGGCCCCACCCACCACATGGCCGCCGCCGCGGGCCGCCACATCGACACCATTTTGAAGGTGGCCAAGATCTTCAACGTCCCTGTGGACATCGTCACCCGGTAACCCCATGCCTCGCCCGGGGCGGGGATCAATCCAATAATAAGGAGGAATTTTTTATGAAAGTTTTGGACGCTGAATTTGTCAAAGGCTTTATGCGCATGGCCGACGACGGCTGGCGGCAGGGCTGGCACGAGCGCAACGGCGGCAACCTCTCCTACCGCGTCAGGCCGGAGGAGATCGCCTCCGTGGCGGAGGAACTGAACCCCGGCGAGTGGAGACCCATCGGGACCGCCGTGCCCACTTTGGCGGGCGAATACTTCCTGGTCACCGGCTCCGGCAAGTACTTCCGCAATGTGACCATCCGGCCCGAGGACTCCTTCTGCATCATCGAACTGGACGGCGGGGGTGAAAACTACCGCATCTGCTGGGGCCTGGTCAACGGCGGACGGCCCACCAGCGAACTGCCCTCCCACCTGATGAACCACGAGGTGAAGGTCCTCGCCATCGGCGGCAGGCACAGGGTCATCTATCACGCGCACCCGGCCAACACCATCGCGCTCACCTTCGTGCTGCCCCTCACCGACGAGGCGTTCACCCGCGAACTGTGGGAGATGGCCACCGAGTGCCCGGTGGTGTTCCCCTCGGGCGTGGGCGTGGTGCCCTGGATGGTCCCCGGCGGCCGGGATATCGCGGTTGCCACCTCCGAACTGATGAAACAGTACGACGTGGCCATCTGGGCCCACCACGGGATGTTCTGCTCCGGCGAGGACTTCGATCTGACCTTCGGCCTGATGCATACCGTGGAGAAATCCGCCGAGATCCTGGTCAAGGTCCTCTCCATGGGCGGCGGCAAGCGCCAGACCATCCAGCCCGACGACTTCCGGCGTCTGGCGGCGGACTTCAAGGTCACTCTGCCGGAGAAGTTCCTGTATGAAAAGCGGGAGACCCGGTGAAAATTCCCATAAATTACAATTATAATAAGGAGTGTATGTATCATGGCTGATCGCATCGTTCTGAATCCTGTCTCCTATCACGGCAAGGGCGCCGTCGAGAACATTGTCCCCGAACTGAAGGGGCACGGCTGCACCAAGGCTTTCGTGGCCACCGACCCCGATCTGCTGAAGTTCCACGTCACCGACAAGATCACCGCTCTGTTGGACGCCGCCTCTTTCCCCTATGAGGTGTACAGCGAGATCAAGGCGAACCCCACCATCGAGAACGTCCAGACCGGCGTGGCCGCCTTTCAGGCCAGCGGCGCCGACTGTATCGTAGCCGTGGGCGGCGGCTCCGCCATGGACACCGCCAAGGCCATCGGCATCATCATCAACAACCCCGAGTTCGCCGATGTGCGCTCCCTGGAAGGCGTCGCCCCCACAAAGAAGCACGCGGTGTTCACCGTGGCCGTGCCCACCACCGCCGGTACCGCCGCCGAGGTCACCATCAACTACGTCATCACGGACGTGGAGAAGAAGCGCAAGTTCGTCTGCGTGGACGTACACGACATCCCCGAGGTGGCCGTGGTCGATCCCGACATGATGTCCACCATGCCCCGGGGCCTCACCGCCGCCACCGGTATGGACGCCCTGACCCACGCCATCGAGGGCTATATCACCAAGGGCGCCTGCCCCATCTCCGATATGTTCCACCTGGAGGCCATCCGGCTCATCTCCGCCAACCTGCGCAGCGCCGTTCAGAACACCCCCGAGGGCCGCGAGGGCATGGCCCTGGGCCAGTATATCGCCGGCATGGGCTTTTCCAACGTGGGTCTGGGCATCGTCCACTCCATGGCCCACGGCCTCTCCGCCCTGTATGATACCCCCCACGGCGTGGCCTGCGCGATCATCCTGCCCACCGGCCTGGTGTATAACGCTCCCGTGGCCGGCAAGCGCTACCGCGCCGTGGGCAGGGCCATGGGCGTGGAGGGCATCGACGCCATGAGCGACGGGGACGCCGCCGACGCCACCATCGCCGCCGTGAAACAGCTCTCCGCCGACGTGGGCATCCCCGCCGATCTGAAGGGCATCCTGAAGGAGGAGGACGTGCAGTTCCTGTCCGAGTCCGCCTATGCCGACGCCTGCCGTCCCGGCAACCCCAGGGACACCAGCGTGGAGGAGATCGCCCAACTCTATCGCGGGCTGATGTAACCGCCCGAACGCGCACAGGAGCGCCCCCGG